>NZ_KV830980.1:36933-180082 GCF_001836945.1 Staphylococcus sp. HMSC062H10
CGGTCGTAGGTTCGAGTCCTACCTGTGGAGCCATTGGAAACGTACTCAAGTTGGCTGAAGAGGCGCCCCTGCTAAGGGTGTAGGTCGCGAAAGCGGCGCGAGGGTTCGAATCCCTCCGTTTCCGTTACTTGCTTAAATGGTATATACCATTTAAGCTTTTTTGTTTACTTATATATAATGAATGAGAATTTCACTGTTCTTTTATATCAATTTTAAAATTCTAAAAACCTTTCCTAGATAATCTTTTCTAAGAAAGGTTTTTATACTTGTTAAACTTATAATTAATTTATTACATAGCAATATTTACCTGTTTTTAACTACAAAATTATCACTACATGAAATACGATAATTCGGATTTCTTAACTTCTCTGCAATTAATGTACTCATTGTTTCATCGTATGATTCATGTATAATAGCATTTTTTAAATAATTCTTGTAGTTACGATAACAATAGTCAGTCATTGTAACTCTATAACTCTTAGTCAAATCAATTTGATCTAACATTACTCGTTGCCCAGGTTCTTGATTCATATCAATCTCATAATTGAATCCTTGCCACATTGTACATAACGTTTCATCAATAATTGTTAAGCTTAATTGCTCATTAACAAAATCTAAATATGAATAACTATACTCCAATATATCTTTGATATTTTGACCACTAATTGTCATATCCATTGGCTTATCTGGATATGGGTATGCATGATACAAATCTTCGTTTCGAATCTGTCCACTCAATCCCTTCTCTCCGTTCATAGGCACGTGAACACATGTTATATCATTATCAAATGCAAGGTGAATTGCATCATGTAATAATTGCGAAAATGGATGTGTTTGACAGACTAAATCTTGTAACCCATTTACTGATAACATCAAACCTTTATCACTTATGATTTCCTGTGACCAATAAGCCACTGCCTTTCTATCATAGAATGTTAAATCTAATAATTCTTGATCCTCTTCATACTCATTTAAGTCAATCACTTTAGAATCAATGCTTTCAACATCATAAGTTGTTGTTCTCTTTTTAAAATTAATCGAGAGATGTACAAGCTCTTTTGCATCTTGACCAGCCTGAACATAATACGTTTCATGATCTTGACCTACTATTGTTTGATGCTGATGTGCTGTAATCATTAAATCTATAACACCGAGTTCTTCCATTAATTTTTCAGCTTCATTCGAACTTGCCTTTTTATTTTTCGTACTATTACTAATTTTATTCAATCCACCATGATAAATTACAATCAAAAAATCCGGCTCTTCAACTTCATGGATATATCTAATCCAACGTTTTGATGCCACTAATGTCTTTTCAATAGATACATCTTGCTCCATTTCAGAATACTCATTTTCCATTAAACCATCTGCTGTGACGCCTACGATAGCAATTTTTAAGTCACCAAAATGTTTAATACAATATGGAGTTGAAAAATAAGGCTCCTTAGTAACATTGTATTCAATATTTGCTGATAACCATGGAAAACGTGCCAATGCAATTGAACGAGTTAAAAATGATAAACCAAACTTGAATTCACTTGGACTCACACCGCTAGCATCATAATGCATTCTGTTCATCAACTTTATCATTGGATGTCGTTTATAAGGTGCAACAATAGCATAATAATAGGCCGCTAACGAGCCAGCTAAACTTCCGCCACTATCTAATAAAATGACGCGATGATTTTGTGCTCTTACTTGGTTAACATAAGTACCAGCTCTATAAATATTTGAACCATAATCACCATTTAAGAAATGACTATGCATATCTGACGTAGTTAAAATCTCTACATTAATGTTTTCATTTTTTTCCATCATGTTACACCTCTCATTGTTACTAGTTTACCATTTTCAAAACCAATCGTCTTATAAAATAAGTTAAAAATACAAACTAAAAAAGCAATCTAAGTTCCAGTTAAAATCTACATTAACTAAACTTAGATTGCTATTATATTATCCTATTTGAATACGTTCTTTTGGATAATGGAATTTATCTGGTTCTCGACGTCCTGCTATCATAATGATAAATGATATTAAGCCAACACGTCCTATAAACATGAGTACCATTAGTACGACCTTGGAAATATCACTAATATCACTTGTGACACCAAGCGATAGTCCACAAGTTCCAAATGCAGACATGACTTCAAAAAATACTTGTAAAAATGTAAGCTTACCATTTTCAGTAGCTGATATAATTAGCATTCCTAAAAATGTTAAAATTGTCGCCATTGTAAATACTGCAAATGAACGTTGAATATCCATAATGTGTACTTCTCTATTGTAAACTTTAATGGATGTTTTATCGGCATTATTACTAAAGTTAATTAAAAACAAAATTAAAATAGCGAAAGTTGTTGTACGAATACCGCCACCAACCGAACTTGGCGAAGAACCTATAAACATTAAAATACCCATGATAATATTCGTAGGGTCACTTAGTGTTGTCACATCAATTGTTTGAAGACCCGCACTTCTTGTAGTCGCTGATTGAAACAGCGAATAGAATAACGATTGATGCCAACTTAATCCTTTGAACGCATGGTTATGTTCAAATAATAGAATGGCTAATACCCCAACAATAAATAGGAATAAATATGTTGATGTCGTAATTTTAGTAAATAATGAAAATCTAAAATTAGTAACCCTATTTTGAATATAAGCTTTAACTTCTAATAACACTGGGAAGCCGATTGATCCTAAAATTATTAAAAATATAACTATCGCTTGTACAAAATAATCATGTGCATAAGGAATTAATGACTTACCTGTAATATCTAATCCACCATTGGTAGTGGCAGAAATAGAAACAAAAACACCTTGCATGATTGCATATTTTAAATCTGGATTATCTCGATAAAAGTAAAATGCTAATAACATGGCTCCTACGAGTTCGATTACAAATATTGATTTTACAATATCAATAATCAATTTGACGGTACCACTCATTGTGTTTTTGTTATTATCTAACATAATTAACTGACGTTCTCTAATTCCAATATGTTTACCTAGTACCACCCATAACATCGTACCAATTGCCATGACGCCAATTCCACCAATATTTAATATCACGAGGATAATTAATTGTCCAAATGTAGAATAGGTATCGACAATACTTATCGGAGACAATCCAGTAACACTAATTCCGGATACGGCAACAAACAATGTGTCAATTGGATTTACTTCTACACCTGGTTTATGAACATACGGTAAGTTTAATAATAAAAATGCAACGACAATTGCGACGATATAGTACAATACAATACCTTGTTGAGGGCTTGATCTTTTTAAAAACTGGCTAAAAATTGACACGTTGTTCACCTCAACATTATTTTAGTTTAATATTAATTTCTTTCTCTTTACCATCTCTATAAATCTTCGCTGTAATTGATTTCAAGTCATCTTTATGACTAAATATAATCTGCCTAAAGCGTAAATCATCTTCTAAAAGTTTGCCATCTAATTCAGTAATTACATCACCTTTTTTCAGACCAGATCGATCTGCTAAACCATTGTTGTCAACTTGATCTACAACAACACCATTCTTAACTTTTCCTGGCAATTTAACTGCTTGTCTTTCAAAACTATTTAGATTGGCAATATTCTTCATTTTAACACCTACATCCGGATAGTCAATTTTACCTTTTGTTTCTAAATCTTTTTCAATCTTTTGTACTTCATTAACAGGTATTGCAAATGACATATTTTCAACGTTTGGCATACTAATTTTAGCTACAACTACACCAATTAATTTTCCTTCTCTATTGACGACAGCACCACCCGAGTTACCTGGATTTACTGATGCATCAATTTGGAAAGCTTTCATCAACATATCATATTTATTATCTTTATCGAAATCAATAGGAACATTTCTGTTCAGACCTGAAATAATACCTTCTGTCACAGTGCCTTTAAAGTCTACACCAAGTGGATTACCTACGACTAATATTGGCTCTCCTAACACTAAATTATTTGAATCTCCAATAGCTATCTCTTTCACTGAACTGTCTGAAGAAGTCGCTTTAACAACAGCTAAATCTGACCATTTATCTTTTCCAAGCACTTTCCCAACAACACTTTTATTATTCGAGAAAGTTATTTTTTGATTTTCTTTATCACCGACAACGTGTGCATTCGTAACAATGTATAACGTATCTCCAGATTTTTTATATACAACACCTGATCCTACTTCGTCTTGAGATGCTTTATCTTTAGGTAATGATGAATCTTTTGATGTTTCATTTTCAACTGTAACGACCGATTTAACTGTATTATTGGCATTTTTCATCGTTGTCGTATATTTTTGAGCATCTGTATCATTATTATCATTCATGCGATCATTTTTGTTCACATTATTAAAAATGGCATTCAAAATAACAATTAGAATAATAATACCCATTAGAATAACTAATTTAGGCCAATACATCATCCAAAACTTTTTCAAAATGTCACTATAATTATTATTTGTAGCGCGCCCTTTGTTCAATTTTGATGTAGCTTTTTTTTGATTATTATTTGCCGATGTCTTTGTATTTGGTTTTTGACCATTTAATTTATCATTGTCATTAGTAGCAATATTTCTTTTTTCAGTGCTACGATGAGATGCACTTGACTGACTTTGATATCCCACCGTTTCAGACGAGTCTGCATTTTGTTTATGTTTATCTTCAACATGATTTTTTTCATCAAGTTTTCGATCGTCATCTGTTTTTGATAATGATGGTGTATTGATATCATTATCAGGATTATCGTCAACAATATGATCTTCTCTCATAACGTTATCTTTATCATCACTTATCGATGGTGTATGATGACTTAAATCATTTTCATGATTAGACTTGTCATTTTGTTCGCTATCACCATATGTATAGGTTTTTGTTTGCTCATTTTGACTTTGCTGTCTTTTCAATTTCTGTTCTTCCGGCAAAGTTAATGGCTTCTGATTATTTACTTCATCATCAGATTCCGACAATATTGGTACTGAATTTGATTTGTCTGATATTACTTCAGATTTCAGATTACTACTTTTATTTCCATCTGAACTGTCTTTTTTTATTTTCTCTGTCTGCATCGAGCTGTCTGAATCAGTTCTTGAAGACTCAAAATCAATTCTAGTCTCTTTATCATGTTCTGAAGGTTTGGAAAGTACATGTTGCTCTTCATGACCAACTTTGTTTTTATCTGAACTTAGCTTTCTCATGTCAGTTGATTCTACTTTATCGGTTGATTTAGTTGATAAAGTCGCTTCAGAATTTTGCTCATAATATTTTGATTCCTCTGTATCTTGGTCCACTGAATCTAATGAATTTTGTTTTTTAGATACATCGTCTGTTAAATAATGATCTCTATTATATGTTGACTTACTACCCTGATTACTTTTACTTTCTTCAGCTTTATTCTCATTAACATCACGGTTTCTCTGTTCTAAATGCGATGATAAACTATTTTTAAATCGTTCGTGCTTATCAATTGAATCTTTATGTATTTGCTTATCTGCTTTTTTTGATGTTGTATTATCTATATTTTGTTTATCTTGATGTTGATTTAAATTTTCTTCTCTGTCTTCGTTGTGGAAGAATTCACGACGTTTACGTCGGTACTGACTTTTAGGAATTACATGTTTTTTACCAATATCCACTAATGTCCACTCCATTCAATAAAATCACTTATCATTATGACACATTAACACCTAATTTGCTTTAAAATCTATATAATTTCTATTGAAAAAATGCTAAATATAAAAGGCACATTTTCTTTATACTATATCGCATCTTTTGATTCACATTCTTCAAAATCCATTTTTCATAAATCACTCAATTAAATGAAAAAGGACAACCTTAAACTAAATTAAGATTGTCCGCTTCACATCAATTATTTATGCGATTTTTTATTTTTAACAACTGAACCTAACCAACCGATAATTACTAATCCAATTAGTACTGTCCAGAAAATAGATTGCCATAATACGCCATGTGGGAAGTGCTCAGGCAATACAGCGATGTCTGGGTGAGCTAATACCATGACAACTAATTTAACACCTACCCAACCAACGATCGCGAAGGCTGCACCTTCAAGTCCTGGATATTTGTTTAATAGCTCTACGAACCATGTTGCTGCATAACGCATTAGAATAACACCAATCATTCCACCTAGGAACATGACTACGAACTGACCTAAGTCCATACCACCAAAGTGAATACCAACTTTAGGAAGTGTTACAGCAATAGCTAAAGCAGCAAGCATAGAATCAATGGCAAATGCGATATCTGCAAATTCTATTTTCAACACAGTTCCCCAGAATGATTTGTTACTTGCTTTAATCTCTTCACCAGACTCATCATAATGATGATCATCTCCAGCTTCAGGACTTTCAATTTCTGGGTGTTTAAAGAACTGCCACAGATTTTTGATTGACATATAAATTAAGTAAACCGCTCCTGCAGCTTGAATAAACCAAAAGTTCGCGATAATACTAATTAAGAATAAAGCTAAAAATCTAAATACAAATGCACCTAGCAAACCGTAAAACAAAGCTTTTTTACGTTGTTCGGGTGGTAAGTGCTTAACCATTACAGCCATAACAATCGCGTTATCTGCTGCTAATAAGCCTTCTAAAAATACTAAAACGACAAGTACCCATAAATAAGGTAAGATCAAACTTGGATCCATTAACATGTACAACTCCTTTAAATAAATAAGTTAAGTACAAACAAAAAGACCTATGCTAAATAAATAGCAAAGGTCTCACTAAGCAATTTTAATTGCCCACTTTACCGGAAGATATCTTCGTAATGACGATAAAGTGTCGAATCATTTATACGGTCATGATTCTTAAGTTACTCCCCTCTGACAGAATGCCATAGGTTATTCATTTGATACATCATAGTATACCTTTTTCTTTTAAAATATACAATTTATTTTTCTTCAACGAAACAATTATTTTTAAAGTAACAAATTCGATTATACAATTGAGCCATTAAAGTAAACTATACAATTTAATTTCAGGGAATTTCTCTTCAAACCATCTTGTTGCAAATTCATTTTCAAATAAGAATACTAAATCGTCATATCTATCTTTCACTAAAATCGATCTTGATGTGTTCATCTTATCTGTAATTTGGTCTTCATTTTCAATCCAACGTGCAATTTTACGGCCTACTGGCTCCATAACAACATCAACATTATATTCGTTTTTCATTCTATGTTCGAAAACTTCAAATTGTAACTGACCAACAGCACCCAAAATAATTTGGTTTGTGTGTAATGTTTTATAGTATTGAATCGCACCTTCTTGTACTAATTGTTCAATACCTTTATGGAAATGCTTCTGTTTCATGACGTTTTTAGCAGAAACTTTCATAAAAATTTCTGGCGTAAATTGTGGTAAATCTTGGAAACTGTAGGTTTGTTTTCCACCAACTAAAGTATCTCCAATTTGATAATTACCAGTATCGTATAGTCCAATGATATCGCCTGCTACAGCATGATTCACAGTTTCTTTATCGTCTGCCATAAAAGACGTTGAACGTGTGATTTTTTGCTTTTTATTAGTACGTTGCAAAGTAACATCCATACCACGTTCAAATGCACCACTAACGATACGCATAAAGGCAATTCTATCACGGTGTTTAGGGTCCATGTTGGCTTGAATTTTAAAGATAAATCCTGAAAATGAATCATCAAACGGGCTTACTTCAACCTCTTCTTTTGTTTGTCTCGCATTTGGCATTGGCGCAAAATCAACATATGCATTTAAGAAATTTTGTACACCAAAGTTAGCTAAAGCTGAACCGAAAAATACAGGTGTTAAGTCTCCACTCAACAGCGCGTCATTATCAAAGGCTTCACCCGCTTCTTCAACCAACATTAATTCTTCAATCGCTTGTTCAAAAGCACTATCATTTGTAATTGCATGATCTTCTTCCAACTCAAAATCATCATTCAAATGTAATATATTTTCTTCATCTCTAAATGGTTCAATTGTTTTAGACTTTCTATCAATGATGCCAAAGAAACTTTGTCCCATACCAATTGGCCAATTCATAGGGTATGTTTCAATATTTAATGTCTCTTCGATTTCATCTAAT
This sequence comes from Staphylococcus sp. HMSC062H10, assembly GCF_001836945.1. NCBI lineage: Bacteria > Bacillati > Bacillota > Bacilli > Caryophanales > Staphylococcaceae > Staphylococcus > Staphylococcus sp. HMSC062H10. The sequence goes on from NZ_KV830980.1 coordinate 45,021, forward strand.
AATTCAAATGGTTCTTTACCTACTCGGTCTAATTTATTAATGAATGTAAAGATTGGAATTCCACGCATTTTACAAACTTTAAATAACTTCAATGTTTGTGGCTCAATACCTTTTGCACAGTCTATGACCATGACAGCACTGTCAACTGCCATTAATGTTCTATACGTATCTTCTGAAAAGTCTTCATGTCCTGGTGTATCTAAGATATTGATTTTATAATCATCGTAATCAAATTGCATTACTGAACTTGTTACAGAAATACCACGCTCTTGTTCAACTTTCATCCAGTCACTTGTCGCAAATTTACCAGTCTTCTTCCCTTTAACTGTACCCGCTTCACGAATAGCACCACTGAAGTACAATAGTTTTTCAGTTAACGTTGTTTTCCCTGCATCGGGATGTGAAATAATCGCAAAAGTCTTTCTAGACTCAACTTCTTGCTTTAAGTTCATTAGTCTTTCTCCTTTTTATATGTTTCTATCCAATCTGTTAGTTGTGATGCAATCGATTCTGCCTCTTCCTCTTCTTTAAAAACAAACAATTGCATGAGTATTGCTTCAAAACAAGTTTCTTCATTTAATGTCATTGCCATCTGATATGACCAAAACCAATCTGGTATAGCAATAATTATCTGGTCATTTAATGCTTCGAATAAATAAACATCAATAGTTTTACCTTCATCAATAAGTCTTTTATTGACCAACAGGGCCACCACCGAACTTTTTGTAAGCTGCTTCAAGGCCAATTAAATCATCTCGATGTGGCACCTTAATATGCCCTGGCATGATTTGATATGGTTCTCTTCCTTTTGATGCTAAAACGACAGTATCCCCAGGCTCAGCTATGTCAATTGCATGTTTTATCCCTTCTGCACGATCATCAAATTCAATATAGTTTTGATGTGTTGCACCTTTGGCTAATTCTGCTGTTAACATTTTCGGGTCATCATTTGCCGGATTATCAGGTGTGAAAATGACATAATCTGCACGACATGCAACTCGCCCCATTTCAGGGGTTTTAGTTAAATCACGTTCGCCTGCCATACCAACTAAAAATATCAACTTTTGCTTTACAAAAGGCTGTACTGCATCGATTAATTTGTTCATACCATCAGCTGTATGTGCATAATCGATAATTAAATCAATAGGTAATGAAGGATCTAAAACTTCTAATCGCCCTTCAACAGGTTCTAAATTTTCAACTGCTTTAATAATCATTTCTAAAGATGTACCTTTACTCCACACCGCAATCATTACCGCCATAATATTAGAAATATTAAACTTACCAACATAAGGCGATTTTACTGGGTAAGTTCCAAAAGGCGTTACAAAATCAAAGCTGACACCTTGTAAAGATTCTTGAATATTTTTAGCCATAAATTGGGCTTCCTCATCAATTCCATAACTAAATACTTCATAAGGCGTCACTGTTCTTAAATACTCAGAAAATGAATCGTCATTATTTAACACGACATACTTTTCTTTCGACAAATCTTCACCTAATTGACTAAACAATAAAGACTTCGCGTGTCCGTATGCTTCCATTGTGCCATGAAAATCTAAATGGTCTTGTGTTAAATTTGAAAATATTGCAACGTCAAATTCAACGCCTCGCAGTCGTCCTAATACTAAGCCATGGCTCGATACTTCTAATGTCATGGATTCAGCGCCTGCATCAACTGCTTCTTTAATTTTCTTAGTTAATGAAACTGTTTCTGGTGTCGTATTTGCACCTTTTGTCTTTGTTTCATTAATTTGGAAACCATTAGTTCCTAAATATGCACTATTTTTTTGTAACTTTCTTTGAATTAAATGAATCATCGTTGCAATAGAAGTTTTACCATTTGTACCCGTTACACCAAATGTCACTAACTGATGACTCGGATAATCAAATAATGTGTGTGCTAGAATACTAGCTACTCTTAATGTGTCCGGCACAACCACTTGTGTTACGTTAGCTGGTAATGATTGTTCTTTATTGACCACTACCAACTTACACCCTTGATCAGCTACACTTTGACAGAACTTATGACTGTCTACAGTATATCCAACTGAAGCGACAAAAATGCTACCTTCTCTCGCTGTACGTGAATCAGTAGTGATATCATCTATTTGTTGTTCTAAAGAACCCAATACACGCTTTACTTTTACTTTCTTAAACAACGTACTTGCATCCAAACTGAACCGCTCCTTTTTCTACAATATGTTTATTATACACGTTTTGTTGATGTTAATAAATTTATAATTTCACTGATATGTCCTACTAATCAGCATTTTCTAATTTCTACTATTAAAAATAAAACTTAAGGTATTATGAATTAGTTTCACAATTATGGCTCATCTTAAATTATTAAAACCATCTTGTAACATGGTATAATATCATAATTGTTTCCAAAAATATGCTATAATTGTATACTGGATAATTTTAAATATACAAATAAAACGTAGAACAATAAATTGCTTTATAAAATAACGTTTTATTTTGTATCAATTCATCTATTGATTAAAATGCTATAAATGTAACGACTTTGCGTCTTTATTTCTTTTATAATGCCGTAAAATAAGTTACACTTAAATAAAATTTTCAAACTAACGGAGGGTGGCTATTAATGGTTACTCAAAATAAAAAGATATTGATTATTACTGGCTCTTTCGGTAACGGTCATATGCAAGTTACACAGAGTATCGTTAATCAACTTAATGATATGAATCTAGACCATTTAAGCGTCATTGAGCACGATTTATTTATGGAAGCTCATCCAATTTTGACTTCTATTTGTAAAAAATGGTATATCAATAGCTTTAAATATTTTAGAAATATGTACAAAGGGTTTTATTACAGCCGCCCAGATAAACTAGACAAATGTTTCTACAAATACTATGGACTTAATAAATTAATTAATTTATTGATAAAAGAAAAGCCAGATTTAATATTATTAACGTTTCCTACACCAGTTATGTCGGTACTAACTGAGCAATTTAACATTAATATTCCAATTGCTACAGTGATGACAGACTATCGCTTACATAAAAACTGGATTACGCCGTATTCAACAAGATATTATGTGGCAACAAAAGAAACGAAACAAGACTTCATAGACGTAGGTATTGATCCTTCAACAGTTAAAGTGACAGGTATTCCTATTGATAACAAATTTGAAACACCTATTAATCAAAAGCAGTGGTTAATAGACAACAACTTAGATCCAGATAAGCAAACTATTTTAATGTCAGCTGGTGCATTTGGTGTATCTAAAGGTTTTGACACGATGATCACTGATATATTAGCGAAAAGTGCAAATGCACAAGTAGTTATGATTTGTGGTAAGAGCAAAGAGCTAAAGCGTTCTTTAACAGCTAAGTTTAAATCTAACGAGAATGTATTGATTCTAGGTTATACCAAACACATGAATGAATGGATGGCATCAAGTCAACTTATGATTACGAAACCTGGTGGTATCACAATAACTGAAGGTTTCGCCCGTTGTATTCCAATGATTTTCCTAAATCCTGCACCTGGTCAAGAGCTTGAAAATGCCCTTTACTTTGAAGAAAAAGGTTTTGGTAAAATCGCTGATACTCCAGAAGAAGCAATAAAAATTGTAGCAGGTTTAACGAACGGTAATGAGCAATTAACTAACATGATTAGTACAATGGAACAAGATAAAATTAAGTATGCTACACAGACAATATGTAGAGACTTACTTGATTTAATCGGTCATTCATCACAACCACAAGAGATTTATGGAAAGGTTCCTTTATATGCAAGATTCTTCGTTAAATAATTACGCTAATCATAAAAATTTCATTTTAATGCTTATTATCTTATTTTTAATGGAATTTGCGAGAGGCATGTATATCCTAAGCTATATTAATTTCTTGCCAACAGTTACATCCATTGCTGTAGCAATAACGTCTCTAGCATTTTCAATACATTTTATTGCTGATGCATCTACAAACTTTGTTATAGGATTTTTACTAAAAAAATTCGGCACAAAAATCGTTTTAACGACTGGATTTATTTTAGCATTTACAAGTTTATTTTTAGTTATTTGGTTTCCAGCATCACCTTTTGTAATCATATTTAGTGCTATGATGCTCGGTATTGCAGTTAGTCCTATTTGGGTCATTATGTTATCCAGTGTTGAAGAAGATAAGCGTGGCAAGCAAATGGGCTATGTTTATTTTTCATGGTTGTTAGGCCTATTGGTAGGTATGGTTTTTATGAATTTACTTATCAAAGTGCACCCAACACGCTTCGCCTTCATGATGTCTTTAGTCGTTTTAATTGCTTGGATATTATATTATTTTGTCGATGTAAAGTTAACAAATTATAATACTCGTCCAGTTAAAGCTCAATTGAGACAAATTGTTGATGTGACAAAGCGCCATTTATTGTTGTTCCCTGGTATTCTTTTACAAGGTGCCGCAATTGCTGCCCTAGTTCCTATATTACCAACATATGCTACTAAGGTTATTAACGTAAGCACAATTGAATATACTGTTGCAATCATTATTGGTGGTATCGGCTGTGCAGTTTCGATGCTATTTTTATCGAAACTGATAGATAACCGTAGCAGAAACTTTATGTATGGTGTCATTCTAAGCGGATTTATTTTATACATGATATTAATTTTCACTCTATCTATGATTGTTAATATTCACATCGTGTGGATTATCGCTTTAGCTATCGGTCTAATGTATGGCATCTTATTACCAGCATGGAATACCTTTATGGCACGATTTATCAAATCAGATGAACAAGAAGAAACTTGGGGTGTTTTTAATAGTATCCAAGGATTCGGCTCAATGATCGGGCCATTATTTGGCGGATTAATTACACAATTTACCAACAATTTAAACAATACATTTTATTTCTCGGCATTAATCTTTTTAGTCTTAGCTGTATTTTATGGAAGCTACTTTATAGCAAATAGAGAAAAAGCTAAGTAAGGTTAAAACGGTTTTTAAAATAAAGAAAATGGTCATTTTATTGCATTCAATAAAAATGACCATTTTCTTATTAATTCAAACATACTACGATTAACAATACTATTATGTTACTTAAGCTAAATTAAACGTTTCAATAACTTTCCATTTATCTTCGTCATCGTCAAAACGTAACAAAGTTAATTCATCGATAATTTCTTTATGGTCTACCCCAGCTAATGCTACTTGACCAAAAATATCTTCGAATTCTTGGCTAGATAGTCCTTGTGCTATTGTAAAGTGTGGCACAAAAACATGTTCAGCTTCTCCATAGAAATCTTCTCCATTAAAGCGATTAAACAATTCTTCTAAGTCGTCCGTCTTTGCAACTTTAAAGTAAATCACATTGTTCGTTGGTTTGAAGCTAGAAGCTTTTGTAGCATGAACTTCTACTGCTGGTATACCATTAATACGAGCTCTAACCTGTTCAATGACAGAATCTAAATCACCATCTTCAATTTCAAATGGCGCTTTAATTGTCACATGTGGTTTAATGCGTGAATACTGTTTATCATATCTTTTACGGTAAGAATCCACCGCTTCTTGAAATGACTTTGATGGAATTAATGCTAACCCTAAAATCATCTGAATTCCTCCTTTGTTTAACCTATTGCTATTATATCAAATTTCTTTGAAAACCGTTACATTAAAAATAATTCATTATACATCTTTTGCAAATTAGACAAATTTAAATTAAATTAAACAGTAAAATCTTTTATAAATATATTATAGACCAGACTATATGAAGACAATTCATACTAAATCTACTAATGTAAATTATTCATAAAGTTGATCATCTGTGTTTTTACTTAAAAAATACAATAATATATCTGACAGCAATGGTTTCCAATCTTTCCATTGGTGACTACCTTCAAATTCATCGTAATAATAAGTTATATTATATTTCTTAATTTGTTCAGCTAATTCTCTATTCGGTGTTAAGAAATCGGCACGCTTACCATTTGTTGGTAAAGTGAAATCTTTTTCATCTAGACCAATGACATGCCAAATTGTCAATTGTTCTTTATTAGCACATTGATTTAGCTTATCTAATACTTTTTCATCTGAATGTGGACTTAACATTGCTACACGACTAAAAATCGTTGGATAGGTCAACGCCGTTAATAAGGCAATACTACCCGCTAAACTATCCCCTACTAATAACCTTGCATTACCTACTTTCAGTGTAGAAAACGTCGAGTCAATAAATGGCAATATTTCTTTACCGACTGATTGAATAGTTAAATGAGAACGACTTCCTTGTGGATGAAATTCCTCTCTACGCTTATCAACGTCTTCATAATGGAATCCGACAATGATCGCATCATCAATACGCGCTTCTTTGATTAACGATTCATATGTACGTTGTATTCTCCCGAAACGTAAAAAATCTAATCCGTCAAAGCAAAGAATGACATTATATTTAACAAGTTGATTATAAGATTCAGGCAAATAAATACTTAGTGTGACATCTCTATTTAAAATATCACTATATAAAACATGTTTATTAATCTTTCCAGCTTTAAATTCCAACATAAAAAAAGTGCCCCCTAGTAATTGTATTATTATTGTACCAAGAGACACTATATTTTAAAATTCAAATTTCTGAGCACCTAAAATTCTCAATACTTTTTCTTTTTTATCAAATGATTACTATATATACCATAACTAAAAGTTGACTACTTTTTGGCACGTGCTTGTTTTAAACGTTCTGGATATGTCTTCAACCAAAAGACAGCATTAGGTAATTTATTCGGATCAGGTTGATAAACTGCATTATAACCGCTGCCCAAACGTTTCTTTTGAATTTCATAATCTTTTAAAGCATTTACGGCAGGCTTATGTAAAATCCAAATCGCAATGATATTTAACCAAGCCATTAGACCTACACCTAAATCACCGAATGCCCATGCTACATCAGCTGTTTTAACTGCACCGTAAAATGTAGCGAACAAAATAATCACACGAGCAATATTAATAAATACCGATGAAACTTGATTATTTTGATTACGCGTTAAATAAGCAACATTTGTTTCTGTAATATAGTAGTACGACAAAATTGTAGTAAATGCAAAGAAGAATAAAGCAAATGCAATAAAGTACGAACCTACGCCAGAGAAAGTAGGATCAAATTGATAACCACTGCCATGGAACGCTTTATCAATGCCGGCTTGTGCATACATCGCAGTACCTGAATAATCTTTACCTGTTGCATTTTCAACATAAATCCCACCGTCTTTAATTAAATGCGGTGTGCCATTCGCATTAACCGTACCATCAGTCACATTATATGTACCAGAAATAAGTATAATCAGAGCAGTTGCAGTACATACAAATAATGTATCAATATAAACTGAAAATGCTTGTACTAGACCTTGTTTACTTGGATGTGATACTTCTGCTGCCGCTGCTGCGTGTGGACCTGTACCTTGACCAGCCTCATTTGAGTATAATCCACGTTTAACACCAATCTCTATCATTGCGCCAACGATACCACCAAAAGCAGATTGTAATCCAAATGCTGATTTGAAAATTAATGCAAATAATGCTGGCACTTCTTGTATATTGATACAAATGATAATGACAGCCATTAGTATGTAAATAATTGCCATAAATGGTACAACTGCTGTTGCAACATTGGCAATACTACGTACACCACCAAAAATAATTAATCCCAAAATAACTACAACAATACCACCCATTAACCATTGTGGAACATGAATCGCATTGTGCATAGAACTTGCTATAGCGTTAGATTGCACACCAGGAAGCAATAGACCTACTGAGATAATCGTAACAATAGCAAAGATAATTCCGTAAATTTTACCAAATTTACCACCAATACCATATTCAATATAATACGCTGGTCCACCACGATATTCATTATTTTCAACTCTCTTGAATATTTGACCAAGTGTAGATTCAATAAAAGCACTACTTGCACCTAAAAACGCAGTAATCCACATCCAAAATACTGCACCAGGTCCTCCTATAAATATTGCAGTAGATACACCGACAATATTACCTGTACCAACCCTGCCTGCTAAAGACATGGCTATCGCTTGAAAACTTGAAATACCATTAGGAGACTTCTCTCCTTGAAACATTAATCGAATCATTTCTTTAAAATGTCTAACTTGAAAAAATCGCATACGCAATGTAAATAGCACACCAGTAATTAGCAAACCATAAACTAATGGCTTACTCCAAACAACCTCATTTAAAAAGGTTACTAATTTTTCAATCATAAGATTCCCCCTATTGTTTAAACATAAAAATATTATACGATTAAGCACGAGACACTTCAATATATTTTTCAGAATATTCTTATAAATGATAATATGATCATTTCTTTTTTTAACACGTTTAATATTAAAATAAGTTATTCATATAAATTGGCACTGTTTGATCCATTTGCAGACATACGAGTCATTGAAAAGTCTCACAAACTATTGAAAGTAAATATCTTAAAATAGAAAGTGAATGGTTAATTTAAGTATATTTAAAAAATATTAACCTTTTTAAGCACTGCTATTTAGGATATACTAAATAATAACTAAGTTTAGAAAAATAGGAGGAACATCGTTTATGTTAAACAAGGTTTGGTTCCGAACTGGCATTGCTCTGATTATGCTGTTCATTCTCATCAAACTATTTATGGAAGTGCACGAAGTATTTACTCCAATAGCTACAATCATCGGTTCTGTATTTCTTCCATTTTTAATTAGTGGTTTTTTATTTTATATCTGTCTACCTTTTCAAAACTTACTTGAAAAAGTCGGTTTTCCAAGATGGGCTAGTATAACAACAATCATGTTAGCTTTGTTTGCTATTATCGGCTTAATTGTTGCGTTTGTTGCACCAATCATCATTTCAAATATCAACAATTTAATTAGTCAAACACCTGCCTTACAAAAAGAAGCAGAGCAAATTATTAAATTCGCACTAGCTCAAATGGATAAATTACCTGAAGACGTAACAAGTAGAATTACAAATATGGTTAAATCAATGGGTGATGGCGTTACTAATATTTTATCTAATTCATTACAATATATTACATCATTAATTTCAACCATCTTCTTATTGATTATGGTTCCATTCTTCTTAATTTATATGTTAAAAGACCATGAAAAATTTATCCCAGCAGTTGCTAAATTTTTCAAAGGTGAACGTAAAGTATTTTTCGTAGATTTATTAACTGATTTAAACTTTACATTAAAATCTTACATTCAAGGTCAAGTAACTGTCAGTGTTATTTTAGGTGTATTCTTATATATCGGTTATTCAATTATTGACTTACCATATATTCCTTTATTAGTACTATTTGCTGGTGTCGCAAACTTAATTCCTTTCTTAGGTTCATGGTTATCATTTGCACCTGCAGCAATACTCGGTATTATAGATAGTCCTACTACATTTATATGGGTTTGTATCATTACATTAATTGCACACCAACTTGAAGGTAATATCATTACACCAAATGTAATGGGTAAATCTTTAAGTATTCATCCTTTAACAATTATCGTTGTTATTTTAGCAGCAGGAGATTTAGGTGGCTTTACATTAGTTCTGATTGCAGTGCCATTATATGCTGTACTTAAAACGGTTGTTAGTAATATTTTCAAATACCGCCAACGCATTATTGATAAAGCAAACAGCGATGTTAAAGACTAATTCTGTGGATGTCTTTTAATAATATAAGATACTATCGCCTCAAAAGTTGAAACTACAGCTTTTGAGGCGATTTTTTGTGCATAAAAAAATCAGTCAGATGAAATATCAAATAATTTTCCATCAGTCCGATTATTATAAAAGCAAAAAAAGCTTTGCTCACATATATAATAACGTGAACAAAGCTGTTGAATGATATTATTTAATTGCGTGGAATCCGCTATCTACATGAATATTTTCACCTGTAACGCCACTTGATAAGTCACTTAATAAGTAAGCCGCTGTTTTACCTACTTCTACTTGATCAACGTTACGTTTTAAAGGTGCACGCTCTTCGATTTCTTTAAGAATTGTATTGAAACCACCCACACCTTTTGCACTTAATGTACGGATTGGACCAGCTGAAATTGCATTAACGCGAATATTATCTGGACCTAAGTCTAATGCTAAATATTTAACATTTGCTTCTAAGCTCGCTTTAGCAACACCCATCACATTGTAGTTTTGAACTGCGAATTCGCCACCTAAATATGTTGTTGCAACAATGCTACCACCTTCTGGCATTAATTTTTTAGCTTCATGAGCAACGATAGTTAGTGAGTAAGAACTAATGTCTTGAGCTAACAAGAAACCTTCACGTGAAGTTTCAGAAAAACGTCCGCGTAAGTCTTCCATATTAGCAAATGCGATTGAATGATATACACCATCGATATTGCCAACATCTTTACCAATTTGCTCAAAACCATTAATAACCTCTTCATCGCTTTGAACATCAATTTGATATAAGTGCGCTTCTGGTTGATTTAATTGTTCTAATAATTTTTCAAGCTCTTTACGGCTACGTTCTTTACGGTAAGTAAATACTAATTTAGCACCTAATTGATCTAAAACTTTAGCGACACCAAAAGCAATACTACGCTTATTAGCGATTCCCATGATGACATATGTTTTGTTTTCAAGATTTAACATGTAAGATAACTCCTTATAATAATTAATTTAACGGATAGAATATCTAATCCCAGTTTTAACTAACTTTTTATTCGTCAATACATTTTAACACTATTATGACTTTTTAATAAAGTTATTTAAACGTATTACAACGATAAATGTTTGATTTAGTCCTTTCTGTATCAAACTTGATTTACGTAAAAAGCATTTATTTATCAAAATCATATACATACAAGCATTTTAAAATCATTAATTTTACGTCGTACTAAAATACGTTTGCATTTTAATATCATTATTGTTAAAAATAAAATTCTAACTCTCGCTTCAATTCATCAACGTATTCTTTAGCACCGGTAACAATTAAGCGATCTCCATATCGCAATTGTGTATCTCCATGCGGAACAATCGACTCATTATTACGGATAATACGCACGAAGATGATGTCTCCTCCGAATGGGAAATTACGTAATTGAATATTTTCATATTTATAATTTAACATTTGAATTTCATATAGTGACGTTTCAACATTACTTAATAAATTCAACATGTTAGGTGTTTCAATTAAACCTTTTAATAAGATTTTATTACTTAAGTAGCTACTGAAAATTTCAATACCTGAATCAACTAACTCTGTATCGTCCGTTGTGCTTTCAAGTCTGCAAATGACACGCTCAACTTGATGTGCTTTGGCTAATTTAGCAACTTTTCGGTTAATATCATCGTCATTCGTGGCACAAACAACTATGTCTCGGTCAAACAGACCTAGTCGTTCTAAAACATCTTGTTCATAATCAGCAATTTCTATCATAGTGATATCATCCGACAATTGACGACGATCACTCAAGTCTTTGCGATAATATAATGTCACGTCATATAACTGAGATGTTAAATTTTGCGCTATAGGAATCGTTAATTGATTTTTACCAATTAAACTAACTTCAATTTTACGGTTAAACTCATCTGGAACTGGAAACAGTTTTTTGAAAATAATCGGAACGAATACACATGTAATGACTGCGCTTAAAATTAATATACCTGACGTTTCAGCTGAAATAGCATTTAATCTTTCTGAAATTTTGGCTGCAGCTATCACGAGCGATAATGTTGATGTTAATAAAAATGCTGATGCAATCGTTGTTTTCATATCAAACCAACGTCGAATAAACATGACTGGAATTAATTTTGAAATGATAAATGCAACGATTAAAATCGGTATGATAATTAGTAATTTCGGTTCTTTAATTAATGAAGGTATGTTTAAATCTACACCAACCATTATAAAGAAAATAGGAATAAAGAACCCATAACCAAATGAGTCTAACTTTTCAACCATTTCTTCATCTGGATTTAATAATGAAACAACGACACCTGCTAAGAATGCACCTAATATATTTTCTGCGCCAACTCCCTCTGCTAGGGCTACTAATAATATTATTAATGCAAACACCGCACGAATACCGATTTGAGTCGTACCATCCATCAATTTTTGTAAAAATGACATTCTTTTAAATTGAACACCTAAAATATATGAAATTGCTGTGAAAACAACTAATATACCTATTAACCATATTGTACTGCCGCCTTGACCATTGATTGCACCATAGACCGTTAATAAAATCATAGTTACTAAGTCCGCAAGTACTGCTACTAATAAGATAAATTGACCTATAGTTGTTCTCATAATATTCATTTCTTTTAAAGTTGGAACAACTACACCTAAGGAAATAGTTGAAATGATAATGACCATTAATAACACATCATCCACTAATCCAAGCCATTTAAATACATACGCTAAAAGAATCGAAATAATCATAATAAATGCAAATACAGTTAACGCTAGATTAAGATGCCCTGGAATTGAGGATTCATCATCATTTTGTCCTTGACGTGCGCGTTTATCTTTTTTAAAAGCTTTAAAATCAATTTCTAAACCACTTAAAAACATTAAAAAGATAAAGCCTAACGTTGATAAAATATTTAGAATTGAATCCCTTTCTACTATATTTAGAAATGAATTTCCAATCACAATCCCCATCAAAATTTCTGCAACAACAACTGGCAAGAAATTAATATTTAATCGATTGACAATTATTGGAGTTAAAAACGCTGCTAAAACAACAATAACTAAAGATAAAAACTCCATAACTCCTCCTTAAATTAAGTAAGCCATAAATGATGTAGCTAAACCAAAATAAATCAACATACTAATAATATCATTAATTGTTGTAATAAATGGTCCACTAGCCACTGCTGGATCGATATTCAATTTATTCATCAATAATGGAATCATCGAACCTACAAACGTCCCCACCGTCATCGCACAAGTTAAACTTCCTGCAACGATTAATGCTAAAAGTGGCTGATGATATATTGCAACAATAATTGTAAATAATATTGTTGAACATACAACACCTGATAATACACCACTTCCCGCTTCTCTTAATGCAATTCTAAATTTACTTTGCTCATTAATTTCCCCTGTCGTAATGTTACGAACTGAAACGGCTAAAGATTGTGTACCTGAATTTCCTGACATACCACTAATAATAGGAATAAACGCTGCGAGTAGCGCTACATTTTCTAATGTTTTTTCGAATCTCCCTAAAATTGTCGCAGTAATCATTCCTAAAAATGTTAAAATAATCAACCATGGTAAACGCTTTAATGCTGTTTTAATGATTGAATCATTAGTCGAATCGATATCTGAAACCCCGGCTAAACGAGAGTAGTCTTCACTAGCCTCTTCATCCATAACGTCTAAAATATCATCAATCGTGATGATACCAAGCAAATGGTCTTGGTAATCTATAACAGGTACAGCCATGAAATCATAGTCTCTCATAACTTGAGCAACATCTTCTTGGTCGTCTGCTACATTCACACTAATGACACGTTCATTCATAATATCTTCAATATAAGCATCATTTTCAGCTACAATTAAATCTCTTAGCGATAAAACACCTACTAATTTACCATCATCATCAACGACAAAGATAACATATATTGTTTCTGCGTCTGGCGCTTGCGCTTTGACCAATAATAACGCTTCTTTAACAGGCGTATGCGCTTTAAGTGATAAATACTCCGTCGTCATAATACCGCCGGCCGTATCCTCATCATAGTGAAGTAATGCTTTGATTTCATTCGCGTCATCTTTATTCATCAATGTTAAAAGACTAGCAACTTTTGGTTTAGTCAACTCATTTAAAATATCTACTGCATTGTCGTATGACATTTCTTCTAATATGTGACTTGCGTATGTCGCATTCATCTTATCAAATAGCAACTCATATTCATCGTCATCAATATCTAATTGATCAAAGAAATTTGCAACTTCTTCAGGTGATAAATATTGAAAAATCTTTTGTCTATTTTCATCGGTAGTATCTTCAAAATACTCACTTTGTTCATATGTGTGTAATGCTAGAAATTCATCTCTAAATTGATCAATATCATCATTTTCTAAGTATTGATCTAATAAAGTTTGGTCGTATAATTCCTCTTGAACACGCTCTTTTTCATCTGTGTTCATTGACATACTTACACCCCCTGTGTGAATTAGAGTTGATTGAATAATTTAAGTAATTGCTTATAATCAATTGTAATATAAATATTGTTCTTATTGATTGGATGAACAAAATATATTTGCGTACATTGCAGTACTTGACCATGAATTTTATCATGAAAACCATCATACAAAGAATCTCCCACAATTGGATGCCCAATATGTTGAAAATGTACACGAATTTGATGTGTACGACCCGTATGCAAATGAACTTTGCATAAACTGTATTTATCATTCTGATTTATTACTTCATAAGATGTTTTAGCGTATTTACCATCCGAGGCAACTTCTCTAGTTATAATACTATCCTTTGACCGTCTAATATTAGCTTCAATAATACCAGATGTATGGGTTTTACCATATACAAGGCAAGTATATATTTTTTTCAAGTTTACTTTAGAAAATAAATGATGGATATGTCCATATTTAGCGAATATCACAATACCAGTTGTATTACGATCTAGACGCGTAACAATATGTGGGTTAATATTTTCACCATGTTCCTGACAATGATATAGTACTTGTTCGATTAAACTTTCATGAGGATGTTCTCTCGAAGGCGTACAATTTTGATTGTTTGGTTTAGTAACTATGATGATAAAAGCATCTTCATACAATACTTCTAGCTTACGAGCATAAGGTATTAAATTAACACTCGGTATTTCTCGCGGTAAATGAATTTCTAATATATCATTTGGCATTAATTGCTTACGCACTGTGACTGGTTCATCATTAACAATTAAAGCGCCATTATTTTTAATGGCGCTCACTGTCTTCTTAGAAAAATCATGTCGTGCTAAAAAAGTTTTAACAGTTTCTTGTTGCGATATATGATACTTAAATTTCATCGTTCTTCATCACTTGATATGAAAGAATCGTGTACACGTTTCCAGAATGGGAATGGTCTAAAACGTGCAAACCTCACTTTTTCATTTGCTACACGGTATTGTATTGAATTAACATTTTTATGTTTGATACTAACATGATCTATCGTCATTCTAATGGTATCATGATTAACTGGTGATATTAAACATGTATGATGCTTTGGTAATACAAGTGGTGATCCTACCGTTCTAAACACACGATTATTTATTGAGGCAATTTCTGTAATTTGCATTGCTTCAAGTGAAGGATGTATCAGCGCGCCACCTAGCGCTTTGTTATAAGCCGTTGAACCCGAAGGTGTTGATACACATAATCCATCGCCTCTAAATCGCTCAAAGTGTTTCCCTCTTAAGTTAACATCCACAACAAGTGTTGAGCCATTTTCAGTTTTCATCGTTGCTTCATTTAATGCTAAATACCTTGTTTCATAGCCGTTGTCGTTGTATCTCATAATAATTTCAAGCAATGGATATTCAATGACCTGAAACTCTGAATTATTAATTTCGATGATTAATTTTTCAACTTCATGAGGTAACCAATCCGCATAAAATCCTAAATGACCTGTATGAACTCCAACAAATGCCACTTTTGATAACATGTGGCTATATTGATGGAATGCTTGTAGTAATGTACCATCACCACCAACTGAAATAACAATTTCAGGATTTTCACTATCCTCAATCATGCGAAAATCTTTCATATAGTTCATCATTTTATGCTTTAAGGCATTAGACTTGGAGTCACCTTTAGTTAAAATTGTATAACGCATGATTTATAACACCTCGTTAATCATTTTCATGTTTTTTAGAACGTTTTTGCGTGTAATATTTTTGAGCTTCCTGAATTTCATCTTTAATTTCAGACATCTCTTCATCAAGTAAATACGCTGCTTCTGCCGCTCTTTCCAAACGATGTTGAATTTCATCCGGATAAGCACCATCATATTTATATCGTAAAGTATGTTCAATCGTTGCCCAGAAATTCATTGCTAATGTACGAATCTGAATCTCAGCCAATATAAATTTTTGGCCTTGTAATGTTTCAATTGGATATTCAATAATGACATGATACGACCGGTAACCACTCTCTTTAGTGTTACGAATATAATCTCGTTCTTCAATTACTTTAAAATCTTTTCTTTGTCTTAAAATATTGACGACAACATCAATATCTTCAACAAATTGGCACATCATTCTTAAACCAGCGATATCGTACATTTCTTCTCTTAACCTATCAAATGGTATTTGTCGTTTGTTTGCCTTATCTATAATACTAGCGATTGGTTTAACACGACCAGTAACAAATTCTATTGGCGACGCTTGTTCACCAACTTCATATTGTTTGCGCATGCCTTTAAGTTTCACTTTCAACTCATCAACCGCTTGCTTATAAGGTGTTAAGAACTGATCCCATTGATTCATAGTGCTTCACCCCGCTTTATTCAATGTCGAATGTTTCTTCAACGGTTGCAACAAATTCCTTACCATAATTATTATTCCCTTTTATGTTGTCTAAAATATAAGTAAGTTCTTGGTGGAATTCAGTCAATTCTAGTTCATCATTGATAATAATTTTTTTAGTCATGTTTTCATGCAACATCGTCCATGTTTCTTGTACGAAAATGAGATAAGCATACGCTTTACCATCATCTAATGTATACGCAAAGGCATAATTATCACTATCAACGAGCATTTGTCCTACTTCAGATAATCCTTTAATAGAATCTTCTGTATAACAATAAAGTATGTCATCTTTAATTTTAATTTCATTAATATATAAACGCATGCTTAATCCTCCTCTTATTCCATAACATTTTAACACAATTCAATAATACAAAACACTTACGAACACTATTTTTAATGGTCAAACTAACATTGATAATAGATAAAGGAAATTACTTTTAAAATTCAACTTTGTCATTCATAATATAGTTAAGATAAATTGAATTTGATACGAGGTGTATACATATCATGGCAACAAATCATGAAATAGAATTTAAACAAATGATAACTGCATCAATCTATAATAAATTGCAAGAGAAATATTTTAAAGACAGTGTACTGTTTAAGCAAGTCAATTACTATATTGATACACCCGATTTCAAATTAAAGGAACATTGCTCTGCACTACGCATAAGAGTTAAAGACAATCAATATGAAATGACTTTAAAGACACCAGCAAAGGTTGGTCTATTAGAATACAACTATATCGTCGACATTAAACCAGAGATGAACTTGATTATTTCAAACGACAATCTTCCAGATGACATTCGTCAAATTGTAGTTGAACAGTTTGGTGTAAAGGATACAACTTTATCAATACTTGGCGCATTAACGACATATCGCCAAGAAACTAAATATAAAGGTGATTTACTTGTTTTAGATAAAAGTGAGTATTTCGATACTACGGATTATGAGTTAGAGTTCGAAGTTAAAGACTATAATCAAGGTTTACAAAAGTTCCAATCTTTATTAAACGAACTAAACCTCGAACATCATCAACCTTTAAATAAAGTTCAACGTTTTTTTAAGAAAAAAGAAACACTTTCAAACAATATAAATTAAATTGGCAAATATGCATATTTCTTTCAAATGTTTAAAATCATGTTATATTAGTTATATATTAACTTAAGTCCGTAACAGTAAATTTTTGAAAATGGGTGATTAAATGACAACAACACCATATGACATCATTGGTAAAGAAGCGTTATACGATATGATTGATTATTTTTACACCCTTGTAGAAAAAGATGAACGACTTAATCACCTGTTTCCAGGAGATTTTGCAGAAACAAGTCGTAAACAAAAACAATTTTTAACACAGTTTTTGGGCGGTCCAAACATTTATACCGAAGAACACGGACATCCTATGCTAAGAAAAAGACATATGGCGTTTACAATAACTGAATTTGAAAGAGATGCATGGTTAGAAAATATGCAGACAGCAATTAATCGCGCTGCGTTTCCACAAGGTGTTGGAGATTATTTATTTGAGCGCTTAAGATTAACTGCTAATCATATGGTGAATTCCTAAAATTAATTGTAGGTGAATAAACATGGCTGGAGAATTACGAATAATGGAAAATAAGAGTCGTGAAGATATTAATCTATCACCTGTAAGTAAAATCGAAATTTATTCATTTTTCGATCCATTTAGCTCCGATTGCTTTAAATTATCAGCAATCTTATCCAAATTAAGAATTGAATATAATCAATATATACGTATCAGACATATATTAAATCCTTCGTTAAAAGTATTAACGAAATGCCAAGCTCAAAGTACATCCAACTTTGATAACATCGCCCTAGCTTATAAAGCAGCTGAGTTACAAGGTCGTGTACGTGCGGAACGATTTATACATTTAATGCAAAATGAAATCATACCTAAAAGAGATATTATTACAGAATCAATGATTTGTGACTGTATTCAAAATGCAGGTATTGATTTAGAAGTATTTAAAGACGACTTACAAAAAAGCAAACTAACCGAAAGCTTGAAAATTGATTTGCATATTGCAAGAGAAATGGAAATCGAACAAGCCCCTTCTCTCGTTTTCTTTAGTGAAGATGTTCATGAAGAAGGTTTAAAAGTCGAAGGATTATACCCATATCATATCTATACTTATATAATTAATGAATTGATGGGTAAACCTATCGAAAAGAATCTTCCTCCTAAACTAGAAACTTATATACAGCAACAACAACTTGTAACGATGGAAGAATTACTTACTATTTATGAATGGCCAGAAAAACTTTTAAACAAAGAGTTAAAGAAGTTAGCTATTCAACAAAAAATTGAAAAACTTAAATATCCAGATGGCGATTTCTGGAAATCTAAAATGCCTAAAATCAAATCAAAATAAATAAATTAAAGACCTCGTACACCATAAATGTAACGAGGTCTTTTTATTGACTCTTAATTTTGCAACATTAAATTATTAAAACGTAATGTTACGCATCGATCTAAATATAATAGTGATGTTTTTCGAATTTAACCAGTTCGAAAATTATACAAATTATAAATTTGGTACATAATAGACATATATTAATCGTTAATGTATAAAAAGTGCAAATTTAATACATTTTTATACAACGTCACTTCCCTCTTATTAAAAAAGAACATAAAAAAACGTCGTGTCTGAATACACGACGCTAAACAAAGGGGATGGGAGAAATTTTTCACTTCAAACAAAGGGGTATGTTTGTTATGTGATTAATTTCATGTTCATAATATAACACGCTATCTCTCCCATTTCAACCTTTTAATAGTACTTAATTTAAATTGTCACAATCTGTTCATAATGTAAGCGAATACAACAGCGCTAAGCTTTCATTAATTTTTCAAAAGCGTTCAATTTTTGTTCGAAAACTTCACAAGCTTGTTCAATTGGTTCAGGTGTTGTCATATCTACACCAGCATTTTTTAATATCTCAATTGGATAATTTGAGCTACCTTTTTTCAAGAATTCATTAATATATCTATCTACTGCTGGCTTACCTTCTGTTAAAATTTGATGACTTAAGCTTTGAGCTGCACTGTAACCAGTTGCGTATTGATATACATAATAATTCATATAGAAGTGTGGAATACGTGACCATTCCTTACTAATATCTTCATCAGTTTCTACAGAATCACCGAAGTATAATTTATTTAATTTGGCATATTCTTCATTCATTCTAGTTGGCGTTAATGGTTCACCTGCTTCTTCAATGGCATGAATTTTATGCTCAAATTCTGCGAACATTGTTTGTCGGAATAATGTAGCTCTGAAACGTTCTAATTCTTGGTTTAATAATAATAAGCGTTTTTCATCATCAAGATGTTTATCCATATAATCACTTAAAAGTGCTTCGTTACAAGTTGATGCAACTTCAGCGACAAAAATAGTGTAGTCACTAGAATTTGACGGTTGGAATTTTCTACTGAAGTAACTATGTGCTGAATGTCCAAATTCATGAACTAATGTGTATAAGTCTGAAATAGTATTAGACCAGTTAAGTAGAATAAATGGATTAGTTAAATGTGCACCTGATGAATAGCCACCTGAACGTTTACCTTTATTCTCATAGACATCGACCCAACGATTGTTTAAGCCTTCTTTAACTACATTTAAATATTCTTCACCCATTGGTTCTAAAGCTTTTAACATCCACTCTTTAGCTTCTTCATAAGGCATTTCAAACTTAATATCTTTAATTAATGGTGTATATAAATCATACATTTTCAAGTCATCTAAACCTAGCAATTCTTTGCGCAATTCAGTATATCTATGTAGCAATGGTAAATATTTATGTACAGTTTTTACTAGATTGTCATATACATTTTCTGGAATATGATTATTACTCAATGCTTTTTCTCTTGCAGTTTTGTAATTGTGTGTACGAGCATTAAATACATTTTTCTTCACTTCACCTGCTAGCGTAGCGCCAAGCGTATTATTATGAGCACCATATGCTTTATATACATTTCTAAAAGCACTTTCTCTTAGTTTGCGATCATCTGATTCTAAATACTTAATAAATGTGCCTTGTGTTAACGGATGTGCATTTCCATCTTTATCAATCGCATCTTCAAATACTAAATCAGCGTTGCTAAACATACCGTATACATTTGATGGTGTTGATAACGCGTCCTGCGCTTCTGTTAATAACTTTTCAGTTTCAGCATCTAAAATATGAGGACGTTTTTCATTAATCAACTTCAAATCAAATGCGAATTTTTGTAATTTATCATATGAATTTACAAATGATTGAATTTTATCTTCATCAATTTGTAAAATCTCTGGCACTAAGAAACTCCATGCCGAGCTAAATTTAATAATTAATTGATGTGCTCTTGACTCCATACCAGTATACTTGTCGTTCGTTGTATCTTGGTCTTGTTTTAGATGCGCGTATACATATACTTTTTCTAATTTAGTACCTAATGTATCTTCTAATTCTAACGCATTGTATAATGTCTCAGCACTATCACCAATGTGCCCTTTAAATTGTTCTTCTTTGCCTAACTCATTTTCAACTTCTTTAAATGCAGCCTCAAAAGCTTCATCATCTTTGAAAATTGTTGTTAAGTCCCATGTATATTCAGGATATTTACGTTCCTGTTCTTCTCTCGATAATTGTTGACTCATATGTAGTAAACCTCCTAATAAAATATAATTGATATAATTTTCTCATTTTAGAACAAAATTTGCACGTCATTACCTCTATTTGAACTAATATTTAAATAATTGTTAATAAGTTTTTCTATAATTGCTGTTTTACTTTCTAGAGCAACAATAAACTTTTTCAGTTTAAAATAATTAAGATTGTCACTTAGTAATTTGCTTTTTCCATTCTTTAACCATAAATCAACTTGTAATTGCCACTCAATTGGATGATTTTCAATATAAATTTGCTCTGGAAAAATATAACCATAATTGTGCACTACTTCTTGATCAGTTAACTGTAATTGATACATTGCACTTAAAGTGGGTTCTAAAACAGAATTTTGCCAGCGACAGTATTTGATATATTGATTAATTGCGAACTTTGATAATTTATAAACAGCATGATAATCACAAGGCGCCTCATTAAACAACTCACTAATTTTGGCATTCCTTTTTTCAGCGACATATTTGTGCCCGCCTAAATATTGTATTTGTTGAAACATCATTATTTGTTTTTTCTCTAAATTGAACGTATGAAGTTTTCGAGTGATTGGATTAATAAATATACTTTGAAAATGATTGAACTTCACTTTATTATGACAATAATCAACATCATTTAATAACCAACTTACTTTATATCCCATTTTCTTTAAACCTTCCGTTCGTTGAAGAATCTGTTTATAAGGAATTGGCGAATACTGTAGCTCAATAACATATTTATTATTAATCAAAATATCCGGAATTTGTTTTATTTCTTTTAAAAATGGTTCTATCTCTACTTTACATCCTTGTTGCTGTATCATCTGTGCTAAAATCAATTTACTTTTATAATGTTTAAACGATTCATTATTAAAACATTTTTGTTCCGTTAAATGTTTATGTGCAAAATGACTAATTACTTTGAGCCCACGCTTTAAAATAACTTGCTTGCCACACACCGGACAAAAATATTTTATCTTTCTCAATGCAGTAGTTGCTAACACACGTTCCTTTTCTTCATTTAAAGCTACTAACATATCTTCACCTCAAAATATTACACGTAAGTTTAACTACTATTACTTTTTCAGCTTTTGAAATCAATAAAAAAAGAGACTCCAAAGAGTCTCCTTTCATAGTGCGTTGCTTAATTAATATCGTTATTCAGTTGTCTCTGGAAAATAACGTCGAACTTGAGCTGTTACATTATGACTCATAATTATTTTAGCATAGTCATTTAAATAAACTTCTGTTCTGTCTGTTGGATAAGCAAATTCAAGCAATTGACTGTAACTATCATTAATGACCTCTTGATCAACATGACTATCAAAATGTACAGCATAATAATAAGTACCATCAACCATATATAACAAATCTTCAAACTCTGTAGTTATTGGATTGCTATGATATGCATAATTAATAACATCTTCTAAATCGTTAAATTTCACAATAATTGTTCTTGTATTTTTACGTGCTGAAGACTTTTGACGTTTAGAACCTTGAGCTTCTTTTTCTTTTGTTCGTTGCTCGAATAATTCTTCTAATTGATCTTCACCTTCTAATGTTTGAGCTAACAATTCTTGAACTTGTTCATCAAATTGATCAGTTGCATCATCATCAGACATATTCATCATATCTTCATTTTTAGATTTAGAAATTGTGACTTCGACACCTTTTTCAAAGGCATGTACTTGAATCCATAATGGACCTTCTACAACAAAATCTTCTTCTTCGTTAATTTCATCCATCATTGACCAAAAGAATTCTTCGCCACGTTTGCGATTTGTCCATAAATCTTCACGACTAAATCCACGGGCCTCGATATCGCTATATGTTATAAACAATTTTACAGTTGTATCATCTACTCGTTCTATTCTCATATCATCTCACTCCTTACAGTCGATGAATAGTATCCACATTGTATTAAAGCATCAAACAAAATACAATATATTTGTTTGATTTCTTTCTCTAAAATATTTTGGTAACTTATAATAACATATTCGTTGTAGCAAAACTATTTAAATGATTTATACAGTTAAAGCATTAAAGCACTTTCTTAATTTAATTTTACCTTATCATAGCAAATGTTTCATCCAAAACACTCTAAATATAGAGCTATATTAACAATTGCACATTTGATTTAAAAGATACTAAGCAATTATTGTAAAATTAAAACCAAAAAAGCAACACTATAGAAATAGTGTTGCTTGACATATCTTTTAGTAAAGTATGACACATAGTTAAATGGTTATTAGTCAACCATACGTTGTGCTTCTTGTAATTGGAACGTACGAACTTTTCTAGGTAAGAAACGTCGAATCTCGTCCTCATTATAACCAACTTGTAGTCGTTTATTATCTAAAATAATTGGACGACGTAATAAGCCAGGATTATCTTGAATGATTGAATATAAGTCTTGTAATGGTAGTGAATCAATATCAACATTTAATTTTTGGTATGTTTTAGAACGTGTAGAAATGATTTCATCAGTACCGTCTTCAGTCATTTTTAATATTTGCTTAATTTCATCAATTGTTAAATGTTCAGAAAAAATATTACGCTCCGTATACGGAATGTCATGTTCTTGTAACCATGCTTTCGCTTTACGGCAAGATGTGCAACTTGGTGAAGTAAATAATGTTACCATACATCTCACTCTCCTATTTGAATGAATAAAATTCATTGCTTAAAATTTAGTTATAGATCAAGAAAAAACATTTTTTTCTAAAATTCTTAATCGTTACTATTTATTATAACTATCTAACATTAAAATTAAATGAGAAAAACCTAATTTTTCAGATAAGTTTCTACACTTATTTTTAAGGTAATAAATCCCTTTGTTAGTAGCAAGTTATACATATATTCTAACACATCTTACATTTTTAAGAAATACTGTTATAATGATAATTGTTAAATTATTACTAAGAAAGTAGGCATTTAAATGGAAACATTATTTTCAGGCATTCAACCTAGTGGAATTCCTACTATTGGAAATTATATTGGCGCATTAAAGCAATTTGTTGATGTGCAAAACGACTATGATTGTTATTTCTGTATCGTAGATCAACATGCAATTACAATGCCACAAGATCGCTTAAAATTACGTAAACAAACTAGACAATTAGCAGCGATTTATTTAGCTTCTGGTATAGATCCAGACAAAGCAACATTGTTCATACAATCTGAAGTCCCTGCACACGTACAAGCAGGATGGATGTTAACTACAATTGCTTCTGTCGGAGAATTAGAGCGTATGACGCAATACAAAGATAAAGCTCAGAAAGCAGTTGAAGGTATACCAGCTGGTCTATTAACATATCCACCTTTAATGGCAGCTGATATTGTTCTTTACAATACTAATATCGTTCCAGTTGGCGATGACCAAAAGCAGCACATTGAATTAACACGTAATCTTGTAGATAGATTTAATAGTCGTTATAATGATGTCCTTGTGAAACCTGAAATTCGTATGCCTAAAGTTGGTGGCCGTGTTATGAGTTTACAAGATCCAACAAGAAAAATGAGCAAAAGTGATGACAACGCTAAAAACTTTATTTCATTATTAGACGAACCAAATGTTGCTGCTAAAAAAATTAAAAGTGCTGTGACTGATTCAGACGGTATTATTAAATTCGACCGCGACAATAAACCAGGTATTACAAATTTAATTTCAATATACGCTGGATTAACAGACATGCCTATTAAAGATATTGAGGTAAAATATGAAGGCGAAGGTTACGGTAAATTCAAAGGCGACCTTGCTGAAATAGTTAAAGCATTTTTAGTAGAATTCCAAGAAAAATACGAAAGTTTCTATAACTCAGATAAACTTGATAATATTTTAGATCAAGGTAGAGATAAAGCACACAAAGTTTCATTTAAAACTGTCAAGAAAATGGAAAAAGCGATGGGTTTAGGACGTAAGAGATAAAATAAAGAGGTACTAGAATTAACTAGTGCCTCTTTTATTATTTAACGTCTACCTCTAGGATTAAAAGCATCTTTAAGCCCTTCCCCTACAAAGTTTATACTTAATATAGTTAATGTAATCATTATAGCAGGTGGCATCCATATCCACGGTTTACCACTTATAACATCCCCTTCTTGAGCATCACTCAACATATTACCCCAAGATGGGATTGCTTTACTTATTCCGAATCCTAAAAAGCTCAATCCTGATTCCACTACAATCATACCGGCAAATAACAATGTTGCTTGTACGATAACTACACTTAATATATTCGGCAAAAGATGTTTCAAAATAACTTTATATGTAGGTGTACCAATTGATTTTGCTGCTAAAAAGTATTCATTTTCTTTTTCTTGAAGTACTTTACCACGAACAAGTCTTGCAATACCTCCCCAACTTAATACGATAATAACTAGAACAAGAATTATGGCAGATCCATAAGGATTTTTAATTTTATCTCCAAGTGCAGCATTTAATACAATTGCAAATATTAAAAATGGAAATAACATAACAAATTCGGTTATTCTCATTAATAATGTATCAACAATACCTCCAAAATAACCAGAAATCACTCCAACTGTAATTCCAATCAAAAGCATTCCTATTGTAGATGTAATTCCAATGGATAATGAAATACGACCTGCATATAACAAACGACTAAAGTTATCCCTACCACCAGAGTCTGTACCAAGAATGTTTTGTGCTGTCATTTCACCTTTTATATTTAATAAATCTTGTTGGTTCACTGGAAAAGGAGCTATTAATGGCGCTATAATTGATACAATAGTTATGATTAATAAAAAAATAATCGATAACATTGCAATTTTATTATGAATAAATTTAGACAATGCAATTTTAAAAGGCGATTTTGACTTATTTTGCATTCTAATCCCCCCTAGTTACTTCTAATTCTTGGATCTATAAATCCATAAGTAATATCAGAAATCAAATTACCCAGTAAACCTAAAAATGAGAAAAATAACGTTAATGCCATCATTAATGGATAGTCTTGACCTATTACCGATTCTAAAAATAATTTACCGATACCGTTATATGAAAAAATCGTCTCAGTAATCACAGCTCCACCTAAAATACTGACAATATCAGCACCTAAAAATGTAATAATAGGTATTAGAGAATTTCTCAATATATGTTTATTATAAATTTTATTCATAGATAATCCTTTTGACCTTGCCGTCAATACATAATCTTTTTTAGAATTTTCAATAATATCATTACGTAAATATTGAATATAACCAGCAGTAGATAATAATCCTAAAGTTAATGCAGGTAAAAATGTATGATAAATTTTACTCATATAATATTCAAAGGTACCTTCTTTAAGGTTAATATCAACAGAACCTTGAAACGGGAACCATTGTAATTCAAAAGAAAAAATAAAAATTGCAAATACTCCCGCAATAAAAGATGGAATGGCTAACATCAAATAATTAAATATTTGCACAGTATAATCCGTCAAACTGTAAGAATATCTACCTGACGTTATTCCTAAAGCAAATGAGATAATATAAGTAATAATTAATGACATAGCACCGAGTAATATTGTATTTGGAATTCTTTCCTCAATAACATCAATTACCGGCCTTTTATATTTGATTGACTCCCCTAAATCACCGTGTATAACATGATTGACCCATCTAATGTATTGATGTGGTATTGAGTCGTTGAGACCTAATTTTTCCCTTTGTGCATTTATTGCTTCTTGTTTTATTTTACCGTTTTGTAAATCTGAAAATGGATCTCCTGGTTGTATGATTGCTAATGAAAATACAACTATTGAGATTAAAATTAGTAACGGGATCATTAACCCTAACCTTTTAAGTATTAATTTAATCATTTAAATCACCTACTTTATCTAAGTAGAAACAAGCAACTTGATGTTCATCACCTATGTCTTTTAATTGTGGTATATTTTCTTTACATTTATCTTGAGCAATTGGACATCTAGTATGGAAAGGACAACCTTGCGGCGGATTACTTGGCGAAGGTAATTCTCCTTTTAATATAATTCTATTGTTATTATGTTTATCAATTTGTGGTATTGATGAAATTAATGCTTTTGTATATGGATGTTTGGGATTTTCATAAATTTCTTTATCAGATGCGATTTCAACTATATGACCTAAATACATAACTCCAATGACATCACTTATATGTTTTACTACACTTAAATCATGTGCGATAAATAAATAGCTTAAGTTAAATTGTTCTTGTAAATCTTTTAATAAATTCAGTACTTGAGATTGAACAGATACATCTAATGCACTTACAGGCTCATCAGCAACAATTAAACTCGGACGCAAAGCCAGTGCTCTTGCAATTCCCACTCTTTGTCTCTGTCCACCTGAAAATTCATGTGCATATTTATAATATGCATCTTCACTTAGACCAACACATTTTAATAAATATAGAACTTCTTTTTTTATTTCTTCTTTTGGCAATTTTTTATAATTTAAAATAGGTTCTGAAATGATATCTCCAACCATTTGCATCGGATTCAATGATGCATATGGATCTTGAAATATCATCTGATATTGTTGTCGTGATTTTCTTAGTTTATTACCTTGTAATCTTGTTATATCTTTACCATTAACAATTATTGAGCCTGAAGTTGCATCTTCAAGTCTGATAATCACTTTTCCTAACGTTGACTTACCACAACCTGATTCGCCTACTAATCCAAAAGTCTGTCCTTTTTTTATTGAAAACGATACGTCATCAACAGCTTTAACGTACTGAGTTTTTTGTAATAATCCAGTTTTAATTTTGTAGTATTTTTTTACTTGATTTACTTCTAAAATATTTTCCATTCTTATATCTCCTTATATTCATTTTGGTATAAATGACACCGTACAATGACGTCTTCACAAACATGCATTTTAGGAGATTGATTATTACAAATATCCAGTTTTTTGTTACATCTATTTGCAAATCTGCACTTATTAACGTGAAATGCTTGGATTGATGGCACAATTCCTTCTATTGTTTCAAGTCGTTTCTGTTCTTCTTTAAGTTTTGGAATTGTAGATAATAATTTTTGGGTATAAGGATGTTTCGGATTGTGTAGTATTTCTTTTATATCTCCAAATTCTACAATTTGACCTGCATACATAACCAAGACTTTATCGTAAAACTCAGCAACTACACTCAAATCATGTGTAATCATCATAATTGCCATTTGCGTTTCCTTTTGCAATTCTTTTAATAAATCTAATATTTGCGCTTGAATCGTAACATCCAATGCAGTTGTAGGTTCATCAGCAATTAATAATTTAGGAGAACATGAAATGGCCATTGCAATCATTACTCTTTGCCTCATACCACCAGATAATTGATGAGGATAGCTATTTAATATTTCATCTTGTCTTGCAATTCCAACTTTTTTTAGTAAATCTTTTGCTAAGTTATTTGCTTCTTTTTTAGAAATTTTTTTATGGGATTTTATAGATTCCACTAGTTGATTTTTTATGGTAAATACCGGATTTAAAGCAGTCATAGGTTCTTGAAAAATCATAGCAATATCATTTCCTCGAATATCTAGCAATTGCTTCTCATTTAGCGTATCGATTCGTTTACCATCAAATATAACTTCTCCATTACTTAGTTTAGATATCTTTTCTGGTAATAATTTAATAATTGACTTACTTAATATTGACTTACCGCAACCAGATTCCCCTACTATACCCAAAACTTCTCCTTTAGATAATTCAAAAGAAATATTTTCAACAGTTGCTAACCATTCATTATTTATTTTTAATGATGTTTCTAAATCTTTAACCTCTAACAATACATTATTCATAACATCCCCCCATATAAGTAAACCTCGACAAAATCGTCGAGGTTACATTACTAAGCTTCTTTAGTTAAATTATATAAACTTTGATCAGTACCAATTTCAATGTCTAAGTTTCGTACTTTATCATTAACTATAGTTATCGATTTACCTTGGAACATTGGTAATCCAGGTAACTCATCAATCATATATTTTTGCCATTTAACATAAATATCTTTACGTTTCTTTTCATCAATGCCTACTTTATCGAAGTCTAATGCATCATCTAAATATTGATCTGATTTTGGTAAAACTGTTCTCATTTCATTTTGAGGTCTATCAGTGTGGTATAAATCTGATGGGTCTGGATCTGTACCACCTGCCCATGATCTGAAGTACACTTCCATATCTTTTGATGCATTTGCTAAGTCTTCATTATATTTACCGAATTCTACTAACTTCACATTTGTTTTCAAGCCAACTTTTTCCCAGAAATCTTTTATCGCAGCAGTTCTTGGTTCAAAAGTAGGATTTGAACCTGAATAATGTTTAAAGTTAATCTCAAATTTATTACCTTTAGGATCTTCTCTAAATCCGTCACCATCTCGATCTTTATAACCTAACTTATCTAAGATTTTTTTAGCTTTTTCAGGATCATATTTATAATCGTTTAGTTCCTTAGGATCAGCTGCTATCCAATGCATTGATGGTACAAAACTATTTATTTCACTAGCGTAACCATTGAAAAATGCTTTGATCCATTTTTCTCTATCAATTGCATAAAGCATTGCTTTACGTAATTCTTTGTCTTCATATTTTGGTCTCACTTTACCAGTTTTATTAGCTTTTTTATCGTAATCATGAGATACGAATCCTATTAAACCGTAGTCTAAGCTTGGCGCAGATAATACCTTGAGACCAGCATTAGATGACTTAGCATCTTTTGCCATTGCACCGGTAGCATCATTCGCAACATCAATATCGCCTTTTTCCATTGCCTTAATAATTTGAGCTTGATCAATAACTTTTAAATTGATTTTGTCTAATGCAGGCTTACCTTGCCAATAATCATCAAATTTAACAAGTTGAACAGCCTCACCTGGGACGATTTTCTTAACTTTATATGGTCCAATACCAATAGGATATTTTCGGATTTTATCTGATTTCGCTAAATCTTTAATTGGTACATCTGATAAATATTTTTTACTTAATAAAGGTCCAGTAATAAATCCTGTTAAGTAATTTTCTTGCTTTTTATCAAATGTAACCTGCATTGTGTAGTCATCTATTTTCTTCAATCCGCTAATATGATCAGCTTTTCCTTCATGATAATCTTTTGCACCTTGGATATTTTCTACACTTGGATAATAAGCACCTTCGTAATCCTTGTTAGCTAAGACTTCAATTGAATAAATCCAATCATCAATTTTCAATTCATTACCATCATGCCATTTAATACCTTTTTTAATTTTAAATTCTATTTTCTTAGCCGGCTCGATGTCCTTCCATGACGCAATATAAGCTTTAGGACGTATTTTTTTATCAATTGCTAATAAACTTTCGTTAAAATATCCTTCAACTACAGCGTCCGCATGTGTACTATTTAATAACGAAGAATAAACACCACTTGGCGGTGCTGTTAACGCTACATTTAGCGTACCACCTTTATGTTTTGACGCTTCTGTTTTAGTAGCATCTTTTACTCCTTCATCTTTATTACTGCTTTTTCCGCAAGCACTCAACACTAAAACGACAATAAGAAGTATTGAAATATATTTAATAAGCTTCCCCATACATATGCCTCCTACTTTCAATCTAATATTTTCTTTTTAGTTTACTCATAGAAAAAATTATTACAAGTTTATTTTTAGAATATTCAGTCATTTATGCATTTAATCAATTTTAGTAATTTAAAAACCGACTTATTTTAAATTTTTATTCCCAATGTTTTTCTGCAATACAAAAAGACTGGAGATATGTCTCCAGCCTAATTTACAAAACAAATTATTTTTTCTTTTTACCTGTTTCTTTATCTATCGATTTATCAATATATACATGTTTAAGTGAGTTATTTGGACCAAATTTATGGTAAATTAATCCTTTTACTTGAGGATTTGTTAAATGTGCAACACCTTTTTGATAAATTGGTGCTACCGGTGCATCTCCTAGGAACATTTCTTCTGCTTTTTTCAAGTTTTCATATCGTTCGTTCGGTTGAAGCGCCAATTCGGTTCTTGCTACTTTAAGTAATTGATCGTATTCTTTATTACCCCAGTCTGTATTATTTTGTGCGCTACCTGTGGTCATTGTTTCTAAATAAGCCATAGGATCAGGGTAATCTGCAGACCAACCACTAAGCGATGCTTCAAAATTGTTACTCAGTTCTAGTGATACTCTTTGTTTAAATGGTAATTGCTTAATTTTCAAAGTAACTCCTGGTAAATTTTTCTCAACTTGCGATTTGATATATTCAGCAGATATTTTTGCATCTGGTGTATCTTCTGTGTTCATTGAAAATGTCAATTCATTTTTACCTAACTCTTTTTTAGCTTTGTCCCAGTGTGCTCTTGCTTCTTTAGGATTATATTTTAGAGGTGAATTCATGGTACTCGCATAATCTTTGCCATTAGGTGCTTTCGCAATGCCTTTGGCTGTTAGTGTATCGGAAGGGATTGAACCATTGTTTTTCACTGAATCAACGTATCCTTTTTTATCTATTGCTTGTGCGATAGCCAGTCTTAAATTTTTGTTTTTAAAATCAGGATATTGTTTTTCATTCATTTTTACAAAAAATGTCCCAGTCGTTAACACAAAGTTTAATCCTTTATTATCTTTATATTTATTTACTTGATCTGCTGTAATAACTGCGTCATCTACTGATTCAGTATCATACAATGATGCACCTGCTTGTAAGTCTTTAATAACTTTATAATTCACTTTATCTAATTTTACTTTCTTTTTATCCCAATAATACTGATTTTTAGATAGTAACGTTTTATCTTCTTGTTTCCAATCATCAACTTTAAATGGACCATTGTATACCGCTCTATCAGCTGCCGTACCGTAATTTTTACCATATTTTTTGGCAACTTTTTCATTTTGAGGTGCAAATGTATTAAGTGCTAATAATTGATTAATATATGGAACCGGCTTTTCTAATTCAATTTGTAATGTTTCATCATCTAATGCTTTGATACCTAATTGCTCTACAGGTTTCTTACCAGTACTAATATCACTCGCATTTTTAATGTCCCCCATAATGTATGCAAATTCAGAACCTGTTTTAGGGTCAACTGTTTTTCTCCAAGCATAAACAAAGTCTTGTGCAGTCACTTTGTCACCATTGCTCCATTTAGCATCGCTTCTTAATTTAACCTTTAACGTTTTACCATCTTTACTCTTTTCAGGAAAAGCTTTCGCAACACCTAACACCGGTTTGTCACCTTTTCCTAATGTGTATAAACCTTCGAATGTTTGCGCTGTCACTTCAGAAGATATTTCATCCGTTATTAATGATGTATCAAGGGATGTTAAGTCTGATGACAAAATTTTTCTGAATACTTGCCCTTTATCTGAATAAATACCATCATCATTAGCACAACCACTTAATGCAATTGTGGCAACCAATATTAAAATTAGCGCTTTCAACTTTCTTGTCATTTCATTTCCCCCTTCCCCTTAATCTTGTGTCACCAACAAATTTTTTTGTAGTCGTGCCGCTTCTTCTTCAGTACTAAAGACAAAATGCTGTGGTCTTATTTCATGTAATTGTCTTAAATGATTATTTGCTTCATCATCAATATAACTAAATCGTTTACGACTACGTTCCGATTCAGGATCCGGTTGAGGAATTGCCGACAATAAAGACTTAGTATAATCATGTAATGGATATTGATAAATATCGTCTGCTGGTCCGATTTCTACAATTTTCCCAAAATGCATGACTGCAATTCGATCAGAGATATACTTCACCATTGATAAATCATGTGCAATAAATAGGAATGTAATACCTTTTTCACGCTGTAATTTTAATAACAAATTGACTACTTGAGCTTGAATTGAAACATCCAATGCTGAAATAGGTTCATCTGCTATAATAAATTCTGGTTCAACGGCTAATGCACGGGCAATTCCAATACGTTGGCGTTGTCCACCTGAAAATTCGTGCGGATAACGATTGGCATGTTCTTTACTTAATCCAACAGTTTCAAGTAAATCATAAACACGCTTTTTACGGTCACGTTTATCACTAGCTAAATGATGGATATCAATACCTTCAGCTACTATATCCATTACTTTTAACCTAGGATTTAAAGACGCATATGGGTCTTGAAAAATCATCTGTATCTTTTTATTAAATTTAAGCAAATCTTTACGTTTACGAATCTTTTGTATATCAATACCCTCATACAAAATTTCTCCACTTGTAATATCATTAAGTTTGATAATTGATTTACCAGTTGTAGATTTACCACACCCCGATTCTCCTACTAAACCTAATGTTTCCCCTTTGTATATATCAAACGAAATATTTTCAATTGCTCTCACTTCGTTTTTCTTTCCTGCGTTAAAATATTGCTTTAAATTTTTAATCGATAGTAATATTTCATCAGTTCTCATTGAACGACACCCTTTCTACCTTGAGTGGTTTTTCATAATTATTAGGCATCGGTTTCATACGTTGTTTTACCAACTCGGGTAGTTCAACTTTTGGTGCACGTGCGTCTAATAACCAAGATTTCACAAAATGTGTCGGTGAAACTTTAAACCACGGTGGTTCTACTTTAAAATCAATATCTAATGCATATTGACTACGTCTAGCAAATGCATCACCTTGAGGTGGATGTAATAAATCAGGTGGCGAACCCGGAATTGCTAATAATGGTGTGTCATTTGTTGTTGATAAATCAGGCATTGATGATAAGAGTCCCCAAGTATATGGATGTTTGGGGTCATAAAATATCTCATTAACATCTCCTGTTTCAACCATTTGACCGCCATACATAACTGCAACTCTATCAGCGATATTCGCAACAACCCCTAAATCATGCGTAATAAAGATAATCGCTGTATCAATTTTTTGTTGCAGCTCTTTCATTAAATCTAAAATTTGTGCCTGCATCGTAACATCAAGTGCTGTTGTAGGTTCATCAGCAATAAGTACTTTCGGTTCACATGCTAAAGCTGTAGCAATAACAATTCTTTGTCTTTGGCCACCTGAAAACTGATGAGGATATGCTTTAAATCGTTTTTCAGCATTTGGTAAACCTACAAGATTCAAAATTTCTAATGCGCGCTTCTTTGCTTCTGATTTACTATAATTTTTATGCTTCATGAGTGGTTCCATGACTTGTTTACCAATTTGCATCGTTGGGTTTAAAGATGTCATTGGATCTTGAAAGATCATTGAAATATCTTTGCCACGTAATTTAATTAACTCATTTTCAGGTTTTTTTGCTAAATCTTCCCCTAAAAATAAAATTTCTCCCTTTTTAATTCTTCCTGTGTCCCCTTGGAATAATTTTGTAATTGCTTTTGTTGTTACAGATTTACCTGAACCTGATTCACCAACAATTGCCAATGTTTCCCCTTTGTTTAAATAAAAATCTACACCTCTCACTGCCTGCACTTCCCCTGCTGTAATATCAAAGGAAACATGCAAATCATTTACTTCTAATATTCTTTCAGTCATATGCTATGCCCCCTTTTATTTACGCATTTTCGGATCAAATGCATCACGTAATCCATCACTAAATAAGTAAAAGAATAGAATTAATAAACTTAAAATCATTGCTGGTATAAATAATTCATGTGGATAAATTAATAACATTGCACGTCCGTCATTGACTAATGAACCAAGAGATGTTTGAGGTGCGGGTACACCTATACCAATGAAACTTAAAAATGCTTCGAAGAAAATAGCACTAGGTACTGTAAACATTGATGTAACCACGATAGCACCTAACGTATTAGGTAAAATATGCTTAAATATCAATTTGAATTTTGAAGCCCCCAATGTTTTCGAAGCCATGACAAACTCTTGATTTTTCAATTTTAAAAATTCTCCACGTACAACTCTGCTCATGCCTAACCAGCCTGTGATAGACATAGCCAATATAATTGTCCAAATGGATGGTTCAAAAATTAATACAAATAAAATTACGACAATTAAATTCGGAATAGATGCTATGACTTCAAGTATACGTTGCATAATCGTATCGACACGTCCACCGAAGAATCCAGAAATCGCACCATATACAACGCCAATAAAAATATCTAACATCGCTGCAACAACACCGATAAACAATGAAATTTGAGCACCTTTCCATGTTCTTGTCCATAAATCTCGACCCAACTGATCAGTACCAAACCAATAATTTTCTTTAGCATTTGCTGCTTTATAAGCATCCTTGCCATCTGCATCTTTACCATCAAAAGGTAAAAATGGAACTTTGTCTAATACAGGTATTTTTGCCGGGAGATTTCTATGTTGTACATTTTGTTCAGCATAATCATGTTTATTTATAACTGGACCGATAAAAGCAAATATTACAATGATAATTAAACCTATCATACCGACAACAGCTAACTTATTTCGTTTTAACTGAGCCCAAGCATCTTGCCAAAAGTTTTTGCTTTCTCGTTGCATTTCAGGTTCCTGATTCAAATCTAATTTTCTAATAATAAAATCAGATGATGCGATAGCGTCAGAGGTATGCGTCATAGCTGCATTAGAATGATCGTCGTTAATCGACAAATTGTTTTTATTTTCAGCCATTATTTTTTACCTCCTTGAACACGAATTCGTGGATCTATCACACCGTACAAAATATCTACAATAAAAATAGAAACGATAAACAATGTGCTAAATAATAGTGTGATTGCCATGATTACTGAGAAATCATTTGTTGTAATTGAACGTACGAATTGATCCCCTAATCCAGGAACCCCAAAAATATTTTCAATTGTTAAAGTGCCTGTTAAAATACTTGCTAACATAGGAACGATAATTGTAATAATTGGAATTAAAGCATTTCTAAGTGCATGTCCAAAAAGTACACGCATTGTCGAATTACCTTTAGCTCTCGCTAATAAAATGTAGTCTGAACTTAATACCTCTATCATCTCTGCTCTTATGTATCTGGCGACAGTTGCTAAAACAGCTGCAGATAATGCAAGTGACGGTAATACCGCGGTCGAAAAACCTTCCCACCCAGCTACTGGGAACCATCTTAATTTAACTGCAAATACATATTGTAAAAGAACAGCAAGTACAAAAGATGGTACAGATACTGCAATAACTGAAATAACTGTAGTTGTATAGTCAACCCAAGAATTTTGTTTAGTAGCTGCTGCAACACCTAAAATAAGTCCCAGTATCACACCGATGAACATTGCTGTAAGTCCCATTTCAAAAGAAGGTAGTAGTCTCGGTTTAATCAAATCCCACACAGGTTGATTATGATATTGGAATGAATTACCAAAATCGCCTGTAACAACATTTTTTAAATAATGTAAATACTGCGTAGCTACAGGATCATTTAATCCATATTTTTCATTTAAAATTTCTTTTTGTTCAGCATTTAATTTAGCATCGTTAAATGGCGAACCTGGCATTAATTTCATTAAGAAAAATGTAATTGTAATAATAATAAATAAAGAAATAAGCATATAAATAAATCGTTTAAAAATATATTTCCCCATCTAATCCCCTCCTCTAACAAATTCCGATTTCTAAATTTCCATTCCCTTCAAAATTTTCTGAAATCTTAACTAATATTATATATACAATATTTACTATATATCAATATTTTTTTGCTTTAAACTAATGAAGAATGATTGATTTTAGAATTTCAATAAAGCTGAAGAAATTAAAAAATCATTCCTCATTGTCTCATTTTAATGTAAACTATGCGTAAGAGTTTTTTATATGTGGGAGTGATCAAATGTTGAAAAAATGGCTTGGAATGGCAGTAATAACCCCAATGTTAACGTTTATTATATGGGTTTTTAATAGCCATACTATCATTACATATTTAAATATATTGTTTTATGTTTCATTAATTATTTTTATTAGCATTTTTTTGATTTTACTTGTACAAGAAGGCATTTTTGATGCGACAAGTTATGGTTTTAGAAGATTAAAGTATCAAATGTCATCTTCGAAAAAGAAGAAGTCTATCTCTGATGATCCATTTTTCAACCCACAAGAGGTAAAAAAAGAGCATTACTTTGTTTCTACATGGATAATACCATTATTATTAATAAATATTTTATATTTTATTATGACGATTGTGCTGTCGCTCATCTTAGTATAAAGAAACTGAAAAAATCTTCAGTAACTAAAACAACGTTACTGAAGATTTTTATAATTATGCTTCAAATTTCTTGAATACTAATACTGCGTTATGTCCACCGAATCCTAAGCTGTTACTCATTGCATAAGTAATATCAAGGTCTTGCGCTTCATTTGGAACTATATCCAAATCACATTCTGGGTCTGGTGTTACCGCATGAATTGTCGGTGCGACTTTAGAGTTTTTAATTGAAAGCGCTGAGAAGATTGCTTCAATTCCACCTGTTGCACCAAGTAAGTGACCAGTCATTGATTTTGTTGAGCTAACTTTTAAGTGTTTAGCTGCTTCACCAAATGTATTTTTAATAGCTTTAACTTCATTTAAGTCACCAACAGGAGTACTTGTACCATGGGCATTTAAGTATTGTACATCTTTAGGTTCAATACCAGCATCATCCATAGCTGCTTGCATTGCTCTAGAACCGCCTTCACCTTCTGGAGCCGGTGCTGTAATATGATAAGCATCACCTGTAGTACCATAGCCAACTATCTCAGCATAAATATTGGCACCTCGAGCTTGTGCTGATTCTAATGATTCGATTACTAAAATACCAGCACCTTCACCCATAACAAAACCGTCTCTACCTTCTTGGAATGGACGACATGCTGTTTCAATGTCATCATTTGTAGAAAGCGCTCGACTTGCACTGAAACCTGCAATTGCCATATGAGTAATTGGTGCTTCTGTACCACCAGTAATCATTGCATCTGCATCACCGCGTTGCACAATTTTAAATGCTTCTCCTATTGAGTTTGTACCTGTTGCACATGCTGTAACTGTTGCACCATTTGGTCCTTTTGCACCTAAGTCAATTGATACTTGTCCAGTTGCCATATCAGGAATTAACATTGGTACGAAAAATGGACTCACACGTCTTGGGCCTTTATCCATTAATTGTTTATGTGCAATTTCAAATGTTTCCATACCACCGATACCAGAACCAATCCATACACCGATTCGATCTGCAGTATTTTCATTGATATCTAATTGCGCATCTTTAACAGCCTCTCTAGCTGCTACAATTGCATATTGAGTAAATCTATCCATACGACGCGCTTCTTTTTTGTCGATATGATCTTCAATATTAAAGTTTTTAAGTTCTCCTGCTAAGTGAACGCTATAAGGTTCAGTATCGATACGTGTAATTTTATCGATACCATTTACGCCTTTTAGAGCATTCTCCCATGTTGTTTTGACATCATTACCGATTGGAGAAAGGGCTCCCATACCTGTAATAACTACTCTTTTATTTTGACTCATTCGTTATCCTCCTATTTTCCCCATTTTATTGTCATTGCGCCCCAAGTTAGGCCGCCACCGAATCCGACAAGAACAATTGTATCATCATCTTTGAGTTTACCATTTTTTAATTCTTGATCGATACTTAAAGGTATTGACGCAGCTGAAGTATTTCCATATTTATTTACAG
This sequence comes from Staphylococcus sp. HMSC062H10, assembly GCF_001836945.1. Lineage (NCBI taxonomy): Bacteria > Bacillati > Bacillota > Bacilli > Caryophanales > Staphylococcaceae > Staphylococcus > Staphylococcus sp. HMSC062H10. The sequence continues at coordinate 83,751 of NZ_KV830980.1, forward strand.
AAACACTCATTTTGTCTTTTGAAATACCTAAGCGTTCTCTTGCTGATTCCATAATTCTAATATTAGCTTGATGAGGAATAAATAAATCTATATCATCTGATGTTAAATTCGCTTTTTCAACTACACGTGTTGATGCATCACCCATAATTCTAACAGCAAATTTAAATACTTCTCGACCATTCATTTTCAGTTTACCAGTATCTTTATCTAAATATAAATGTTTACCACCAGTGCCATCAGAACCCATTTCATAACTAATAATACCTCTACCTTCTGAAACTTCACCGATGATAACCGCACCTGCACCATCTCCAAATAGAACTGCAGTAGAACGGTCAGTTAAATCTGTTATTTTAGATAATTTATCTGCACCGACAACTAAAATATTATGATAATCTCCAGATTGAACATATTGTTTAGCTGTAATCATTGAATACATAAATCCAGAACATGCTGCAAGTTGATCCATAGAGGCAACTTTGCCCGTCCCTAAACGTTCTTGCAACATATTTGCGACAGTTGGAAATGGCATATCTCCAGTTGCTGTGGCAACAATTATCATATCTATATCTTCGGGCTGAATACCAGCGTCAGCGATCGCTTTTACACTTGCTTCATATGCTAAATCTGAAGTATCTTGATCGTCATCTGCCCAATGTCTTTCTTTAATTCCAGTCATCTTAGAAATCCATTCATCAGATGTATCTAAAAATTGCTCAAAATAGGCATTGTCAATAATCTTTTCTGGTGCATATGCACCAAAACCTTTAATACCCACGTTCATAGTTGAACACCTTCTTAATAAAATTTTTAATACCAGGTATTAATTTAACATAGATTACTTTTTAAACTCAAGTCAGAGATAGGAATATTGACTAGTTAATAAAATTTTAAAGCTTTATTATCGTCAAATTTCAGTATGAAATTGGTTTTAATGGGCTTAAATTAGAATAGCCATTCAGATAAAATCATTTATTTAAACTGTATAATATGGTCAAAATATATGAGATGTTACTATACAAATTTCTAACTTTCACTTAAAATAAAATATATATAATTAAAGTGGAGGTAGAATGACATGAAACACCTCGTAACATTCTTTTGGGCATTATTATTAATGCAAATGGTTAACTTTGTACTTAATAGCCTAGTAGGTGGAGACAGCTTAAATTTAGTGAATCCAATTATCATGGCAGTATTGTTCACGATTTTCACAGCAATTTTTGCTGCAGTAATTAAACCGCCGAAAGATTCATCACAATAACTATTTAGTATAAAATGAAATATGTCTTTCTTATTATTGAAGCTGCCCAGATAAAGGCGGCTTTTATTTTTGGCCATTAATGTTTTGTATTTTGAATATTTTAAAACTCAATGACCTCTATCCCATCACTTTTAAATATAGAAAAAGCCTTAATACAAAGATGTCATTTACGAGTAATCTTTGTATCAAGGCAATTATATTATAATCATCACTGTAAAATTAAATGCTTCATGTTGAATTGATAATTTTAAGTGTTTATTTAGTTTTTACATTAACATCAATTTGTTTAATTGAATTTGAATCAAACAAGTTTGCTGTATAACTATCTTTCTTTAAATCCACTTCTTTTTTACTGCCATCTTTCCAAGTAATCGTGTAAACGGCTGATTTTGCATTTCGAATCTTCTCAGGTGTTACACCACGTTCATCATATAATAAAGCTTTAACTTTATTTCCTAAATCTAAATATGATAATTGGCTATCTTTTGGTAAATTTAAGTAAGATTGATTGAAAGCCATAATGCCATCTACTGCAATTGTATATGGAACATTTTGCATTTCTTTAGCTTTTTGAGTTGCCGGTAGTTTGTCCTTTTCTGCTGCAGATACCTCATTACTTGCCACAGTAGCGCCAGTCGTTGCGATCATGCCCAGTGCCAAAGTTACAGTTATAAATGATTTTAATTTCATATAATCTCTCTCCTTTGTGAGTTAAAGTATCTTACAAAATCAATATAACACAAATCTAAAAGTTTCAAAAATTATAAGTATGTGAATTGTTTACTTGTTTTTAAAAATTAATTTTAATAAATCTAAAATCTATAATTGTTAATACTTTCTATTTTTTCAAATAAATTCATATTACAATAACTAAGTTTACATTTCTTAAATTTAATTACTTCTTTGCATTATAGCGAACGCCGTACCTAATATATAAATTAAATCCCTTGTTTCTTCATACTTTTAATTGAACAATTTTATATTGATGAGATATTTAGTATTAAATTTTTCTTCCAATAAGGTTAATACTTGTTTGATCAATTTTATGTTGATTTACTTCTTTTAAAAATTCATTCAAGTAGAACCCATTCTTCAAATTTAAAGAATGATCTAACGCATAAACTGTTAATTCGTATTGATGATCTTTATCAGGTGGTGTTGGTCCTACATAGTGATTTTCTATTTCTGAAAAATCTTCAGCCAACAACCCACTAGTAAAGCTATTTTTACCTTGTACATAGTCACCCTTTGTTCTTGATAAATCTGCTTTTATAGAAATTAAATTGCCACTAACACCTACATTAGCAACACTCCAATGAATCCATGCAAAGCCACACACAGGAATTGCATCATAGTCAATTAAAGACCAAGCAAGATATTTAGTCCCTTCCGGTAATTCAGTTACTTCAAATGGAAATGATTTAATTGGATTCCCGTTAATAGAATCACTCACATCTGCACCTGCTGCGTATTCATATGGTATATTGTTCCCTTTAAATTCAGTTTTTATTTTCATGTTGCTCTCTCCTTGTAAAATTTTTTATTCATTCAGCCTTAACCTCTGATATAATATTAATATTATTTTTATGCATTAAAAATTAAATATTATCTAATGAATCATTAACTTTTTTGAAAGAGGTAAGTTCATGAATTTGGATTGGTACTATACATTTGTCATTTTAGCGAAGACGTTAAACTATCGATTAGCTAGTGAAGAAATTAATCTAACTATACCTTCTATACATAAGCAAATTAAAAATTTAGAACAGCATCTCAATGTGAAACTATTTGAAACTTATAAAAATCAAATTATCTTGACTGAAGATGGTCATACATTTCTTCCAATTGCACAAAGTTTTATTGAACAATATGAAAGTGGCATCAAACATATCCAACTTAAAAAAACGATGTTTCAATCGAAATTAAATGTTGTCGTGTCTTCATATATCGCGACATTCATTATGCCCAAATTTTTAAAATCATTCTTTAACGAGCATCCTTTTATCGATGTTTCTCTTCATGTCAAAAATGAAAATATTGAAAAAGATATTAATAATCATACGTATGATATTGGGATTAGCAGAAATCAACCTAAACTAAGAGAAGTTCATTCTGAAAAAGTATGCGAAGGTAAAATTGTATTGATTGCTCCCAATAAAGAGAATAATCATCTTCTAACTGAGGCATCTTTATTTGAAAAATACAAAATAATAAGTGATAACCATCCAGAATATTGGTCATCACTTAAAAATAATATTTTAAATATTTATGAAAAAGCACAATTTCTATCTATCAATGATGTGCATACTTCAATTAAATTAATCGAAATGAATCAAGGTATATCATTCCTGCCTATTTATATAACAACAAATAGTGATTACAATATTTTGGTTATTAACACGAAAATTTTACAAGCACCTATTTCATTTACATATATATACAGCCAAAAAGAAAGTCCAGAAATATTGGCGTTTATTAAATCATTTAAAAAGTATATTGCCAATGAACAATTATAATAAATTTCAAATCTAAAAAACCAAGAATGCGATTAATCATCACATTCTTGGTTCAATTTTATTCATGAATTTTTTCAACATTAAACGTTAAGTTATTGTCTGAATTTAAATTAACTTTAATAGTTGTACCTTCTGGGAATCCTTCTTTAATCATCATACGTGCTAATGGTGTTTCAATTTGGCGTTGTACAAAACGTTTTAATGGTCTTGCACCGTATTGAGGTTCATAAGCTTCTTGACCTAGCCAAGCTTTAGCATCATCAGAAACTTCAATTGAGATTCGTTGTTCTAGTAATCTTATATTTAATTGCGTTAATATTTTGTCTACAATCATACTCATATCATCAATAGATAAAGGTTTAAATAATACGATGTCATCCATACGATTCAAAATTTCTGGTTTGAAATATGCGTTTAAACTTGTCATAACAGCTTTTTCTGTTGATTCTGTAATTTCACCAGTCTCTTTTACGTTTTCTAATAAAACCTGAGATCCAATATTACTTGTCATAATAATAATAGTATTTTTAAAATCAACGCTACGTCCTTTAGAATCAGTTAAACGGCCTTCATCTAAAATTTGCAATAATACATTAAAGACGTCAGTATGCGCTTTTTCAACCTCATCTAATAAAATAACTGAGTATGGATTACGACGAACCGCTTCAGTTAATTGACCCCCTTCATCATGTCCAATATATCCTGGAGGTGCCCCTATCAATCTTGATACTGCATGTTTTTCCATATATTCACTCATATCGATACGAATCATATGTTTTTCAGAATCAAATAATGATGCAGCTAATGATTTAGCTAATTCAGTTTTACCTACCCCAGTTGGACCTAGGAATAAGAAACTACCAATAGGTCTGTTTGGATCTTTAATACCTGCTCTAGCTCTAACTACTGCATCTGAAACCAGGTCAACCGCTTTATCTTGACCTACAACACGTTTATGCAAGATATCACTTAAGTGAAGTAATTTTTCACGTTCTGTTTCAACTAATTTTGAAACTGGTATGCCTGTCCATTGGCTGACAATATCGCCAATTTCTTCGTCTGTTACAACTTCACGAATCATTCGATCTGTATCTTCACCTTGCTCATCTTGGAAATTATCCTCTAATTCTCTAAGTTCTTTTTCCAATTGAGGAATTGTTCCATATTGTAGTTCAGCAGCTTTTTCTAAATTGTTATTTGTTTGTGCATCTTCCAACGCTTGTCTACTTTCATCTAGTTGCGCACGTTTTTCTTGTAAATTTGCTATTTTTTCTTTTTCTGATTCTACACGAGATTGAAGTGCTGCTTGTTTCTCTTTTTCATTGGCAAGCTCTTCTTGTAGTTCTTGTAATCTCTGTTTGCTCGCATTGTCAGATTCATTTTTAAGTGCGCTTTCTTCAATTTCTAATTGCATGACACGTCTATTAACTTGATCCAATTCAGTTGGATTTGATCCCATTTCCGTACGAATTGTTGCACATGCTTGGTCAACTAAATCAATCGCTTTATCTGGTAAAAAACGATCAGTGATGTAACGATCAGACAATTCAGCGGCAGCAACTAAGGCTCTATCTTGAATACGCACACCATGATACACTTCATATCGTTCTTTTAAACCACGTAAAATTGAAATTGTATCTTCAACATCAGGCTCACTAACTGCTACTTTTTGGAAACGACGCTCTAATGCCGAATCTTTTTCAATATATTCTCGATATTCATTTAAAGTTGTTGCACCAATACAATGTAACTCTCCTCGTGCTAACATTGGTTTTAGCATGTTGCCTGCATCCATGGCACCATCTGTTTTACCAGCACCTACAAGCATATGGATTTCATCAATAAATAATATAATTCTACCATCAGACTCTTTAACTTCTTTTAGGACTGCTTTTAATCTCTCTTCAAATTCACCACGATATTTAGCGCCCGCTACTAATGCGCTTAAATCTAACTCAAAAACAGTTTTATCTAATAATGATTCTGGCACATCTTTCTTAACTATACGTTGCGCTAATCCTTCAACAATTGCAGTTTTACCAACACCTGGTTCACCAATGAGCACAGGGTTGTTTTTAGTTTTACGACTTAAAATACGAATCGTATTTCGAATTTCTTCATCTCTTCCTATAACAGGATCCATTTTACCTTGTCTAACTTCTTCTACTAAGTCGCGGCCATATTTAGCTAATGCTTCGTAATTAACTTCTGGATTTTGTGATGTCACGTGATTTCCCCCTCTTACTTTTTTAATAATTTCTTTGATAACTTCTACTTTATTATTTATATAATGTTTTGTTGTTTGATCAATGTCCATTGCCGAACGTAAAATATGCTCCATTGAAATATATTCATCTTCATATTCTTTCATGTATGATTCAGCCTTAGTTATCAATTGGTTTGCTTGTTGGCTAATATATTGACCATATTGTATATTGTCACCTTCTACAGATGCATACGTGTTTAGTTTGTCTACATAAGCTTTGTTTAATTGATCTACCTCAATATTTGCTCGTTCTAAAATACTTTTATATAAGCTTTCACTTTCATTTAAGGCAGCGCTTAAAATTGCCTCAATTTCTATATTTTGTAATTTATGTTGCTGACTCAGTTCAACTGCTTGTTGTAAAGCACTTTGAACAGCATATGTCATTTTATTTATATCCATTAATTTCACCTCTAATTTGTAGAGTTGGTCAAGTTGCACTTTTGACTTTGACTTTCTTTGATCTTAATTATATTATAGTCCCAATATAATCATTTATCAACTCTTTTACACTTAAATTTCCTAATATTTGTAAATAATTTTTTGAATTAAAAAAATCTAGCTAATGTTACGTTACACATTAACTAGACTTATTAAACATATGTTATTTCTTTTTAAGTGCTTTTAATATTTCATCTTTTAAAGCTAGAACTCCTTTGTACTCTAAATGTACACCGTCTGGTGCAAAATATTCACTATGTCCTTGTGATCGCTTATACCAATCAATTAATGTGACATTGGACTTTCGTTTCGCCGCGTCAGCTAATAATCGATTTACATTTGCCTCATAAATTCTTGGAACACGTGTATTAACTAAATAAATCTTGGCTTTTCCAAATTGATTAAGTAAATCGTCGAGCTGTTTGACAGTAAAGTCGCCATTTGTACCTAATTCTAATACGACTTGATCAGATGATTTTTTATATTGTGAATAATTCGCTTTAACTAAAGGTAAGGTTTGATACAATTGACGCCCTACTTTTCCATCAATTCTAGACTTAGGAACTGATGACTTAAATGACTCACCGATATCAACCATTACTGAATCACCGATTAAAAGAGGTTTAATATTATTATATACGTCGGAAGATTCCTTTTTCTTCTCACTTACTAAGCCATCAATGTGAATGTTATCAATTGGTGCTATCCGCATTAAATAATTATCTTCAATAGTGGTATCAAAGCTATTCGCTTTTTCTCCTATAATGTCTTTACCATATTTATTGAATGCACCTACTAAAATCAACATAAATGGAATTAACAAGGTTACTACAATTGCCATTCTTATAAATTGTGGTATATAAGAAGGTCGCCAATTTAAAGCTTTAATACCTTCTTTTCTAAATGGAGTTTCTATAAAGCGATATGATAGCTCTGCAAATATAATTGTTAAACTTATATCTATAAAGTACACATATACAGGTATCTGTCCGTCTACATAGTAACTATGTACGAAACTAATTACTGCAAAATGCCATAAATATAGACTGTAAGACCTTTTCCCGATAAATACTAACACTGGATTTGAAAATATTTTCGCTATCCATGTAGATGGATGAACGACACTGGCAATAATAAATAACGTTAATATGGATATTAAATAGAAACCACCATCATATATCCAATTCGTCTCATCATTAATAATGAAAAATAATAATATAAGTACTATAAATGATAAACTACCTATGCTATCAATAACATATTTTACAACTTTAGGTGGATCATTTTTCAATTTAAACGGTGGCCATAAAAAAGCTAAAATAACACCCAGTAACAATGTCTGTAATCTTGTATCTGTTCCAAAATACACTCGTGAATGATCCCCATTAATACTGTAGATAAACATCATTAACCCTAAAGAAATTATAGATACTCCCCAAAAAATAAATCCTATTTTGTATCGCTTTTTAATTGTTAACAATAATGTAACCAAAATAACTGGGAAAAATATGTAAAACTGTTCTTCAATTGCTAAAGACCATAAATGCTTTAATGGCATAAATGAAAATTGCTCAAAATAATTAACATCTTTTGCTATATACCACCAGTTTGATACATAAAATATCGCAGCAATAATATCATGTTTAACCCTAATGATATTATCTGATTTTAATAATAAGGTTGCTGTCCCTACAACCATTAATAAAACTATGACTGCTGGTAATAAACGTTTTAAACGACGTATCCAAAAGCTTTTCAATTTAATGATACCTGTGTCATCATACTCTTTGAGTAATAAGCTTGTAATTAAATAACCAGAGATCACAAAAAATGTATCCACACCTAAAAAGCCACCTGTCAACCATTGCTTATTTAAGTGGTAAATAATAATTCCTAGAACAGCGATTGCCCTCAAACCATCGAGCCCTGGCATATATCTCATTTTCTTATATTTTGTAAAACCCTTTGTTTTGTTCATTTTTGCATTCTTCCCTTTTAAAACTGTTCTTCTTAGATGCTTAATTAAATTTAGTTATGCTGTTTAAAAGAATATTGAAATGCATATGTATATTATTGAATTACGACATCATCAAAATCATATTGACTAAAATACTGTTAAATTAAAAAAATTACCAATGATGATTCTTATTTCGAAATCCAATTTGTAATGCAACTCGGCAACTTAAAAACTATGAAGTATTATGTATTGTAATATAACTGTAATATAAATTCAATTTATTATAGAAATTTTCAAGAAAATATTCAACTAGGAAATGAATTGTGCACTCTTAGAAGTGCAAGTCACTGTCTTAGTTCATATTTTTGAAACAAGTTAGATATAAATTTTCAAAATAAAATCAGAACCTAGAACGTAAATAAGGCTCCCTTCAATGTCTACTTTGAAGGGAGCTTATTCACAATGAATTATACTCTACAATGTTATATTGACTGCGGGACCCCAACACAGAGAATTTCGAAAAGAAATTCTACAAGCAATGCAAGTTGGACGCGGAGCCCCAATTGGGTTTCCATTTTCTACAGGCAATGCACGTTTATGTTAGCTCACACCAAGTGCAATCTTAGCGTAACGTGACATCATATCTTTTGTCCAAGGTGGACTCCATACGATATTCACTTCAGTATCCTGAATTTCAGGAATCTCTGCTAATACTGTTTTAACTTGATCAATAATTTGAGGTCCCATTGGACATCCCATTGATGTTAAAGTCATATCAACTGTACATACGCCTTCATCATCAACATTCACTTTGTATACTAAACCTAAATTAACGATATCAATTCCTAATTCAGGGTCAATTACCATTTCTAATGCACCTAAGATACTATCTTTCAATGCCTCTTCCATCCATATCACCTCTTTAATGTCATATTATTCATAATATATCAAATATCCGACAAAACGCCAATAAAATGCTATGATGTATCTATATGAACTAAGCAACTTATGAGGAGAGAGATATGCAACCACATTTAATATGTCTAGACTTAGACGGAACATTATTAAACGATAACAAAGAAATTTCATCATATACTAAACAAGTATTAAATGAATTACAACAACGTGGACACCAAATTATGATTGCGACTGGCAGACCTTATCGTGCAAGTCAAATGTATTATCATGAATTAAATTTAACGACACCAATTGTTAATTTTAATGGCGCTTACGTACATCACCCTAAAGATAAAAACTTCAAAACTTGCCATGAAATTTTAGATTTAGGCATCGCACAAAATATTATTCAAGGATTACAACAATATCAAGTATCGAATATTATTGCAGAAGTAAAAGATTATGTTTTCATTAACAATCATGATCCAAGATTATTTGAAGGTTTTTCAATGGGTAATCCAAGAATTCAAACTGGTAATTTACTTGTCCACTTGAAAGAATCCCCTACCTCAATTTTAATTGAAGCCGAAGAAAGTAAAATACCTGAAATCAAAAATATGCTTACTCATTTTTATGCCGATCATATTGAGCATCGACGCTGGGGCGCACCATTCCCTGTCATTGAAATTGTAAAACTTGGAATTAATAAAGCGAGAGGTATTGAACAAGTTAGACAATTTTTAAATATTGACCGAAATAATATTATTGCATTCGGTGATGAAGATAATGATATAGAAATGATTGAGTACGCGCGTCACGGTGTTGCTATGGAAAATGGTTTGCAAGAACTTAAAGATGTAGCGAACAATATTACATTCAACAATAATGAAGATGGCATTGGTCGATATTTGAATGATTTCTTTAATTTAAATATTAGATATTACTGTTAATTTATAACTAATCATTTTATAATATTTTAAAACAATAGGAGGTAAGTTACGATGCCCAAAATAGTCGTAGTCGGAGCAGTCGCTGGCGGTGCTACATGTGCCAGCCAAATTCGACGTTTAGATAAAGAAAGTGACATTATTATTTTTGAAAAAGATCGTGATATGAGCTTTGCTAATTGTGCATTGCCTTATGTCATTGGCGAAGTTGTTGAAGATAGAAAATATGCTTTAGCGTATACACCTGAAAAATTTTATGATAGAAAGCAAATTACAGTAAAAACTTATCATGAAGTTATTGCAATCAATGATGAAAGACAAACTGTATCTGTATTAAATAGAAAGACCAACGAACAATTTGAAGAATCATACGATAAACTCATTTTAAGCCCTGGTGCAAGTGCAAATAGCCTTGGCTTTGAAAGTGATATTACATTTACACTTAGAAATTTAGAAGACACTGATGCTATCGATCAATTCATCAAAGCAAATCAAGTTGATAAAGTATTGGTTGTAGGTGCAGGGTATGTTTCACTAGAAGTTCTTGAAAACCTTTATGAACGTGGTTTACACCCTACTTTAATTCATCGATCTGATAAGATAAATAAATTAATGGATGCCGATATGAATCAACCTATACTTGATGAATTAGATAAGCGGGAGATTCCATACCGTTTAAATGAGGAAATTGTTGCTATCAATGGAAATGAAATTACATTTAAATCAGGAAAAGTTGAACATTACGATATGATTATTGAAGGTGTCGGTACTCACCCCAATTCAAAATTTATCGAAAGTTCAAATATCAAACTTGATCGAAAAGGTTTCATACCGGTAAACGATAAATTTGAAACAAATGTTCCAAACATTTATGCAATAGGCGATATTGCAACATCACATTATCGACATGTCGATCTACCGGCTAGTGTTCCTTTAGCTTGGGGCGCTCACCGTGCAGCAAGTATTGTTGCCGAACAAATTGCTGGAAATGACACTATTGAATTCAAAGGCTTCTTAGGCAACAATATTGTGAAGTTCTTTGATTATACATTTGCGAGTGTCGGCGTTAAACCAAACGAACTAAAGCAATTTGACTATAAAATGGTGGAAGTCACTCAAGGTGCACACGCGAATTATTACCCAGGAAATTCCCCTTTACACTTAAGAGTGTATTATGACACTTCAAACCGTCAGATTTTAAGAGCAGCTGCAGTAGGAAAAGAAGGCGCAAATAAACGTATTGATGTACTATCGATGGCAATGATGAACCAGCTAACTGTAGATGAGTTAACTGAGTTTGAAGTGGCTTATGCACCACCATATAGCCATCCTAAAGATTTAATCAATATGATTGGTTACAAAGCTAAATAAATGAATCATGCGATTCAATCTAATCTTAATTCTCTAGGTTAGTATTATGTTGGGAGTGGGACAGAAATGATATTTTCGTAAAATTTATTTCGTCGTCCCACCCCGGCAAGGTTGACTAGAATTGAAAAAAGCTTGTTACAAGCGCATTTTCGTTCAGTCAACTACTGCCATTATAACTTTGTAGAGCATAGAACATTGATTTATGTCTCAGGCTCATTTTTTTGTTTAAACATTTTTAGAATCAAAAAAAAGACATAAGGTATTGGACTAATAATTGTCCATGCCTTATGTCATATACTATATGTCTTATCAATTAGCCAATACCGAATAATTTTGATAAAGGCCCTAACGGTAGAATGACACCTAATACCATTGTGATGATAATTAATGCAATTGTTATCCAAAACATTGTGTGACTTTGTTCATGTCTCTTTCTTTTAGCAATCGACACTTCCATCAATCCAACTACTGCTACACCACACAGCATTTTCAATGTAAGCAACATATGATTTGCCCCGCCATTCATAAATGACTGAATTAATATCCAAAATCCTGAAATTAACGTCAACAGCATAAATAATCGTAGTACCATATGTAATGGTTTGAAATATGGCGTACCACCTTGATTTTTTGAAATATTTAAGTATGTAGCGATAAATAAAATGATTGCTAATACCCAACTTAAAATATGTAAATGTAACATATTAATTCCCCCACTTTAATAATTTTAGTTATTAAATTAAAACTTCGTGGGATAAATACCCACTTTCTTATAATTTAATCATTATTTGTTCATACACAAATATATATTTTACCACACTTCTATATTTGAGAGGAAGAACATGACATTTTATTACTTATTAGAATATTGTGCATCTGCTGTAAAATAATCAACTACTTCTTAATATCAATATTTCACTTTCGTCTCAAAATGGTAACATTATAAACAATAATCTTTAACACCTTTTTAGAAAAGCAAGAAAAAACTAACCAATCTATATAAAGACTGGTTAGCTTTTTAAATGATAATTATTTAGCGATATAAGTTGTCAGCGTTCCAATATTATCAATAGTCACTTTAACTTCATCACCTGGTTGTAAGAATTTAGGTGGTTGCATACCTGCACCAACGCCTGCTGGTGTACCAGTTGCAATAATATCTCCCGGATGTAGTGCAACATATTTTGAAATTTCTTCTATTAATTCATCAATTTTAAGAATCATTTCGCCAGTGTTACCATCTTGTCTAATTTCATTGTTAACTTTTGTAACAATATTTACATTTTCAGGTAATGGTAGTTCGTCTTTAGTAACGATATAAGGACCCATTGGGCAACCGCCAGTTAAACTTTTTGATAAAAATGCTTGATCTTGTTCACTTTGTGCTTTGCGATCAGTGATATCGTTAATAATTGTATAGCCGTAAACATAATCTAAAGCTAATGCTTTTGGAATCTTTTCACCAGACTTACCAATAACAATACCTAATTCACCTTCATAATCTAATTGATCAGTAATATCTTTATGATTTGGAATTGTTGCATTATCTCCTGTTAAAGATGACGCTGCTTTTGTAAATACATATAATTTTTCCACTTCATGATTTAATTCGTTCGCATGATCTTTGTAATTTCTACCAAAAGCAATCACATTATTCGGAGGTGTTACTGGTGGTAAGAATTCAATGTCATTAAATGAAATTTTATAGTCTTCAGCTTTGCCGCTATCTTCTGCTGCTACAACTGCTTTACGTACTTGTTCTTGAAAATCTAAAGTATGATTTTGTTGTAAACCAGCTAACAATGTTTTAGGATGGAAATCTCCTTCTGCAAAGTCAGCAAATACTTGTGTTAAATCCCATACAGCATCTTCGCGTTTTACTTTAACGCCATATGAAGTTTTGTCATTATACTTGAATGATAAGAATTTCATTCATTCTCAACTCCTCATCTTTATCTTAATTCACATTATAACTTTTTTCGTTATCAAATAACAAATAAATAAGTAAGACAATTTTGAAAATGAGTTGTGTTCATTCTGCTACAAGGACTTTGCACTTAATCGAAATTATTTTTTATTCTTTTGAAAATCAAAATACTATAGTTGCAATGTACCAAATTTGAAGAAGTATAAATAACCTTTAACTTCTTTATTAAGAATCGTTTGAAGCGTATTTTGATAATATTTCATCTGTATCTTATATTTATTTTTTAATTGTGTACCAATTTCTTCATCTGTCATCCCACGGCGACGATTAAATGCATCGGTTTTATAGTCTACAAAATAATGCACACCGTCTTTAACAAAGATCAAGTCAATCATACCTTGAATAATTGAGACGTCTTCGTCTCCTTGTGGCAATTGGTCCACTAATGCTTGGTTAACTACAAACGGTAATTCACGATAAACTTGCTCTGCTTCAGCAATAATCGAATATAACTCACTATTGATAAATGTCATAATTTCATCCATACGGATATCTTTTTTCGCATCTGCTTCGATAATATGTTTATCGATCAATCCATCTATATACTGATGTAACTCAACTTCAGATATGCGTTCTTTTTTGAATGGTAAATGTTGCATCACTGTATGCATTAACGTACCAATTTCATTCGCTTTTCGTTTACCTTGTTTACTTAGAAATTTAGGTCGTTCATACGTTGAAAAACCGATACGATATTGCCTTACTCGTTCGTAACTTGTGCCACTTTCTTCTGTTTCATATTGTCTTTTCAATTCAGAAACAGATTGTTTTGAGGGCTTTTTAGTATCATTTACATATGGATATCGATAATCAAGTTGGTGTTTAATTTGTGCTTTAACATCTTCATTACCATTTTGCATAGTTTCTAATTGATTAACCGAACGATATTCATCATTATCTAAAATGGTTTCTGTAGACACATCTTCAAAGTACACAATTGAAATATTTACATTCGGACGACTACTATCTTCAATTTGTGCTATATCTTTTTCAAATTTTAAATCATCTGGAATTGACGCAGATTGATGTTTAGATAAAATACTATAAATAAGATGGAACGGATTTGGTGAAGTTAATCGTTCATTGACAGCAATGTGCTCACCAGAAATAGACAATTGCTCTAGTTCTAGTAATGATTTATCATTTTTCACTCTACCAATTAAATAAAGTTGTTCTTTCGCTCTTGTTAATGCTACATAGACTAATCGCATTTCTTCTGACACAAGTTCTTTTTCGGCAACAGCTCTATATGCAACCGAAGCTAAAGATGGAAATGCCATTTCTTTATCCACATCAAAATAATCCATTCCGAGACCAAATTGCTGATTTAAAATAACTGGTTGTTTCAAATCACGTTTATTAAAATCTTTTGACAATCCAGAATAAATGACAAATGGAAACTCTAGACCTTTACTACTATGAATTGTCATCATTCTAACGACATTATCGTTTGGACCAACTACATTTTCCTCACCAAAATCTTTGCCTCTTTCAATCAATTCATCGATAAAACGAATAAATTGATATAAACCTCTAAAACTTGAATTCTCAAACTCGATAGCTTTATTAAATAAACCATAAAGATTTGCACGTCGTCCACGTCCACCAATAAGTCCACTAAAGTATTGAATAACATAATGATCATTATAAAATTTATCAATTAACTGATACACCGGATGATCTTTACTATATTGTTGGTAACTTTGAATATCTGATAAAAACATTTTTAATTTATCAACTAAAATAGCGTCTGCTGCTTCGTCATTAATGTAATTTACAATCGATTGATAGAAGTAGTCATCATTTGGACTCAATATTCTAATTAGAGCTAATTCGTCTTCTTTGAACTGATATATAACGGAGCGCATTAACCCAACTAAATAAATATCTTGTAATGGATTATCTATCGCTCTTAAAAATGATAATACTAAACGGACTTCTGTTTGTTCAAAGTATCCTTCACGACTATTAACATGGAATGGAATATCTTCATTTTTAAAGGCTTGTTGTAAATTGCGAGCTTGTCCAAAGCTGCGTTCTAGAATAACGATATCCTTGTATGTCGCACTTCTATAGCTTCCTGTTTTCATATCATAAACTTTTTGATGTTCTAAGATATCTTTAACTTGTTCTACTATAAAATGTGCTTCTTGTTCACTACCAGTTAAATCACTATGTTCTTGATCCGCTTCAACAAGCACTTTTAAATTTACTGGATGGTCCGATTCATCATATGGTGCACCATAATACAATTGTGCTGATTCATCATAATTTACTTCACCGACTTGTTCATCCATCATATGTTTGAATATATAGTTTGTCGTTGCCAGTACTTCTTTACGTGAACGGAAGTTTTGCGACAAATCAATTCGACGTCCAGTGCCATCACCATCTATAGTAAAGCGTTGATACTTTTCAATAAATAAACTTGGATCAGCTTGTCTAAATTTATAAATGGATTGCTTAACATCTCCAACCATAAATAAATTACCATTATGTTCATCACCCGTTTTGATGCAAGATAATATTTTCTCTTGAACTCGGTTCGTATCTTGATACTCATCGACCAATATTTCTTGGAAGTGTTGACGGTATGATTCGGCAATTTCTGAAGGCGAACCATCCTCATTAGTTAAAATTTGTAATGCAAAATGCTCATAATCAGAAAAATCCAAAATATTTTTGCTACGCTTTTTTCGATTGAATTCTGACATAACATCTTTCACAATACGCGCAAGATACTTTACTCGTGGCGCCAATTGTTGCATATCAGCTTTCAAATCATCAGCTTCTCTTGAAAAGTAATCACTCTTCACTTTATCAATTAATGATTTATATTTTTTATACTGAAGTTTAGCATCTTCTAACGCATCGACCATCATTTCATTTGCTTCTTTAATTTTCGCTGTTACATTAGGCAAACGCGCGTCAAATTCGTGACCAGTTAAATAAGGTATATCAATAAAGCCACCTTCTAAAACACGCCCCATTAAACGTCGTTCATCTTCTATAACAGCTAAATGTTTGTCGACGCCATCCATCATACTAAACAAATCATACGCCTTATTTAAAGCATCATAGGCAGCTGTGATAAATACTTTAGATAAGTCTGTTAGTAGTTGAATAAGTTGCGCTTGTTGTGCTTCTTCTTCGTATGGTGTCACCAATTGGTCCAACCAATTTGTAGGATCTGGATTTGCAACGCTAAAGAAATACAATTGTTTAATAATCATTCGAAACTGATCATCACTTCTATCTGAAGACAATTGCTCTGTTAATTCAATAAAAGCAGGATCAAGGATATCGTAATGTTGTTCTATAACTTCATCTATCGTTTGTTCTAATAATAAAATATTTTCAGCTTCACTGCTTGTTCTAAAGTTCGGGTCAATATTTAATACATCATAATGCTGTTGAATTAATTTCAAGCAAAAACTATGAAGTGTAGATATTTGTGCTTGATGAATTTTGATGCGTTGGTTTTTCAAGTGTGCATTTGCAGGATCAGCAATCGATGCCTCTTGAATACGTTGGTCTACACGATGCTTCATTTCACGTGCACTTAAGTTTGTAAACGTTACGACTAAAAGTCGATCGACATCAATGCCATCACGTAAAATCTTTTGGATAATACGCTCAACTAGTACAGCTGTTTTACCTGAACCTGCCGCGGCTGCAACAAGTACATCTTGTCCTGTTGCGTAAATACTTTGCCATTGCGCGTCAGTCCAAATCACGCCTTGTGGTTTCTCTGGAATTGTCATCTATTGCTCACCCCCAAATTCATCATTAATGTTAATATTTTGAATTGCTTCAATTGGATTTATTGTTTCATCTACAGTTCGATATCGCTTACTATCAATCATACCATCTACATGACATACCGATTGATAACTACAAAAAGCACATGGCAATTTTTGTTTGTACTTTAATGGTGCAACTTCAGTATGTCCATCCATAATATTTGAAGCTGTTTCTATAAAATTCTCTTTGTTATGTTGGATGAATTTATAAATCGTTGCCTCATCTGCAACTTGGCTGCCTCGTTTACTCAAAGAGCCATCTTTATTCAAACCAACTGGTACAATATCTGAAGTAAATTTAGGTTCTAAACGGATGTCCAACGCATCAATAACTGCTTGGTCCGCATTCACTAAACCACTGAGCTTAAACTTTTTAATTAAATCTTGTTCTAATTTATCTTCATCAATATCTGCCCAAGATTTAAATTTAATTCTAGGTTCATGTACATGGAAGTATAATAAACCACCTGGTTTCACAATATCTGTTAATCCAAGGCGTTGTTTATTTTGTAAAACGATATCCATGTATGTCATCATTTGCATTTGCATACCATAATATACTTTCGTTAAATCAAGTATCGCACTACCTTCAGAGGATTTATAGTCAATGATATTAACAAAACTTGTATCATTCTTTGTATACGTATCGATACGGTCAATTTGCCCTCTAATATTAATTGGAATACCTTGAGTTGTCGTTAATGTTTGTGCAATTAATTCGTCATTTGTTCTTGGTTTCCTTCTAAAACTTGTCTCAAAATGTTTTGGCATAAACTTTGAATACGTGCCTTGATATTTTAATGCGCTTAGTGTTGTTTCTACAATAGCGCCAATGCGTCTTGATAAATAACGATAGTAAGCTGAAGAATTTAATAAATTAAACTGAACTTTAGGTAAAATTTCTTCCAATGCTTCATTCGTTAATTGTCTTATTTTTTTCAGGTCTAATTGTTTAAAATCGCCATTAATACGTTCAGATATATATTTTAAAACAGAATGGAAAATATCACCTAAATCAAAGTTTTGAAGTTCATACTTCGTTCGCTCATTTAGTTTCAGACCATGTGAGGCATAGTGTTTAAATGGGCATTGTTGATAACCTTCAAATCGAGATACACTGGCATTGATTTCCTTACCATATAAATCTTTAGACAACGTTTCACCTAATTGTACTGTTTCATTGTCAAACGTTAATGCTGACATTAAATAATCTAAACCTTGATTTAAATGATCGCTATCTCTAATTACTTGATAAGCATCTAACCAACTATCAGCGACAATTTCATCATCTAACCATGATCGTAACGCCTCAAATAATGCAATTTTCGTTTGCTTAACATGTTGCATTAACGATAGCGGTGCTACTTCGTGATAACGAGGAATGTTAGTAATTTCAAGTCGATTGAATAACGCTTGAATTTGCGTTAAAAACGGACTAATCTCTTTATCATCGCCACTTGATCCCATTAAACTATAAGAAAATGTAACATTTCCCTTAGCTCTAGTCATAGCAACATAACAAACAAATGCTTCATCCATCTGTAAAATGTCTGATGTTGGACTTAACTCGACATTGGCCTGCTGTTCAAAGTATTTCTTTTCTTCATCTGTAATCAAGCTTGACGCAGTTACTGGTTGTGGCATCGTACCATCATTCATTCCAACTAAGTAAACATGTTGCTTATTGTCGACTTTAGCCAAATCCATCGTACCAATACTAACTTGGTCCAATGTTTGCGGAATCATAACAAATTCTAATTGTTCTAAACCAATATCAAATACTTCTAAGAAACGATCCATCGACATTGGTTCATCGCCAAATACTAGAACTAAGTCATCAAGGATTTGAATTAAACCATTCCATATTTGATCAATTTCTTCCGCCTTTTCATGATTACCATTTAAATCAAGTTCATCTCGCTCAGTCATCAATTGATTTGGCAGTTCGAAATATTCCATACTTTCATAAAAAGCAGTTGCAAAGTCTTTTACAGTTGCGGCTTGTGACATTTGCTTTTCAAAATATAAAATTTTATCAATGACATCTTTCTTTAACTTAACGACTTGTTCAAATGTGTTACGTTCATCTTCGGTCAGTTTATGCGCTTTACGCCCCATTTTGCTAAAATGTTCGACATTAAATAGCTCATCATCTAACCAACGTTTACCGTATATACCACGTTCAAGTACAAAATTTTCAAGTAAATCAACTAAGTATGCACTTTTTAGATATGATGCCGTTAACACATCAGTCTTCAATAAGCGTAGCATTGGATTAACTTGCCAATTAGATTGAATAACTTCAATCAATGAACGAATCATTTCCATGACCGGATGATGTGTCATCGAACGCTTTGTATCAATGTTATAAGGAATATTATAAAGCGGTAATATGGAATCAAATAAATAAGCATAAGACTCGTCACGATATAAAATAGCAATATCTTGATATCGTAATTGCTTATCACGAATATCAACGATGATACGTCGTGCAATTTCATTTATTTCCTCTCTCATAGTCGCAGATTCTAAAATATTGATATGACCTTGACATGCCACTCGATTGATTTGAAACGCATCAAATTCCTGTTCAAGATGCTTTAAATCTTGATTATTAAAGCGATAAAATTGGTTGAAATATTGACGTTCAATAGAAATATTGAGTTCATTTGCTATTTCTTCAATATGTTGTAACACTTCCGATGGTTTTCTAAATAAACTGAATTGATCGTTGTTACCATCTGTCGTCAATATAATTGTGACACTCTTCGCATATTTAATTAATTCTTTGATTATTAAATACTCAATCGTTGAAAAGTTGTGAAAACCATCAATATATATATCAGCACGTTTTAGCCACTCTGATTTCGGCATACAATCAATAAAATATTGTAATGCATCCTCACCCGTAATAAACTCGTTTTGAATGCGTTGTTCGAACTCTCGGTATATTAAAGCAATATCCTCTAACTTATTTTTAGTTCGAGTTTGCATATTTTTATCAGCAATAAAGCTTTCTAAATGTTCAGGCGTTACTGCATATTTTTTAAAATCTTGAATTTGTTCTGTTAATTTTTCACTAAACCCATAATATTTTGCTTGTGATTGATAAAGTTTTAAATACTTTTGTTGTTCTTGAACAATGTTATAAATCATCATTTCCGTTGCAGCTTTAGATAACTTTTGTTCGCTATAACTACCAACTTCTTGGAAAATACGATGACTTAATCGTTCAAAATGCAACACTTCTGTTCTTAAACTACCATTTAATTCCGGATCATTGACAAAGGCTTGTTCTAATTGAAATGTACTTTGAGTTGGCGCAATTAAAATGATTGGATCTCCAAGCGGATCTGCTTTCATTTTTTGTTTTATTTCGGTCAACATTTTCGTAGACTTACCTGTTCCCGCTCTACCTAAATAAGCATGTAATGTCATGACAAACCCTCACTTCCTTTGACACATATTTTAACACAAAGTGATTGTGATTGATTTATTATAAGTTCATTTCGAACTTAGCTTTTATTGTGGTACTGACAAAATAAAACATCGTTTATCAGTATTAAAACCGACAAACGATGTTGTATTATATTCATATTAATTTTTAGTATTTTCAGGATTGAAATTATATTTAAATTCGCTGAATGGCCAGAATCTAAATGAAACTTTACCAACAATTTGGTCTTCATCAATGAGGCCAAACGCACGGCTATCTTTACTTACTTCACGATTATCCCCAAGAACTAAATATTTACCTTTTGGAATTACATTTGATTTAGGGTTCGCATTCGGTAAATCTTTAACTTGGAAAGTCCCAGTAATGTAATCACCTTGTTTATGTTTTAAATTGTAGTTTAAATATGGTTCATCTTGTTTTTTGCCATTGACATATAATGTATCATTTTTATATTCTACTTTATCGCCAGGAACACCGATGACACGTTTAACATAGTCATCATTTTTGTTTGCATGGAAAACAACTACATTACCTTTTTCCAAACCACCTGTTTTATATCCAATAATGTTTACAGCTACTCGCTCGCCATCTTTCAAAGTTGGATCCATTGACTCACCTTTAATTGTATATGGTGTAACAATAAATTTACCTACTATAAATAAAATGACAAAAGCGACTGCAATTGAAATAATCCATTCCAATAATTCTTTTTTCAATTTTGACACCTCTTTTTAAGATTTGAACTGAATCGTCCATTTTGAAAAAGGATAATATCTCAAACTTATATTACCAATAATATCCTTTTTATCAATTAAACCAAATTGTCTAGAATCATGCTGATTGTTATCATGATCATTTAGCACAACAAAATTGTTAGGCGGTATAATATCTCCATCTAATTCTTTAAAATTGCGCAAACTAAAATCTTTAATTTTTCTGTTCTTGGCATAAGATGCGTCAACCGGTCGGTCATCACGGTATAATTGTCCCTGACGAAACGCCATTGATTGACCAGGTTTGGCAATAATTCGACTAGTATATATCTCGTTACCACGCCTATATGTAATGATATCACCATTATTCAATTGATTAAATGTAACTTTAATTTTATTTACAATAACACGATCCCCTTTGTTAAGGGTTGGTGACATATCATTATTCGGAATGACATGACCAACTATTACAAAAGTTTGTACGAACAGTACAATGATAATAGCAAGTATCAATGAAATCAAATATTTTACAACTTTTTTCACGATGTCACTCCTTTTTCGACCCCATAAAATGCTGTTCTAACTTTTTTCCAACAATCCAAAATACAATCAACACAACTAACATTAATATCCCTCTTAAAGGATGCGTTAAAATTGTAGTAATTTCCTTTCCTAAATAACCTAAAATAATTGTTGAAACTAACTTTGATGATGCCAAAACAATGAAATAATATTTAGGTCTAATATGAGATAGACTCGCTACAAAATTTATTAATGTATTTGGCGTAAAAGGAAAACAAAGTAAAATAAACAATGGGATTAATCCTTGGCGATCAATAAAACTAATCAAGCGTTGAACAGCAGTACGTTGTTTAATTCGCTGCATCCTCTCAGTGTTCACCAATCGTTTACAGATCAAATAGACTGTAAATGTTCCAGAAATTAATCCAAGCCAACTAATCAATATACCTAAAATAGGTCCATAGGCTTGAATATTAATTAAAATATAGAGTGCTAATGGAAATACTGGAATAATCGCTCTTATATATAACAATATGAATCCAGGTAAATAACCAAACTGTCGAAATATCTCAAACCATTCTTCTACTTGATGAAACGACAAATCATCAATCCCTTTCTTTGGCTGAAGATAATTATTCTTACATTATAAAGTTAATTACTAAGTAAAGAAACATTAACATGTAATCATGCTAATAAATCAGTCTCTAGTAGTATAACAATATTATTGTATGGCAGATATTATTTTATCTTTAATTTTCTCTTAACATTCTTCGTCTTAAGTATTTGTCTAAACGTAGGAACGAGCCTAGGACCTTTATATATATATCAGACACTTACTGACGTTGACTACTTGCATTTTATATTTTAAAATTTCTCAATGCTTTTCTAATCCATTGACCATCCATTACTTAAATTTGTTAAGTTTAACATAAGCCCAACAAATAAAAGCTAATAACAATATGCCACTAAAAACAAAAATATTTATATTCATTTTTATCGTTACATTAGTATTTAATAACCCATTAAAACAAACAACTGCTGTTAATATTATTAATACTATCTGTATTTTTCTATATAAACTTTCCAACATAAACCTCTCTTTAAAGTTTCTTTTACAGTGAAAATTATAGGTGCTAATTAAATATCACAAAACATACTATCACTTCGAACAAGTAATATAATTAATCTCTTTCATCACTATTTATTTAATATACACTTCGATGTACAATGTTTATTTTTTATGCTTTTCATTTATAGAAATTATCATCGTCAACAAAACACTAAAAACAGCAATTATTAAAAACAAACTTGTATTCATACTAACCGCCTCCTATAAATATAGTTAACTAATAATAAATACATGTAACTTAATTCTATACCAATCAAAATTTTTAATAATATAAAAAGACAACTTCTATTTAAATAACTCTAAATAGAAATTGCCTTTTCATTTTTATCAATGAACTTAATATTCAGCTCTATATTTATACCATTTTATAGATCACTAATCATTGAAGTAATGTATTTTATAAACGCTCTTCTAATTCTTTTTTCAAGTCTTCAAAACCAGGTTTACCTAATAATGCGAACATGTTTTGTTTATATGCTTCTACACCAGGTTGGTTAAATGGATTTACGCCTAATTGGTATCCACTCATTGCACAAGCAAGTTCGAAGAAGTATACGACATAACCGAAAGTTTCTTCATCTAATTGTGGAATGTTCACTACCATGTTAGGAACACCACCATCAGTATGCGCTAATAATGTACCTTCGAATGCTTTTGTGTTAACTTCGTCGATTGTTTTACCAGCTAAATAATTTAATCCGTCTAAATCATCACTATCTTTTTCAATAGTAATATCATATTTAGGATGATTTACTTTTACAACTGTTTCGAATAAGAAACGACGGCCTTCTTGTACATATTGACCTAAAGAATGTAAATCAGTTGTGTAGTTGGCACTTGAAGGATAGATACCTTTGAAGTCTTTACCTTCTGATTCACCAAATAATTGTTTCCACCATTCATTAAAGTATTGCATAGATGGTTCATAGTTAATCAACATTTCTGTTGTATAACCTTTTGCATATAAAATGTTTCGAATTGTCGCATATTGGTATGCAATGTTTTCTTCTAATTTATCTGAAGATAATTCTTCACGTGCTTTTGCAGCACCAATCATCATAGCTTCGATGTTAATTCCAGCTGTTGCAATTGGTAATAATCCTACTGCTGTTAAAACAGAATATCTTCCACCTACATCATCAGGTACGATGAACGTTTCATAACCTTCGTTTGTAGCCAACTGTTTTAAAGCACCTTTTTCTTTATCCGTTGTTGCAAATATACGTTTTTGTGCTTCTTCTTTACCGTATCTTTCTTCAACTAATTGTTTGAACAATCTAAATGCAACTGCTGGTTCTGTAGTTGTACCAGATTTAGAAATAACGTTTACAGAGAAATCTTTGTCTGCTAAATAATCAACTAACTCTTTAGTGTATGTTGATGATAAGTGATTACCAACAAATACAATTTCAGGGTATTCATTGCTGTTTCTAAATGATGACGTTAACATTTCGATTGCTGCACGTGCACCTAAGTAAGAACCACCAATACCGATGACTACTAAAACATCAGAATTTTCTTTAATGCGTTTTGATGCTTCAACAATTCTTGAAAATTCTTCTTTGTCGTAATCAACTGGTAAATCAACCCAGCCTAAGAAGTCACTACCTGCACCAGTACCTTCATGAATTGTTTTGTGAATTGATTTAACAATTTCTTGTTGTTGTTTTAATTCGTGTTCACCGAAAAATTCTAACGTTTTACTAAAATCTAATTGAATATGAGTCATCTATAAAAGCCTCCTGTTTCATTTAATATCTTAATTTTACTAAGTTTACGTTTGCGATTCAATTCACAAGTTTGTACTTAATCAATAAAATTGATATTTATGTGACGTTTCACACCTATTTTTCAACAAACATTTCAAACTGGCGTCAAACACTCAAACATTTTTTATACAATTTGCATGTTTTTTAAAACACTTTTAAACATTGATAAATAAGCATTTATACTTCTAACTCTAACTGCCTCTATCATATTTTATGAATAAATATGTAAAATAATGGTTTTATTTTCATTAAAAGTTTGCTATCATGTGTTCATACGAAATATTCAGATAACTACAATGAGGTGAATTTTATGAAAGAGAAAATTGTTTTAGCATAT
The DNA here is from genome assembly GCF_001836945.1 of Staphylococcus sp. HMSC062H10. Taxonomy (NCBI): domain Bacteria; kingdom Bacillati; phylum Bacillota; class Bacilli; order Caryophanales; family Staphylococcaceae; genus Staphylococcus; species Staphylococcus sp. HMSC062H10. The sequence continues at coordinate 109,127 of NZ_KV830980.1, forward strand.
TCAGGAGGACTAGATACAAGTGTGGCCGTTCAATGGCTTATCGACAAAGGATACGACGTTGTAGCTTGTTGCCTAGATGTTGGTGAAGGTAAAGATTTAGACATCGTTTATCAAAAAGCTTTAGATATGGGAGCTATTGAATGTCATATTATTGATGCGACAAAAGAATTTAGTGATGAGTATGTAAGTTATGCAATCAAAGGAAATTTAATGTATGAAAATGCATATCCATTAGTTTCTGCTTTATCAAGACCATTAATCGCTAAAAAATTAGTAGAGATTGCTGAGAAAACAAATTCAGTAGGTATTGCACATGGTTGTACTGGTAAAGGGAATGACCAAGTACGTTTCGAAGTTGCCATTAAAGCATTAAACCCATCATTGAAAGCATTCGCACCTGTACGTGAGTGGGCTTGGAGTCGTGAAGAAGAAATTGATTATGCAATTAAACATAATATCCCTGTATCAATCAACCATGATTCACCTTATTCTATCGATCAAAATCTATGGGGCAGAGCGAATGAATGTGGTATTTTAGAAGATCCTTATGCTGCGCCACCAGAGGATGCGTTCGATCTAACAAATGCTTTAGAAGAAACACCAGATACTGCTGATGAAATCATTTTAACGTTTGTTAAAGGTATCCCAGTTCAAATTGATGGCAAAACATATGAATTAGACGATTTAATTTTAACGTTGAATGCATTAGCTGGTAAGCATGGTATTGGAAGAATTGACCATGTAGAAAATAGACTTGTAGGTATCAAATCAAGAGAAATTTATGAAGCACCTGCTGCAGAAGTTATTTTAAAAGCGCATAAAGCATTAGAAACGATTACGTTAACGAAAGATGTTGCACACTTTAAACCAATCATTGAGAAGCAATTTGCTGAACAACTATACAATGGACTTTGGTTCTCACCTTTAACTGATAGCTTGAAATTATTTATTGATAGTACTCAGCAATACGTAAGTGGTGATGTCAGAATTAAATTATTCAAAGGTAATGCCATCGTGAATGGTAGAAAATCACCTTACACATTATATGATGAAAAATTAGCAACTTATACAAAAGAAGATGCATTTAATCAAGACGCTGCTGTTGGCTTTATCGATATCTATGGTTTACCTACTCAAGTAAATGCGATGTTACATGGAGGCAATAGCAATGAGCAATAAAGCTTGGGGCGGTAGATTTGAAGTACAACCTGAAGAGTGGGTTGATGACTTTAACGCATCCATTACTTTTGATCAAACGCTCATAGATCAAGATATCGAAGGCAGCATTGCGCATGCAACTATGCTTGCGAATCAAGGCATTATTAGTCAACAAGACAGCGAACAAATTATACAAGGACTAAAATCTATTCAACATGATTATCATCAAGATCAAATTCAATTTAGTGCATCATTAGAAGATATTCATTTAAATATTGAACATGAATTAATTAAACGTATTGGTGATGCTGGTGGTAAGTTGCATACTGGACGCAGTAGAAACGATCAAGTTGCAACAGACATGCACTTGTACACTAAGAAACAAGTGCAAGATATCATCGCATTAATTAAGTCGTTACAAAGTGTAATTGTAGACATCGCTTCCAATAATGTTGATACAATTATGCCTGGTTATACTCATTTACAGCGTGCACAGCCAATTTCATTTGCACATCATATTATGACTTATTTTTGGATGTTACAACGAGACCAACAACGATTTGAAGATAGTTTAAAACGAATCGATATTAATCCTTTAGGTGCAGCAGCCTTAAGTGGTACCACATACCCTATCGATAGACACGAGACAACAGCATTGTTGAACTTTGGCAGTCTCTATGAGAATAGCCTAGATGCTGTGAGTGACAGAGACTATATTATTGAAACATTGCATAATATTTCTTTAACGATGGTTCACTTATCACGCTTTGCAGAGGAAATTATTTTCTGGTCCACAGACGAAGCTAAATTCATTACATTATCAGATGCATTTTCAACTGGCTCATCTATTATGCCACAAAAGAAAAATCCTGATATGGCAGAATTAATTAGAGGTAAAGTTGGCCGAACGACTGGTCATTTAATGAGTATGCTTATGACTTTAAAAGGATTACCTCTAGCATATAACAAAGATATGCAGGAAGATAAAGAAGGTTTATTCGATGCTGTCCATACAATTAAAGGTTCTTTACGTATTTTCGAAGGTATGATTCAAACGATGACAATTAATAAAGAACGACTCAATCAAACTGTTAAAGAAGATTTTTCAAATGCAACGGAACTGGCAGATTATTTAGTAACTAAAAATATTCCATTTAGAACTGCACATGAAATTGTAGGAAAAATCGTCTTAGAATGTATACAACAAGGTCATTATTTATTAGATGTTCCTTTAGCAACATATCAACAACATCATTCTAGTATTGATTCCGATATTTATGATTATTTGCAGCCTGAAAATTGCTTAAAACGACGTCAAAGTTACGGTTCAACGGGTCAATCATCGGTCAAACAACAACTTGATGTTGCTAAACAATTACTATCACAATAAATACGTTAATCTACCTACCCACAATGTCTATGAAAATTACATTGTGGGTATTTTAATGCTCTAATTGTCTTATTGAACATCACATTTTTAAGATTCCTAAAATGTTTGATAATTCTTTTAAATTTATATTACAGAAATGTTATAAATTGTAAAAGAAATGTGTAAAGCGTTTTCACAAACATCATTTTATAGTATTTTAAAATTGTTAGACTACAAATAAAGAGATGAAAGGATAAAGACTATGACTAACTCTTCGAAAAGCTTCACTAAATTTATGGCTGCTTCTGCTGTTTTTACTATGGGATTTTTATCAGTACCTACTGCTGGCGCTGAACAAACAAATCAAATTGCAAATAAACCTCAGGCGATTCAATGGCATACAAATTTAACAAATGAGCGATTCACGACTATCGCACATCGTGGCGCAAGTGGCTATGCACCCGAGCATACGTTTCAAGCATACGATAAGAGTCATAATGAGTTGAAAGCATCTTATATCGAAATTGATTTACAACGTACCAAAGATGGCCATTTAGTTGCTATGCATGATGAAACTGTTAACCGTACAACAAATGGACACGGTAAAGTTGAGGATTATACCCTTGATGAATTAAAACAATTAGATGCAGGAAGTTGGTTTAATAAAAAATATCCAAAATACGCGAGAGCAAGTTATAAAAATGCTAAAGTACCCACTTTAGATGAAATTTTAGAACGTTATGGTCCGAATGCAAACTATTATATTGAAACAAAGTCACCTGATGTATACCCAGGAATGGAAGAACAATTATTAGCTTCATTGAAAAGGCATCACCTTTTAAATAACAATAAATTAAAAAATGGACATGTAATGATTCAATCATTTTCTGACGAAAGTTTAAAGAAAATTCATCGTCAAAATAAGCATGTGCCATTAGTAAAATTAGTTGATAAAGGTGAACTACAACAATTTAACGACCAACGCTTAAAAGAGATACGCTCTTATGCGATTGGATTAGGTCCTGATTATACAGATTTAACTGAACAAAATACCCATCATTTAAAAGACTTAGGATTTATAGTACATCCTTATACAGTGAATGAAAAAGCTGATATGTTACGATTAAATAAATACGGCGTTGATGGTGTCTTTACAAATTTTGCTGATAAATATAAAGAAGTCATTAAGTAGTATTGTTCAACTATAAAACATAAATACAAAAATATAGCTATTACTATAAAAAACAGCAGTAAGATATTTCCGAATAGAAAATATCCTACTGCTGTCTTTTTGATCAAATATATAGTTGACCGTTTAATTAGAAATTCTCAGTGTTCGGGGCCCACCCCAACTTGCACATTATTGTAAGCTGGCTTTCCACCAGCTTCTGTGTTGGGGCCCCGCCAACTTGCACATTATTGTAAGCTGACTTTTCGCCAGCTTCTGTGTTGGGGCCCCGCCAACTTGTATTGTCTGTAGAAATTGGCTCCTAAATTTCTCTGTGTTGGGGCCCCGGCTATTTTTGAAATAAGCTTGTTACAAGTGTATTTTTATTCAGTCAACTACTGCTAAAATAAAATTAACGAGCTTAGGGCTTTGTTTTCTGTCCCAAGCTCGTTAAATCACATATGATAATTAATTATGCCCAACCACGATATCTAGCTGCTTCTGCTGTACGTTTAATACCTATGATATATGCTGCAAGTCTCATATCTATTTTTCGATTTTGAGACAATTCGTAAATCGTATCAAATGCCGCTTCTAATTTTTCACGTAGCTTTTCATTAACTTCTTCTTCAGACCAATAATAACCTTGATTATTTTGTACCCATTCGAAATAAGAAACCGTTACACCACCAGCACTTGCTAATACGTCTGGAACTAATAATATACCACGTTCAGTTAAAATACGTGTTGCTTCTGGTGTTGTAGGTCCATTAGCAGCTTCAACAACGATGCTAGCTTTAATATCATGTGCATTGTCTTCTGTAATTTGGTTTGAAATAGCCGCTGGTACTAAAATGTCACAATCTAATTCAAACAATTCTTTATTTGAGATTGTTTCTTCAAATAAATTTGTTACCGTACCAAAACTATCACGACGGTCTAATAAATAATCTATATCTAAGCCATTTGGATCGTGTAATGCACCATAAGCATCAGAGATACCTACAATTTTTGCACCTAAATCATATAAGAATTTAGCTAAGAAACTTCCGGCATTACCGAAACCTTGAATAACAACCTTGGCACCTTCAATTTGCATATTACGACGTTTTGCAGCTTGTTCAATTGCAATAACTACACCTAGTGCAGTTGATCTGTCGCGTCCATGAGAACCACCCAATACAATTGGTTTACCTGTGATGAAACCTGGTGAATTAAATTTATCTAATGCACTATATTCATCCATCATCCAAGCCATAATTTGTGAGTTTGTAAATACATCTGGTGCTGGAATATCTTTGTTCGGACCTACGAATTGTGAAATTGCTCTTACATATCCGCGTGATAAACGTTCAACTTCATGAATGCTCATTTGACGTGGATCACAAACGATACCACCCTTACCACCACCGTATGGTAAGTTAACAATGCCACATTTCAAAGTCATCCACATTGATAATGCTTTTACTTCTTCTTCATCAACATCTGGGTGGAAACGCACGCCCCCTTTTGTTGGTCCAACAGCATCATTATGTTGCGCACGGTAACCTGTGAATGTTTTAACAGTGCCATCATCCATTCGTACAGGGATACGCACTTGTAACATTCTTAAAGGTTCTTTAATTAAATCGTACATTCCTTCGTCAAATCCCAATTTATGCAATGCTTCTTTAATAATTCCTTGAGTAGAAGTTACTAAATTATTGTTCTCAGTCATGATCCTTTTCGCCTCTTCTTTACCTAATGATTTCGCTTTCAAACATATTGTAACATAACGTATTCCTTTTTAAAGCCCTTACAAACTGATTGTTACAACTTTTTGACATTATTGAAATACATGTCTTATTTTTTCAAGTGCAAGGTCCAATTCTTCTTTAGTAATAATTAATGGTGGTGCAAAACGAATGACAGTATCATGCGTTTCTTTACATAATAAGCCTTCTTCTTTCAAAGCTTCACAATATGGTCTAGCACTTTCATTAAGTTCCACACCTATAAACAAACCACGTCCACGGACTTCTTTAATTGATGGATGATCAATTTGCTTTAATTGTTCTTTAAAATAATCTCCTAATTCTAAAGAGCGCCCTGGTAAATCCTCATCAACGATAACATCTAATGCAGCAATTGATGCAGCACAAGCAAGTGGATTACCACCAAATGTTGAACCATGTGAGCCAGGTGTAAAGACATCTAATACTTCTTTATCTGCTAATACAACAGAAATTGGGAAGACACCACCACCTAGTGCTTTACCTAAAATATAGACATCAGGTTTTACATTATCCCAATCCGTAGCAAATAATTTACCCGAACGACCTAATCCTGCTTGGATTTCGTCAGCAATAAATAAGACATTATGTTCATCACATAATTCTCTAATTGCTTTCAAATATCCTTCTGGTGGTATATTTATACCCGCTTCACCTTGAATTGGTTCTACTAAAACTGCTGCAGTATTTTCATTAATTGCAGCTTTCAATGCATCTACATCTCCAAAATCAACTTTTCTAAATCCATCTAATAACGGACCATAACCACGTTGGTATTCTGCTTCTGATGATAATGAAACTGGCGCCATTGTTCGACCATGGAAGTTACCATTAAATGCAATGATTTCTGCTTTATTTGGCTCAATTCCTTTAACATCGTATGCCCAGCGTCGTGCTGCTTTCAAAGCTGTTTCTACTGCTTCAGCACCTGTATTCATTGGTAAAGCTTTATCTTTACCTGCCAGTTTACAAATTTTTTCGTACCATTCTCCTAAGTTATCACTATGAAAAGCACGTGAAACTAGAGTCACTTTATCAGCTTGATCTTTTAATGCTTGAATAATTTTCGGATGTCTATGACCTTGGTTAACAGCGGAATATGCAGATAACATATCCATATATTTATTGCCTTCAGGATCTTTAACCCATACCCCTTCAGCTTCTGAAATGACAATTGGCAATGGTAAATAATTATGTGCTCCGTAATGATTTGTTAACTCAATAATTTTTTCAGATTTAGTCATCATATCTCCCCTTTTCATCATTTATAACTATTATACATGAAACATTATCCAAATAATTACATTAGTTTTCAAAGCAGATACTTTTCCACCAAAAAAGATGAAATAATCACTAAGTTTCATTAAATTTGTCTATTTTGAAAACCCTTACATTTATAATGACATAATTACTTAAATGATTACAAGCAAAAGAATTGATAATTTTACACTTAATCAAAAGTATATTTTACTAAGAATATTTTTATTTATAAATATTGAAAACCACTAACAAATTGCATACACAATATCATTAGTGGTAACAGTTAAACACTTATTTATCTTTACGTGGTAATGGATAGAACCCTTCATTAAATTGATGCCATAAATTAGGAGTTAAGTGATGATTATCTTCTCTCTCTGGATCAAAGTAATTAATAATTTCATCTTCCCGTCCATCTTTAATTTTTTCAACAAATTGATAATCCAGTAGTAGCTCTCTACCAATGGCTACTAAGTCAACACCAACATTTTCAACTGCATCTAAAGCTTCGTCAGCTGTGAAAATTGAACCAATACCGATAAGTGGCATACGACCATTTATCCATTTGTGAATTAAAGGCAGTCTTTCTTGTCCAGCGTATTTACCTTCACGAGTCGTTGCATGCGTATCCATCATTGAAACATGAATATAGTCGATTGGCATATGGCTAATTTTATTAACGAGTTCCTCTGTAATTTCCATTGTGATTCCTGGAGACTCCGCTTCCTCTGGAGATAATCTGTATCCAACTATAAAGTCTTTATTACCATACATTTCTTTCGCTTTAAGCACTTCTTCAATCACAGCGATCGGGAATTTATATTGATTTGCCCATACATCATTTCTTCTATTATAGTATGGTGATACAAATTGATGAATTAAGTAATGATTCGCGCCATGTATTTCAACACCATCAAACCCTGCTTCAATTGCACGTCGCGTTGCCTCTCCAAAATCTTTTATCGCTTGTTCAATTTCTTGAGCCGTCATTTCTCTTGCACTATGCTCTTGTTTCTGACCGAAACTTTTTAAAGAAATTGGACTTGGTGCTACGACGTCTCCATCAGGTGTTAATTCAGGCAATGCTTGTGCACCGCCATGATGTATTTGTACGAGTGCTTTGGCACCGTTTTTCTTCATTGCTGTAGCTAATCGTTTTAGTCCTTCAATATCACTGTCATGCGCGATTGATGGCTGTCCTGGAAATGCTTTTCCGACATCACTCACATTACTCGCAGCATTAATTGTAATACCAACATCTTGTGAACGCTTTTCAATATAAGGAAGTTCTATATCTGAAATAGTACCATCATCATTTGAAGAAATATGTGTTAAAGGGGCTAACACAAATCGATTTCTCAACTCTACTCCATTTGGTAATTCTACTTTATCAAACAATGGTTCGTATTTACTTTTCATTACTTAATTCCTCCTTAAAATTATTGAGTTGACTATAACATGTAATTTTTTCATTCTCCAATTATCTGTTTATATAGTTACATTTCGTTTAATGCTTTAAGTTGTAGTTCTCATTTCTAAAATAAATTAAAAAACAAAACCACATACATTATTGCAAATAAACGACTCTATCTAACAAAGATAATGGATATGTCACCTTAAACCATTTGTATGTGTAAATAGAATCAATCTTATTAGGTTATCGTAGACAAAAAGAGATTAGTATCTAATAAAATTTAATAGATACTAATCTCTTTTATAGTCTAAGAAACTTTCATTTCAGACCCTTTGTATGATTTTCGGTACGATTTATCTGTTCCTTTAGTCGTTTCGAATTGCTCGCTTTGACTGTTTTATCCAGATTGGTAAGCGTTCTTTAAGTGTTTGAAACCCATATTTTTCTGTTTCTCTGATTTCATCTAATACTGATTGTTTTTCCTTCTTACGCTCATAATTTTTGAAGTAATCATTATCCTTTAATGATAGATTAAGCTTTCCTTCATCATCTATAGACAAAATTTTAGCTTTAACAATTTGGCCTTCTGATAGAAATTTCTTCAAATTATGAACGTAGTCATCCATAATTTCTGATATATGAATCAGTCCTTCAGTATGATTAGGGGTCTCAACAAACGCACCGTATGGTTGAATACCAGTTACACGCACCTTGATATGTTGGCCAATTTTGTAGTTATTCAACTTAATAACCCCTTATTTCGTTTACTTAACACTATTATCATAGCACAAATCGAAATGGTGGACTAATTAAAACATCAAATCATACGAATATTATTTTATAAATGAATAAGAATACTACAAACTGGGATTTACAAATAAAATCAGCAACAAATTCATATCTAAATCAATATGATATCCAGCTACTTTGTTTTCAATTTATTAACTATTTGAATAGCAATTCTCTGTAAAAACATAAAAAGCAACCTCAACTATTATCTTTAGAATACACATCTATTTAAAAACTGTGCTTTCTTGATAAATATATTGAGATTGCTCATCATATTAGTTTATTTGTTTTCGTTGGAATATACACTAATCCATTCATAAATTAGCTTTATCCGAGTTTAAAATGTTGGTAGTTAATTATGTTTAGATATTATTCTTCAACATCAATAGATTCAATTACAACATCATGAAGTGGTTTATCTTGTGGTCCCACTTTTGTATTTGCAATATCTTCTAATGTAGTTTCACCATCAATGATTTGACCGAATACTGTATGTTTTTGATCTAACCATGGTGTACCACCCTTCTCGCCATATGCATCAACGATTGGTTGTGGCCAACCACCATCTGCAAGTTGACTTAACATATTTTGAGGTACTTCTTTCATTTGAACAATGAAAAATTGTGAACCATTTGTATTAGGTCCTGAGTTAGCCATTGATAATGCGCCATATAAGTTAAATGCATTTAATGAAAATTCATCTTCAAAAGCACCGCCATAAATACTTTCGCCACCCATACCAGTAGCTGTTGGATCGCCACCTTGAATCATGAAGTCATTAATGACACGGTGGAATGTTATTCCATTATAATAACCATTTTTTGCATGTGTCACAAAATTTTCAACTGTTTTTGGTGCAATATTTGGAAATAATTTGAATGTCATGTCACCTTTATTTGTGTGCATAACCACTTTAATTTCACCTTGTTGTACTTCTTTGTTTAACTGTGGATAGTTAGCCATTTATATTCTCCATTCATGTTATGATACATATATATTAACATACTTTTAAGGGAGGAAAATAGCATGAGGTTATATCGATTTTCACACAAAACAGGTAGCTATGGTGTCACGATTGTTGAAGAAAATGGAGACGATGTACTAGTTAAAGTTGAACAAGTTATCAAACACCCGAAACAAGGTGATTTACATAACCCTACTGAAACTGAAGGTGTATTTTTCCATGAACGCAAAGCATTAAGTCATTTTGAAAAACGCTATACGAAACGTTCACAATTACGCGACTTCAATGTTGATGTATTGCGCTATGAAGATTCACTTCAACAAGCAATTACAGATTTAGAAACTAAACTTAAAGCTCAGCAAACAAAACATGCTGAAATGTCTTTAGCTAGTTTAGCACGCTTAAAAGAAGATTATTCACTTCAATACAAAGAAAATTTTAAATAAAAAATGACGTGTTTCTTCTTATTTAAATACTTCTGAAAATAAAGCACAACAAGGAGTGTGTACGTTTTTCAGAACTATATCATTCATGTATAATGAATAACATAAATATTTTTTAAAGGAGGACAACATAGTGAGTTTGTTACATATTGCGGTGATATTACCGTTAATATTCGCACTCATTATTCCTATCCTGTATAGATTTTTTAAACGTATACATTTAGGATGGTTCGTATTACCTGTCCCTATCGTCATATTTATTTATATGCTTACATTAATTAAAACGACGATGTCAGGTAATACTGTAATGAAAACCTTAAATTGGATGCCTCATTTTGGTATGAACTTTGATTTATATCTTGATGGCTTAGGTTTACTCTTTAGTTTGCTTATTTCAGGAATCGGCAGTTTAGTAGTATTATATTCAATCGGCTACTTAAGTAAGTCAGAACAACTAGGGAATTTTTATTGTTATTTATTACTATTTATGGGTGCAATGTTAGGTGTCGTACTTTCAGATAATGTTATTATTCTATATTTATTCTGGGAGCTAACGTCATTTTCTAGTTTTTTACTTATTTCATTCTGGCGCGAACGACAAGCATCTATATATGGTGCTCAAAAATCGCTCATAATCACAGTATTTGGTGGTTTATCATTATTAGGTGGTATCATCTTACTCGCTTTACCAACGCAATCATTTAGCATTCAGTACATGATTCAACATGCTTCTGAAATTCAAAATAGCCCATTCTTCATTTTTGCGATGATTTTAATCATGATTGGTGCTTTTACAAAATCTGCTCAGTTTCCATTTTATATTTGGCTACCAGATGCAATGGAAGCACCTACACCAGTCAGTGCTTATCTTCATTCAGCAACAATGGTTAAAGCAGGTTTATATTTAATCGCTCGAATGACACCAATCTTCGCAGCATCGCAAGGTTGGATATGGACTGTCACACTCGTTGGTTTAATTACGTTATTCTGGGCTTCGCTAAACGCAACAAAACAACAAGACTTGAAAGGTATACTGGCATTTTCAACAGTATCCCAATTAGGTATGATTATGGCGATGCTTGGAATCGGTGCCATTAGTTATCACTATCAAGGCGATGATAGCAAAATATATGCTGCTGCATTTACGGCTGCAATATTCCATTTAATCAACCATGCAACATTTAAAGGTGCCCTATTTATGATTACAGGTGCAGTGGATCATTCTACTGGTACACGTGATGTTAAGAAATTAGGTGGCTTACTAACAATTATGCCTATCTCATTTACAATCACTGTTATTACAGCATTAAGTATGGCTGGTGTACCACCGTTCAATGGTTTCTTATCAAAAGAATCATTTTTAGAAACAACATTTACAGCAAGCCAAGCAAATTTATTCAGTGTTGATATATTAGGCTACCTATTCCCAATCATTGGTATAGTGGGCAGTGTCTTCACATTTGTATATTCAATTAAATTTATAATGCATATATTTTTCGGACAATATAAACCTGAACAATTACCTAAAAAAGCACACGAAGTATCAATATTAATGCTTTTATCACCAGCTATTTTAGCTACATTAGTAATTGTATTTGGTTTATTCCCTGGCATTTTAACTAATTCGATTATTGAACCAGCTACATCTTCGATTAATCATACAGTCATTGATGATGTTGAATTCCATATGTTCCATGGATTAACGCCTGCCTTTTTATCAACATTAGTGATTTATATTTTAGGTATCTTACTAATTGTGACATTTAGTTATTGGGTGAAATTGTTGCAACGACAACCTGATAAACTAACATTCAATTATTGGTACAACAGAAGTGCAAATGTTATTCCAAACTACTCTGAAAAGATGACGAATAGCTATGTTACCGATTATTCACGTAATAATTTAGTTATCATTTTTGGTGCATTAATTTTATTAACATTTGTCACTGTATTCTCAGTACCTTTCAACATTAATTTTAAAGACGTTAGTCCGATTAGAATTTTCGAAGTTTGTATCGTAATTTTATTATTAAGTGCTGCCTTTTTAATTCTTTTCGCTAAATCAAGATTATTTAGCATCATTATGTTAAGTGCAGTTGGATATGCTGTGTCTGTATTGTTTATATTCTTTAAAGCACCCGACTTAGCATTGACACAGTTTGTCGTTGAATCTATTTCAACAGCATTGTTCTTATTATGCTTCTACCACTTACCAAATTTAAATCGTTATAATGAAAAGCGCTCATTCCAGCTTACTAATGCTTTAATTGCTGGTGGTGTTGGTTTGTCCGTCATTATTATCGGTTTAATTGCATACGGAAATAGACATTTTGAATCGATATCTAAGTTTTATCAAGAGCACGTTTATGATTTAGCTCACGGTAAAAACATGGTAAACGTTATACTTGTTGATTTCCGTGGTATGGATACTTTATTCGAGTCATCTGTCCTTGGTATCGCAGGATTAGCTGTATATACAATGATTAAATTACGTAAAAAGCGTCAAACGCAAGGTAACGAGGTGAAAAATCATGAATAGACAACAAAATGATCTAATTTTGCAATTTGCTGCAGTTATTATCTTTTTCATGGTAATGGTCTTTGGTTTTTCACTTTTCTTAGCAGGACATTATACACCTGGTGGCGGTTTCGTCGGCGGATTATTATTCGCAAGTTCACTTGTTATCATTACGATTGCATTTGATATAGAAACAATGCGTAAAATTTTCCCATTAGATTTTAAAATCTTGATAGGTATTGGATTAGTTTTTTGTATTGCGACGCCTATCGCAAGTTGGTTTTTAGGTAAAAATTTCTTTACGCATGTCACATTTGATATACCGTTATTTATATTAGAACCTGTTCATATGACAACAGCAGTATTCTTTGATTTCGGTGTTTTATGTGCAGTAGTTGGTACTGTCATGACAATTATTATTTCGATTGGAGAGAACGAATAGTGGAAATTATTATGATTTTTGTTAGTGGTATTCTCACAGCAATTAGTGTCTATCTCGTTTTGTCTAAAAGTCTGATACGAATTGTTATGGGAACTACACTACTAACACATGCAGCAAATTTATTTTTAATAACTATGGGTGGACTTAAACATGGTACTGTTCCAATTTATGAAGCGAACGTAAAAAGCTATGTTGATCCTATCCCGCAAGCACTTATTTTAACAGCAATCGTTATCGCCTTTGCGACAACAGCCTTTTTCTTAGTATTAGCATTTAGAACATATAAAGAATTAGGCACAGATAACGTTGAGAGTATGAAAGGAGTTCCAGAAGATGATTGAAAGTAATATGCTTGTGTTAACGCTCGTCATTCCAGTAATTACAGCCATATTACTTGTCTTTATTGGAAAGCGCCCTATTATAAAGCGTTATGTCGCACTAGGCGGTACATTATTAACCTTGGTCGCGGCAATTATCAATTTAGCAAATGTTGTAAAACATGGACCAATACGTGTAGAGCTAGGTTCATGGAAAGCACCATATAGTATTGTCTTTGTATTAGACATATTCAGTGCCCTACTAATTATTACTAGTATTATAATTACAGCTATTGTGATTTTATATTCATACCAAACAATTGGTATTGAACGTGAAAGATATTATTATTATTTTTCAGTACTATTTATGTTAATAGGTATCATTGGTGCCTTTACAACTGGTGACATTTTCAACCTATTCGTATTTTTCGAAGTATTTCTAATGTCATCATATTTCTTATTAGTTATAGGTTCTACAAAAATTCAATTACAAGAAACAATAAAATATGTTCTTGTTAACGTTGTATCGTCGTCCTTCTTCGTAATGGGTGTAGCGATTTTATATTCAGTAGTAGGAACATTGAATCTAGCAGATATAAGCAATAAATTAGCTAACCTTTCAGCGCATGACAGTGGCTTAGTCAATATCGTTTTCATACTATTTATCTTTGTTTTTGCTACAAAAGCTGGCGTATTCCCAATGTTTGTTTGGTTACCTAGTGCATACTATGCACCACCAATTCCAATCATTGCATTCTTTGGCGCTTTGTTAACAAAAGTTGGTGTTTATGCAATCGCTAGAACATTGAGCCTATTCTTTAGTGATAATGTAAGCTTTTCACATTATGTCATTTTATTCTTAGCACTATTAACGATCATCTTTGGTTGTGTCGGTGCTGTTGCATATGCCAACATTAAAAAAATCATCCTATACAATGTCATGATTGCTGTAGGTGTGATCTTAGTCGGCGTTGCAATGATGACAGAGTCAGGTATGATTGGTGCTATTTACTATACATTGCACGACATGTTAGTAAAACTTGCATTATTCTTGCTTATTGGAATTATGATTAAAATTACAGGCACTGCTGATTTAAGACAATTTGGTGGCTTAATTAAACGATATCCCGTACTTGGTTGGTCATTCTTTATCGCAGCATTAAGTTTAGCTGGCATTCCCCCACTCAGTGGCTTTTATGGAAAATTTTTCATTGTCCAATCAACATTTGAAAGAGGATTTTATTTAAGTGGTGTCATCGTCTTATTATCAAGTTTAGTCGTATTATATTCTGTCATTCGCATATTCCTACAAGGCTTTTTCGGTCAACCAAAAGGATATGATCTTAATAACAAAGTCGACGTCAAATATTTAACTACGATTGCAATCGTTGCAGTTGTGATAACTGTTTTATATGGATTGTCAGCAGATTACTTATATCCAATGGTAAAAGCTGGTGCAGAAACATTCTACAATCCATCAACCTACGTTAAAGCTGTATTAGGAGGTAAATAACATGGCTGTACAATTAGTATTAAACTTTATTATCGCAGTGTTTTGGTTGTTTGTGACAAATAGTTACACAACAAATAACTTTGTGTTAGGTTTCATCTTTGGCCTAGTTCTTGTTTACCTCTTACACAGAGTGTTACCAGGTAGATTTTATGTCATCACGCTATATCGTATTATTAAATTAGTTATTATTTTCTTAATCGAACTGATTAAAGCTAATTTTGATGTTCTAAAAATTATTATCAAACCTTCGATTAAAAATGAACCAGGATTCTTTGTTTATCACACAGATTTAAAAAAAGATTGGCAAATTGTCTTGTTGTCTAATTTAATTACATTAACACCTGGTACTGTAGTGCTTGGTGTAAGTGATGATCGTACAAAAATTTATATTCATGCCATAGATTTTTCAACTAAAGAGCAAGAAGTGGAAAGTATTAAAACATCATTAGAGAAAATTGTAAGAGAGGTGGGCGAAATATAATGAATCATAATGTTATTATCGTTATTGCATTAATCATAGTTGTCATTTCTATGTTAGCTATGCTCATTCGCGTTGTGCTAGGCCCATCACTTGCCGATCGTGTTGTCGCATTAGATGCGATTGGTCTTCAATTAATGGCAGTTATAGCATTATTCAGTATCTTATTAAATATTAAATACATGATTGTCGTTATTATGATGATTGGTATATTAGCCTTTTTAGGTACTGCAGTATTCTCTAAATTTATGGACAAAGGTAAGGTGATTGAACATGATCAAAATCATACTGATTAGTCTTGCACTTATCTTTGTTATCATCGGTGCTTTAATTAGCGCCCTAGCAGCTATAGGATTATTGAGACTTGAAGATGTATATTCACGTGCACATGCTGCCGGAAAAGCATCAACATTAGGTGCAATGTCATTACTATTTGGTACATTTTTATATTTTATTGCTACTCAAGGTTTTGTAAATATGCAATTAATCGTTGCGATTATCTTTGTATTAATTACAGGTCCTCTTTCAAGTCATATGATTATGAAAGCAGCATATAATATTAAAACGCCTTATACTAAAAAGACTAAAGTCGATGAAATTTCAGAAGACTTAAAAGACACAAAATTGTAGATTATATAACAAAGTCATGAATATAAATCAACAACAAACAGCAGTAAGATGATTCCAAATTAGGAATGATTTTACTGCTGTTTTCTTTTGACATTGTTACCCCTTTTTCAATGAATTTAGTTTAGTACATACTTCTTTGACTACAGCTTCGCCCTATCTACGTATATCTCTTTAATTTAATTGCCTTTCATGTCGTTATGTATTATGATAATAATAATTATAAATCGTAACGATTACGCTTTAAAAAGAGAGAGGTTTTATTATGCATTGGACAATTATCGGCGGTGGCATACAGGGAACTGCAATCGCACAAAAACTATTATCAAGCGGATTAACAACAGACCGATTAACAATCATTGACCCACACGAAACTTTTTGTCAAAGGTTTAACTCATATACAAATCGAATAGAAATGCCTTATTTAAGATCACCGATTGTACATCACGTACATCCACAACCGTTCCATCTAAAACAATTCGCTAAACAGCACCAATATACAAATGCTTTTTATGGTCCTTATCAACGACCTGAATTGACAATGTTTATGGATCATATTGCACATGCTTCTAAACAATATCAATTAGAGGATTGCTTGGTTCAAGGTTTAGTTCAAACTTTAGATAAACAAGAAGACAAATGGCATATCAAGTTAGAAGATGGACAAATTATCACTACAGATTGCGTCGTTATTGCAATAGGCAGTACAAATATTCCGTTTATGCCTGACATTTTAAAAGACAAACAGAATGTAAAACATATCTTCGAGAAAGAACATGATCAAGTAGTATATGATAAGACCGATCATATCGTTGGTAGTGGCATTACTGCTGCACATCTTGCACTTAAATTGTTAAATCATGATGACGATAAAAAAATTCATTTATGGCTAAATAAGGATATTGAAATACATGACTTTGATGCTGATCCTGGTTGGTTAGGTCCGAAAAATATGTCTTCATTTTTAAGTACTAAAAGCATGCCTGAAAGAAATGCCATTGTACAACGTGAACGTCATAAAGGATCAATGCCTCACGAACTGTACTTACGCCTTAAAAAACATATTAAAAATGGTCGTATAAATGTGCATAAAACACCTATCACTCAAATTAGTGATGGTTTAATTAACACTGAAAATGATTCTGTTCCATATCAACAGATTATGGTTGCAACTGGTTTTGAACAAGATTTTATGTCACAACCACTTATTAAGCAATTAATACAAAATTATGATGCACCTATTAACGAATGTAATTACCCTGTTATTTCCGAAAAATTAGAATGGATACCAAATCTATTTGTCGCAGGATGCTTTGCAGACTTAGAATTAGGACCATTTGGTAGAAATGTTATGGGTGGCCGTAAAGCTGCCGAACGCATTGAACAAGCATTTCTAAAACTACAACAATATAGCGCATAAAAAAACTGCTAGCCGTAGTTATGAATATCTCATAACTTTTCAGCTAGCAGTTCTTTTATTTTAAAGGTTTAATAGCAACTGTACCACGCATAACTGTAATTAATTGTTCTTTGTCATTCTTAATTTTTATATCCCATACATGTGTCGACTTACCTTGATGAATAATTTCAGCTGTCGCAGTAACACGACCATCTTTAGCAGAATGAATATGATTGGCATTCATCTCTAAACCTAATGGAATAAATTTGGTTGTATCAATTAAATTAGCAGATCCTAATGAACATGCTGTTTCACCTAAAGCAATCGAAGCACCACCATGTAAATATCCAAATGGTTGTTTTACTTTATCAGTAACAGGCATAGAAATAACAACTAAACCATCTTCCTGGTGATCTATTGACATCTCAAATGTCTCTAATAAATGAGTCATATTTTCACCTCTTTATGCTTATAGTACCATAGCAGCAATAGTACCGAAAATCATTAAAGGAATATTATAAAACAAGAAGTTTGGTACACATGTATCGCGTATATGATCATGTTGGCCATCAACATTTAATCCCGCAGTAGGTCCTAATGTTGAATCACTTGCAGGTGAACCTGAGTCACCTAATGCACTCGCTGTTCCAATCAATGCGATTAATGCCATTGTATCTAGTCCAATTGACGCTCCAAATGGAATGAATAATGATGCGATAATAGGAATTGTTGCAAATGATGATCCTATACCTAAAGTGACAATTAAACCTATCACATACATCATGATAATGCTAAATAATTTATTATCACCAGTAATACTTGTTAAAGTTTTAACTAATTCATCTATATCACCAGTAGCATTCATTACACCAGCAAATCCATTTGCTGTTAAAATAACTACACCAATATAAGCCATAATTTTAATACCTTCAACAAACTTAGCATCTAATTCATACCAATTATATGCACGTGAAATAAAGAATACGAGTACCCCTGCCAGGGCACCAAAAATCATTGAATCTGTAAACGTTTGTACTAAAAATGTAGCTAGTATTGCTACAATTGTTACTATTAAGATATATGGTTTTAACTCTGTAACATTGTCACTATCTGAAATTTTACGTGTTTCATATTCACGTGGTTTACGATATACATATAAACCGATAAGTAAGCCAACAATATACCCCATTGAAGGAATAAGCATTGCTTTCCAAATCATATTAAACTCAATTGGGTGATTCGCCTTTGCAAAGCCACTTTGAATAATTTGCTGGAAAATTTGACCGAATCCATATGGTAATAACACATACGGGAAACATAAACCAAAACCGATAATCAAACCGATTAAACGTCTATCTATTTTTAAGTCATTAAACAGACTTAATAATGGTGGGATGACAATTGGAATGAATGCAATATGTACAGGAATTAAGTTTTGACTCATGATACTCATAGCTAATAATGCAATGATTATTGTCACTTTTACTTTAACTCTTGACCATCGACTATTTTCAGCGTGAATTGCATTTATAATTTTTCCTACTAAATAGTCTGTGATACCACTGTATGAAATTAATGCTGCAAATCCACCTAATAAGGCATAGCTTAATGCTACCTCAGCACCATCGACTATATTTTTCCCAAATACATTTATAACTTTTTCAATGCTCATGCCTGAAATTAAGCCACCAACTAGCGCACTGATAAATAAGCTTATAACTACGTTTAATCGACATAAACATAGCACAATCATTAATATTACTGCTATTACTACTGCATTTATCATATGACAACCATCCTTTACCACTCTATCGAACTAAAGCGTTTATAGACTACATAGTATCAGTAGCTTTAACACCTGTCAATAGCAAACTATACCAATAATCTTTATTTTTTAGTTAATTGTCTTTCTTAAAATAATTTTCGCTTTCATTAAATTAAACAATTTTACAAGCCTGGAACACCAATCAAAATCCTAAGTTCTATAATGTTATATTAGTAGTCGTTGACTGAATGAACATATGATTACATTAAGTTTTTGCAATGCTAGTCAAGTTGATTTATGCTCACAAGGATATGCGATTTATATTTTCTTACAACAATAAAAATGCCTGATACAATGCGATCCTTTATACTTTCAAGAGTTAAATTAGAAATGTAAAACAAGACACAAGTTGTATCAGGCAATTAATTAAATTATTGTTGTTTTAACCATTGTACTATCGTCGGAATCATAAATCCTGTTGGCCCTTTTGGACCATTATATGAAGCTTTATTAGTCGTTGCTGGACCTGCAATATCGAAATGAATGTGGGGTGTTTGACCACTAAAATGTGTTACAAAACTTGCCGCAAATAGCGCTTTACCTTGTCCATTCGTATGGTTAACTAAATCAGCGATATCACTGTGTTTAATACTTGCACGTTCGGTTGCAGTAATCGGTAATTCAAATACCATTTCATCGACTTTGGAACTTATTTGTAATATGTCTTTTAATATCACTTTACTATTCGATTCAAATGCAGCAGCTTTATCGTCGCCTAGTGCAACAATTGCTGCACCCGTTAATGTAGCAAAGTCCATAATCACACTAGGCTGATATTGATTTGCATAATACACAGCATCTGCAAGGACTAATCTACCTTCAGCGTCTGTATTCATTACTTCTACAGTTTCACCACTCAATGCTGTAAATACATCGTCAGGCTTCATTGACGCTTCATTTATCATATTTTCAGCACAAGCAAGCACTCCGACAATATTTACAGGCAGTTGTAAACGACTAGCCGCTTCAATGATACCAACGACATTCGCAGCGCCACACATGTCAAACTTCATTGTAGCCATGCCATTCTTCGTTTTAATACTATAACCACCAGAATCATACGTTATACCTTTACCAACTAAGGCAATTGGTGCTTCATCTTTGTCTTTGCCATTATATGTGATGGTTACTAATCTCGGTTTATGCTTACTACCTTTACCTACCGCTTGTAAAAGTCCAAATCCTTCAGAAACTATAGTGTCATAATCTTTAACCTCTACTTTGACCTTTGTATTTTTAAAATGATTAACAATATCTTCTGCAAATGTTTGTGGTGTTAATAAATTCGGTGGCATATTACTAAAGTCTCTTGCCAAATTAATGGATAGGCCAATACTGATACCCTCATGAATGAAATCTAATTCAATTAATGATTCACTAATAAGGTTTAAATTCGTCTTAAACGGTGCCTTCTTACTTGATTTATAATGATCGAATTCATATGTTGCACGCTCACTTTGAATACCGCATGCCATTAATACATCTGATAACTGATCATATTTTGAAATAAATGAATCCATAAGTAAATACGTATCTTCAATGTGTTCTGACTTTATGTATTGGAAAAGATGTCCCCATATTTTCAACATATCTTGATAACTACGTGTTTTTAAGTTTCCTAAACCAACTGTAATTAAACGATATGTTTGATCTTGTACATCAAATGCAGTTGTATAAATCTTCCCAACTTTACTACCAATAATATGTTGATGTTTTAGTCTTTCAAGTGATTCTGTAATATCGATATGATTAAAACTAATGCGTTCTAACTGATTTAAATGTTCTGGTATACCAATAATCAACGTATTTATTTCGTTGCTTAATGTGTTATTTAATTTAAAATTCATAATGTACCTCCTTAGATTTGATATGTTACTCACTTCAAATTGTACAACAATAAAGCCCTTCAGTGACACTGAAGGACTTTATAAATGAATAATTTAATTTTATGCGTTTAGCTGTATCTTAATCTAAAGCCTAGAATTTACCTTTTTTGAATGCTAAACCGATACCACCGATTTTGAATACCGCACGTGTATCAATCACTTTTTTCATGAATGCTGCTTTTTTAACAGCGATAGGTTTACCAAATACCA
The DNA here is from genome assembly GCF_001836945.1 of Staphylococcus sp. HMSC062H10. Lineage (NCBI taxonomy): Bacteria > Bacillati > Bacillota > Bacilli > Caryophanales > Staphylococcaceae > Staphylococcus > Staphylococcus sp. HMSC062H10. Next base: position 130,679 of record NZ_KV830980.1, read on the forward strand.
TACCTACACCGTCATGTGAACCTAAAGAACAAACAGTTCCACGATCAACGTATTCGAATTCTTCAGTTGATTCACCGTTTAAGATGCGTTTAATGTTTTTAGCAACACTTTCACCTTGTTGCATTGCAATTTGTGCTGTAGTTGGTAATGGACGTTCTTCTCCAGCTGGGATAAACGCTGAACAATCACCAATAACAAAAATGTTGTCGTAACCATTGATTGTTAAATCTTGCTTTGTAACGATACGTCCACGTTTAACGCCTTCAAATGATTCTTCCATTAATTTACTACCACGTACACCAGCTGCCCATACTGAAGTACCTGCATTTAATTGTTGTTTTTCACCGTCTACTTCAACTACAAAACCTTTTTCGTTACAAGCAACGATTGGTGTAGCAATTTTAAATTCAACACCGCGGTCTTCTAAGTAGCTAACTGCGTGGTTAACTAATTCTTCTGAGAACATTGGTAACATTTTAGGTGCTGCTTCAACACAAGTGATTTTAACTTTATTTTGATCCACACCATATTTGCTACATAATTCAGGAATTCTGTCTGTTAATTCACCTAAGAATTCAACACCAGTGAATCCAGCACCACCAACTAAGATAGATAAATCGTTATCATCTTTTTCTTTTGATGCTGCATAGTTAGCAAATTTGTCTTCGATATGACGTGATAATTCACGTGCTGTGATAACATTTTCAATTTGGAAAGCATGATCTTTCATACCTTCGATGCCGAATGTTTCACTAACGAAACCTAATGCTACTACTAAAATATCAAAGTCATAAATACCTTGATTTGTTTCTACCTTTTTAGCATCACGGTCAATTTTTGTTACTTCTGCTTGAACAAAGTTCACTTTGTCTTTCTTCAAGACACTTTCCACAGGATATAATACATCTTCATAGTTTAGTGTACCTGCTGATGCTTCATGTAACCATGTCGCTTCATAGTGATATTCATTTTTATTAATAAGCGTAATTTCTGCTTCTTCTGTTGATATCGCTTTTTGCAATTTAGTTACAGTTTGTAAACCTGCATAACCAGCACCAAGTACAAGTACTTTTTTACGATCTTGAGCCATTTAATTTCACCTAAGCTTTCATATTTTTTTAACCAAATGCTGATAATTACTAGTAACAACTGGTCATTCCTACTTTTACCACAATGTATACTAGTTTATCATCATTTTGTTATTTAAGTCTTTTAAATTATGTAAAAACCTGTGATGTTCACAAAAAAGACATTTTTAATCCAATACTAATTCTATAGCTTTTATGTTATATTTTCAAGCAAGATTCAGTCAGATTGTGAAAAAATTAATTAATTTTTTCGTAGCCTGATTTCGATTAAAAATGTATCCGCTATCACAATCATTTAAAATACTATTAATAGTCAGATTCTTAATTTTTAATAAGCTTTTTAATAAAACAAAATATCTTTACGCAAAAATAGGACATAATCAAATATGTCCCTAATCGTAATTGATATCAATTTGTATCCCAAAAATTGGGTTAATCATTAAAAAGTTATTTTATTAGCAGTTTTCAGGATTACCTGCAACTTTTGCAGTTCTAAATGAACTACCACAGCCACATGATGCAATTGCATTAGGATTGTCGATTTGGAAACCGCCACCCATTAATGATTGCTTAAAATCAATAGTCGTACCATTTAATACGGGTGCATCTTTTTTGTCCACTAAAACTTTTAATCCAAAGTATTCTAAGACTTCATCATTTTCACCAGGCGCTTCTTCTGCACCCATACCGTATGTTAAACCAGTGCACCCGCCACCATTCACTTTAATTTTTAAATAGCCATCTGGCATTTCATTTGCTTTAAGCATATCTTTTACTTCGTAGGCAGCTGCTTCTGTTAATATAACTGTTGGCATGATAACTCCTCCTTAAAAAATCCAAGTTTCTTTTATATGTGCATATATATTTTGTAATAATTCTTCCGGCGAATCACCTTCAACAATATCACCATTTACTAAAGCATACAACCCGGCTGAACATATACCACAATGTGTCAGGCAACCATACTCTAACACATCGACATCTGGGTCATTTTCCAGTTGATTAAAAACATAATCTCCACCTTTTGCCATGTTAGAGAGACAAAATTCTACGATCGGATTCATACTTCACCTTCTTATTTCATTTGTTACAATATTATAGCATTTTAAAACTGGTATTTTAACATGATGTGCTCAATTAGCAACAACTGATGTTTCTTATCCCAGTTATGCAATAGTGCCTTAGTTGGTACAAATATTTATTTGTAGTCATTTTCAAAAAAATATATAATAAGCATATAAATACATATTTACTTTTTTAGGGGTTATTGATGAATCAAAGACACTTGCATTTTATAACTGTTCATTAACAAATATATCTATGCACTTTGATCTTTTCAAAATTAAAGTAAATATTAACATATAAAAGGGGTACTTCATTATGAAAAACTTAGTTTTGTTAGGCGGCGGATATGGTAATATGCGTATCATGTCACGCATTTTAACTACATCTTTACCACAAGATTATACAGTCACATTAGTTGATCGTATGCCATTTCATGGATTGAAACCAGAATTTTATGCTTTAGCTGCGGGCACGAAATCAGATAAAGATGTTCGCATGAAATTCCCTAATCATCCACAAGTGAATACGGTTTATGGTGAAATTAACGACATAGATTTAGATGCTCAAATTGTCTCAGTCGGTAATTCTAAAATTGATTATGATGAGCTAATCATTGGTTTAGGATGTGAAGATAAATATCATAACGTTCCAGGAGCCGAAGAATATACACATAGTATTCAAACACTCTCAAAGGCTCGGGATACTTTCCATAGTATTAGTGAACTACCAGAAGGTGCTAAAGTTGGTATCGTTGGTGCTGGATTAAGTGGCATAGAACTTGCCAGCGAATTAAGAGAAAGTAGATCAGACTTGGAAATATATCTTTATGACCGTGGGCCGCGAATTTTAAGAAATTTTCCTGAAAAATTAAGTAAGTATGTTGCGAAATGGTTCGCCAAAAATAATGTTACCGTTGTTCCAAATTCAAATATTAATAAAGTTGAACCTGGTAAAATATATAACTGTGATGAACCTAAAGATATTGATTTAGTTGTATGGACAGCAGGAATTCAACCTGTTGAAGTTGTTCGTAACTTGCCGATTGATATAAATAGTAATGGACGCGTGATAGTTAACCAGTATCATCAAGTACCAACATATCGTAACGTCTATGTAGTTGGTGATTGTGCTGATTTACCACATGCGCCAAGTGCTCAGTTAGCCGAAGTTCAAGGTGATCAAATTGCCGATGTGCTTAAAAAGCAATGGCTAAATGAACCATTACCTGACAAAATGCCGGAACTAAAGGTACAAGGTATCGTTGGGTCATTAGGAGATAAACAAGGTTTTGCATATATCATGGATCGCACTGTAACAGGACGACTCGCTTCTATTTTAAAATCCGGCGTACTTTGGTTATATAAATATCATAATGGTTAAAAATTAAAAAGCAATGTCAGTTCACACTATTACTGACATTGCTTTTTATTATGTGTATATTATTCATTCACAAGCTTTTGGTCTATAAATCGAGTGATTTGCTTTGTTTGTATATAACCATCTGCTACATATTCATCGTTCATTGTAATTAATGGATAAAATAGTTCATCTTGTTCTATTCTTTCAATAAATTGTAAATCATGATCTGTTAAGTTGTCATTATCTTTTGTAATATCTATATACGTATATTTAAATGATATATTTGGGTATTTTCTTTTTAATAGTGGCTGTAGCCAGTCATAAATATCTTTCGATGTTGGCGCATTAACGCAACTTGCACATATAACATCTGCCCCATATACTACCACACTCACGTGCTCCATATATTTATCCCCCATTGGTTTGATAGATTTTTGTTACACTATCTATTATAATATACTAATAAAGATTATCAAATTCATCTCTCGAAAGGAGACTTGCCTGATGCCTACTGAAGATACAACGATGTTTGATCAAGTAGCAGAAGTTATTGAACGTCTTCGCCCATTTTTATTACGTGATGGTGGCGACTGCTCATTGATTGACGTGGAAGACGGTATTGTTAAATTACAATTACATGGTGCATGTGGTACATGCCCAAGTTCTACAATCACTCTTAAAGCTGGTATTGAGCGTGCATTACACGAAGAAGTGCCTGGTGTAATAGAAGTAGAACAAGTATTCTAATATAAAGATATTAAGTTAACAGAACATATTATGAATAACAACAAAGACAGGAATACTGAATTATTTATAATCAGTTATTACCTGTCTTTTTTCGCTGTCAAATTGGACTGATGGGAAAGTTATTTTATACTATTTATCTGATTAATTATTTTATTATAGCCACATATCCAAGCGCATATTACTATTCTATTCTATGAAATTTAAAATATAAAAATAGCACATACCCTCAATCAAAATCGTTGAGTTATGTGCTATTTGTATTTTAATTTTTAGGTTTATCTACTTCAGGTTGTGGTTCACCTTTCATATGTTTCGCAATTTGCTCATCCATATAAACCCAACCTTTCCAACCGATGTGTACGGCATCACTGATAACATATTTTTCATAATCTTTATCAGTCATATCGTAAATTTTACCACCATTATCTACAACAGTAGAATGGATTTTTTTATACACTGCTTGACGACGTTCTTTGTCGATGCCAATGTGGTCATACCATACACCGTTTGATGGAATACTTACATATTGAACATCTGCACCAGCAGCATGCATTGTTTTTACAAGTAATTCTAAATCTTGGAATTCTGGAGAATTAACATTGAATTCATAGTCACGTCTAACTTTACGCTTACTTTCTTGAATTAATTTCCAGTATTGATCTCTAATACCAAATTTATTCGATGTAGTATCAGCTTTACCAATTTCAACTGCTTTTTGTTTCATCTCATCCCAAGAAGCGTCTGGTTTTGTAGCAGGTTTAACATGTTCTAATGGAGATTTATCCATTGCAAACAATGATTTAATCGCTTCTATTTTAATCAATTGATTCTCTTTAAAACCAGAAATATAACTATCTTTAGTTTCTTTAGGGTTTTTAGCATAAGATTTCAAGTATTCTTTATTGTGTACATGTGGAAACTGTAATAAACGCTGTGCATAACGACGTTTTAATTCAGTAGACATGTTTTTCTGCTGGAACATTTGATTAATTTGAGTTTGAGACATACGAGCATCAAAGTTTTGATTCGTTAAACCATGGTTTGTAAACCATTGTGGTGAAATAATAAATGTTAATTTCTTACCTTTTAATTTATCATACTGTGATGCAAGTTCAACCGCGTTAATTAAGTCTGTAGAGCCACCAGCACCTAATAAGAATGCTTTTTTGTTGGCGTTATGCTTATTTAATGCAATTGCAGGATTAAATGGGTCATCTTTACCTAATTCACTAGAGCCGTATATAGGATAATACTTGTTTGATTCGTATAACTTATCTTGAATGAGTGTGCCTTTTAGTACTTGATCTGTCAATGAAGTTCTATTATCTTCTACAGTCTTTTCAGTTACTAAGCCTGTAAACCAACGTGCTGGTAATAATAGAAAGACAATGAATACCGCTCCACTAATTAAAATGGGTAAAAAAGGTTTTAATTTCATCGTAACTCTTCTAATGCTTCAACTATTTTATTTGGTGTTGCCCACTCATCTCTATCAAAGTCCATAATAGATACTTCGATATCAAGTTTATTTTGAATCTCTAATAATAATCCAACTGTTTGGAAAGAATCAATAATACCTTCTTCAAAAATTTCTACGTCTGGATTTTCTTTTACAATATCATTTTCTGCTACTTCTGCTAATAAATTTAATACTTGTTCTCTAAATTCCATAATTAAATTCTCCTTTATTATATAAGTTTACCTGAGAAGATTAAAAAGCCAAATGTTACAAAGTGGAATGTAATCACAATGCTAAGTGCTGTTGTGAAACCATTTTGCCAACGTGGCGGATGTTTCTTGCGCCAACGTTCATAATAGCCATAACCTATAAACAATGCTGCATGGTATAAACCATAAACAATGTAATACACTTCGATACCATGCCAAATTCCCATTATGAAGAAGTTGATTAAGAATGCCACGTTAGACATTGCAAATTGACTCTTCAATAATTTTTTACGAGACATGTAGAATAAAGATCTCATGTAAATACAATCTCTGAACCAGAATGATAATGTCATATGCCATCTATTCCAGAAATCTTTAATATTTTTCGCTTTGAAAGGTTTATCGAAGTTTGGTGGTGTTTTAATACCGAATAAATAACTAAATGCTATCGCAAATAAACTATAACCTGCAAAGTCAAAGAATAAATATAAGCTGTATGCGTACATATATAACCACAAATTGACAAAGCCATGTAAGTCTAATTGTAACGGCATGATTGCATATGTGTTAATAAAGTAAGCAACAATATATTTATACAAGAAACCAAGCATAATCATGTGAATTGCTTTTAATACTAATTCACGGTATTCATTGCCTGTTGGTACTTTTTTATCGTCTTTAACGAAACGTTTGTAACGATCGATTGGTCCAGATGAAATCGTTGGGAAGAATGAAATAAATTGAATTAATTTCCATACTTTAATTTCTTTGATAGAACCATCACGAATTTCCATAATTAACTGCACACTTTTGAATGTAACATAAGAAATTCCTAAGAAACCAACAAACTCAATTAATTTACTTTCATGGAAGTGAATCTGATGTCCACCTAACCATGTACTTTGTAACACTTTCACAAGTGCTAATGGCAATATTGATAAAACCATTACAGTTACAAATTTTGAAAATGAATTATTTTTTGGTTTTGAATGATAATAAAACATTATCAATAAAACTTGCCATACGACGTAAATAATAAAACTAATTAATTGAACACTTAAATACTTTTGGTCAAACAGATTATGTTTATCAGAAGAAAAGATTAACACAATCATAAATGCTGTAACTACGCCATTATAAATGTAACTTCGCTTACCTAAAAATCCAAGTATAATGACTGGTAATAATGCAATTAAAGCAATTAAGAAGAATGTAAAATCACCATATGGAATCATCCGTTAATTACCTCTGCAATTTTCTTTCTGTCAATTTTACCATTTGAAGTCAATGGCAATTGTTCCATCCATTCAAACTTTCTAGGAATCATATACTCTGGTAAGCGTGATTTCAAGTCATTTTTAATATTTTTAGTCATTTCTGCATTGTCCGTAACTTCAGTCGTTGGCACAATTGCACCAATTAAATGAATAACTTTATCATTTTTATATACAGGTACAACAATCGCTTCTTTTACGAACTCAGACTGGCGTAATTGTGTTTCAATTTCTTCTAATTCCATTCTGTAGCCATTCAATTTGATTTGGAAATCAATACGACCTTGAATGAACCATTGACCATTTTCAAACTTCGCTTTATCACCAGTGTGATAAGTACGAATACCGTCATCGAAATTAAATACTTCAGCTGTTTTTTGGTCATTTTTTAAGTATCCTAAACTTACACTTTGACCTTCGATAACAAGTTCACCTTCATCTGTAGTAGATAATCTTGCGCCTGGTCTTTCAACACCAACAGGTAATGTCGGATATTGATCTAATATTTCTTGTGTAATTTGAATACTTGTAACTGCTACCGTAGCTTCAGTTGGACCATATGTGTTGTAAATCGTCGCATTTGGGAAACGGCTTACTAACGCTTTTGCTGCTCTGTGAGGTAGAATTTCACCACAGAAGAAGAATTCGTTAAGACTACCATACTGTTCTTCATTAAGCGTTGGTAATAATAAACACATTTCCATAAATGATGGTGTTGATACCCAAATGTTAATCGGTGTTGCTGTTAGCATTTCATTTAATAATTTAGGTTTATTAATCATGTTTTTATCTACAAGATTTAATGTACCGCCTGATGCTAAACATGGATAAATAGCCATTACAGATAAATCAAATGAAAATGGTGCTTGGTTAAGCCATTGTTGTTCATTTCCTGATTTATTAAGTTCTAACATCCACTCAGTAAATTGAACTAAACTTGCATATTCAATTTGAACACCTTTAGGTTCCCCAGTAGAACCAGATGTAAAGATTGTGTATACTGTGTCGTTATCTTTAATCTGACTATCAAAAATTACTGGGTCTTGAGATGTTTTAATATCTTCTATTGTAAATACTTCGCCTGCTAAACTTTCAAATGATTCATCAGTCGTATTAAATACAAACTCTGGTTGAACCTTGTTAATAATCATTTTAATACGGTCTTCAGGAATTGAAGTGTCTACAGGTACATATCCACATCCTGCTTTAATGGCACCAATCATCCCAACAATCATATATGGTGACATGTGACCGAATAAAATCATCGGTTTCTTACTACCTTGTAATCGATGTGCTAATTTACTAGACTCATCCATTAACTGTTGATAAGTTAATTCATCAGTTGTGTGTCTAACAGCAATGCTTTGTGGATTTGCATCCGCAAACGCTTGCAGCTTGTTAATAATATCTGTCATATTAAGTCTCCCTCATTAGAACTCATTATAAATGAAGTTATTGTGTGTGTCGCCACTGCCATAAATTAAATATAAAGTAATAAATATTGCCAAATACAATAGTGTTAATAAATATGGTTTGAATGCTTCAACATATTTATTAGGTGGCTGTTTACTTTTAGATTTCATATTGCACCTCTTAAAGTTCTTAGTAAAAACGTCTTTATAAAGACCGTTCAATATAAAATACGTTTTAAAATTTGTTTTTTACAATTCATTATATCGATATTCATAATGAAATTCAATTTTAATTTTATAGATTCAACATAGTAATTGGTTGTCATCACTCAATTATTTTAAATGATACACTTTGTTGAGAACATCATTCATTTTAAAGGTTATTTAAACAATAAACAATTACAGTCTATATAACAATTTTGTTATATACGTCAAAATCAAATAAACTCATCACATTAATATGACGAGTTTATAATGTTATGGAATTATCATCAGCGCAAATATATACATTCGCAAGTCAAACATAACCAATTTTACAATTGCTTTGCTTGTTTTACCAATGATTAAAAAACCATACTTATTTTCAATTTACTGGAGTATGTGGTACCTGATTTGTCATAACCGCTTCTATATTATTAATACATAATTGAATCATATTGTCCCGTGTTGTTACTGATGCGCTACCAATGTGTGGTGTAATCAGAACATTATCACGTCCCATTAATGGATGTGTATGATCAATTGGTTCATTTGCTAATACATCTAAACCACATGCTAAAATTTCTTTATTGTCTAGTGCATCGATTAATGCTGTTTCATCTACAATTTGCCCTCTACCGATATTAATGAAAATTGCATCATTTTTCATTTGTTCAAATACTTCAGCATTAAATTTATGATGTGTTTCTTTTGTAAGTGGCGCTGTACAGATGATAAAATCACTTTCTGCTAACAACGTTTCAAAAGAAACATATGTTGCATTAAAGTCCGCCTCTGCATCATTATGTCTTGATCGATTATGATAAAGAATTTTAGTATTAAACCCTTGCAACCTTCTTGCAAAAGCTTTACCAATATCTCCCATACCATATATTCCAATAGTTGAATTGAAGACATCTTTACCTGATAATAAATAAGGACCCCAGCTTTGCCATGCATCTGCTTCTACATATTTTTCAGCTTCTACAATACGGCGTGCTGTAGCAAGCATTAATGTAAATCCTAATTCTGCAGTTGTTTCAGTAAGTACATTTGGTGTATTCGTAACAACCACGTTGTTCGCTGTTGCACTTTCAACATCGATGTTGTCATACCCTACAGCCATATTCGCAATTACTTTTAAATTTGGTGATTGTGCTAAAATTTCTGCATCGATCTGTTCACTTAATGTGATAAAACAAGCATCTGCGTCACGAAGTGCTGTCACAAATTGATCTTTAGGCATAGGCACTAATGATTTTTGCCACATAATAACGTCACCAAGTTTACTTAATTGTTGATAAAATTTATCCGGAATTTTCCTCGAAACAACTATTTTTACCAAATCAATTCACCTACTTTATAAAATGACTATATCTATTTTTCTAATTCAGCTATTGCTTCATTTAAATCTTTAAAAGAATACGTTGGTGGCACATTTTTATTTTGCACATCTTCTAACGTAGATACACCTGTTTGTACATGAATCGTATCCATACCTACGTTAATACCAGACATAATATCGGTATCGTACAAATCGCCTACCATAGCAACTTCGGATTTATCTAATCCTAAAATTTCTAATGCTTTAACCATAATGATCGGTTCTGGTTTACCAATAAATTGTGGCGATACGCCTGTCGATACACTTACAACACTTGTAATAGCACCATTCCCTGGTAAAAATCCTCGTTCTTTTGGAATTGACACATCTGGATTTGTAGAAATAAATGTTGCTCCATTTCTTACACCTAACGTTGCAATCGCAAGCTTTTCATATGTAACTTGTTCGTCAAGTCCAATAACTACATAATCAACATGCTCGTCATTTTTAATGACAAGTCCCGCTTCGGTTAACGCAGTATTTAAACCGCTCCCACCTAACATATATACTGATGCTCCTGGTGATTGTTCTGAAATATAATCAGCAGTGGCTAACGCTGACGTTACAACCTCTTCTGGTTTAGCATCAATGTGCATTTCACGTAATTTTTCAGTTACTTGCTCAGGTGTTTTCGTTGAATTATTAGTTACGTATAAATGAGGAATGCCTTTTACATTTAAATAATCGATGAATTGTTTTGCTCCATCAATCTCATCTGTTCCCATATACATTGTGCCATCTAAATCGATTAAATACGCTTTATACTGTTTCATTATTGATTTTCTCCTTTACCAAAAGCTGTTACTGGTACATTTTCTTGATGTAAAAATGTCGTTACTTCTGTAATAAATTGTTTGTAATAAGGTAATGCGTCATCAAACATTGGCATGATAACCTTAATATCTAAGACTGTGTAATCATATGTAAATTGTTTACGAATATCGACAGTTTTATTAATCGCCTGCTGTGTTTCTTTAGTAATAACATTTTCTAGTTCTAATATATCAATCACATCTTTATAATTACCAGGATCCCTTAAAATAAATGCATCGATAATCATATTCCCTATATCTACCGATGATTCTATCAACATTTGAGCAATACGTTCAAATGCATAATGATTGTGCTTACTCTCATAATAATCATCAGTTAATGCTTGTAAATAGGCTAATTTCTGAGTTAGTTTATCTTTGTCTACAAAATACATTCCTTGTCACCTCTCGCTTATATATTATCATAATTTTGCAGTATACTTCATTTGTCGTTATACTAACTTTACTACTTTTAAAAGGAGTCGCTACAAAATGATTGATATGTATTTATATGATGACAACGAAGAGAGTCAAGTTCAGTTTGTTGGTTTTGTTGGCGAGCATGGTCGATATGATTTAATGTTAGTCCATACAAATAGACATTATGGTAAGACACTCGTACTTAATATGCAAACAAATAAATTCGGTATTATCGGTACTGATGATTTAAAAGAAGAAGGCTATATCGCTCATATTTTAGGTGTAAATGCTGAAGAAGGCGATGAAATTACTGAGTATTTAAATGAAGTCATTCATTAAAGATAAAAACCCCTAACTAGATTACAGGTCCATGCTTGAATTGCATGATTCCCATTTTCAATCTAGCTAAGGGTTTTATTAATGTTCAGTATCTTGAATGGTTGGCTTAATCTTCACATCTTGAAGTTTATTGTCGTCATCTATCACATCAGACGGATGAACTTCTTCGATTAACTTTTTAACCTCTTGTTTAGACAAATGTCTTAATACAAAGTAAGGACAACCAAAGTTACAATATTCAAATATGTAATCTTGAATATTTGAAAAACGTTTACTCATCTCTGCTTTTTTATTAGAATCTTTGTAAAAACCTTTTAATCGTAATTGATCGTAACCATAGTCACCAACAATGTAATCATATTTATCTAAAATATCTGAATACCTAGCAATAAATTGTTCTTCATTAAAACATTCGCGATAATTTTCTATTAATTCAAAGTAATGTTGATCTACTTTTATCAAATTCTTCACCTATCTATGACAATGAAAGGCTCAGTTTATACTTTTAGTGTTTCATAAAAATAATGATTACTTCTATGACACGTTCGTTTTGTACAAACTAAGCCTTTATGCCTTATTAATGGTTAAATATTAACTATTTAACTGTGCCTCACCTTGGCGTTGCTTTTCTTTAGCAGCTTCATTTACTTGCTCATCCGCATGATAAGAACTACGTACTAAAGGTCCAGCTTGGCAATGTTTAAACCCTTTATCCATTGCCACTTTTCTTAATTTACCAAACTCTAAAGGCGTGTAATATTTTTGAACCTTTAAATGTTTACGTGAAGGTTGTAAATATTGACCAATCGTTAAAATATCTACATCATTCGCACGTAAATCATCCATCGTTTCATAAATTTCTTCTATAGTTTCACCTAATCCAACCATAATACTTGATTTAGTTGGGATATCCGGTTGTAATTCTTTTGAACGACGTAAAAACTCTAATGTTCTGTCGTATGTCGCACGCGCACGAACTCTCGGTGTTAATCGACGAACAGTTTCAATATTATGGTTTAAAATGTCAGGTCTTGAAGCCATTAATGTTTCTAACGCATCATAGTCCCCGCCCATATCTGATGGTAAAATTTCAATCGTTGTAAATGGATTTCTTTCTCTAACTTTACGTACTGTCTCAGCATAAACATTTGAACCAGCATCTCTTAAATCATCACGCGCAACAGCAGTGATAACAACGTGTTTCAAGTTCATTAATTCAACTGATTCAGCTACACGTTCAGGCTCATTTAAATCAAGTTCATTAGGTAAACCTGTCTTAACCGCACAAAAACGACAAGCTCTTGTACATACGGCACCTAAAATCATAAATGTCGCTGTACGACGTGCACCCCAACATTCATGTATATTAGGACATTTAGCTTCTTCACATACAGTATTAAGTTTTTTTTCCCTCATCATCTTCTTAAGTCCTGTATAGTTTTCGTTGGTATTTAATTTTATTTTCAACCAATCCGGTTTACGTAATATTTCCTCGTTTTTTGTCGCCATAACAACACATACCCTCCTGTTAAGTGTATCTTTAAACATTATATCGAAATTCATGACAAATGAAAATCCAATAATCTTACTTTTTAATATTCCAATAATTTTTCTTTAAATATATCTCTTAAAAACTCTGGCATTAAATACTCTTTTGGTAATTCTTTCAATGTTGGGAAATAACGACCGAACGTATACATATCTATCGTACCTAGTACATATTCTTTGTCGTCTTCGATTTCTTCTCCATTCAGATAGTAACGCCCTGTAGAATGAATGTACCCTAAATTATAAAGAATATATCCTCCAAATATATTCCCTCTGAAACCCAAACCTTGTGCATGTTCATACATATATTCTTGCTTATTACTTTTAGCTATAATCTCTTTTAATTTCACACCAGAAAGTCTAACCCTTACCATATTAATCGGATGCGGTAACATTTGATGAATGTCATATTCTGTCACTTCATCTTTTACAATATCTTTAACGAGTAAGCCAGCATTGATGATGGCACATTGTGCATGTGTATACTCACAAACACTTTGAGCTAATAAGTATGCAGCTTCAGTTATGTGGTTCATACTACGCTTAAGCACTACTGGATGTTGAATTACCGGATTAGACATTAGCGTTTTTCCTTCTTCTTCAAATGAAGTTTTAACTTCAGGTAATGTTTCTAAAGGAATAATCTTTGCAGTTTTATGTACTACTTTATGTGCCTCAAAAGTTAAATTAACCTCTCCAAGATAATTACCATACTTTCCAGCTGCCGCCATCAGTACACCATTATTAATTTCACCATGTTCAAAATAATGATGCGTATGACTACCAAAAATGACATCAATTTCAGGCAATTCTTGGCATAATGTTTCATCGAAGAAAATGCCACAATGACTTAGCACGATTAATACATCAAATTTACCTCGTTGAAGTTCAATTTCTTCTTTTATAGAATCAAGTGGATCGGTAACAATCCAATCTAGTGCACGATAAAATGGGGTAAAAGGTGCTGTCGCTGCAACGAATAGTATTTTCACACCGTCTATATCCTTAATATAAGAAGAAACGATATTATTTGGTAAATGACCTGATTCATCTATAACATTGCTACATGTCACTATAAATTTTGCTTCGTCGTAAAGGTGATTTAAAGCTTCATGTGAAATGGTCATCCCTTCATTATTACCGATGGTTGCAACATCACATTTTGCTTCATTTAGTAATGCCACATTCTTTTTACCTAAAGTTGCTTCAGTTATAGGTGCGGATAAATCTACATGATCACCTAGATCAACATATAAAGAAGGATGATTAAGTCGTGGCCGTTGTTCTGCCATATATACTTTAATGCGTTCGTATTCATGTAAATGACTATGAATATCGTTAGTATGATAAATTGTAAGCCTCAAATTGACGTCCTCCTTTTTAAGTTGTATTAAATCAACGCACGAATAATTAAATATATACCCATTAACAACATTACTGTTCTCAATAATGTTACTACCGTATCTGACTTAATTGACTGATTCACTTTGACACCGATTTTCGCACCAAAATAACTAGAAATAATTAAAATGATTGCATAACCCCATGCTACGTGCCCTTGAGCAATATGCCCTATAGAACTCATGACACTTGAAAAGAAAATCATCATCATACTTGTTCCAACAGCTACATGAGGTGGAAATCTAAATACAATAAGCATTAGTGGCGTCATTAGTGCGCCACCTCCAATACCAAATAAACCTGTCAAAATACCAATTAAAAATGTAGTAACAAAAGCGAATAAAGGCGGCACACTATAATGATATGTTTTACCTTTAGCGTCTACATAAGTTTTTTCATATTTTGGTTTATCAAATATTTTAAACGGTTTAATCTTATTTCTTATCATTAATAAAATGGCTACGAAAATTAAAAAGATACCAAAATATAAATTAAATGACTCAAATGTTAAATATCTACTAATGAAGGACCCAAGCAATGAACCTGGTAATAGTCCAAATAAAAAGATGGAACCATTTTTAATATCAACTTGTTTTGTTTTTAGATATCCAAGCGATGAAGAAAGTCCAGTCACAATTAGAATGACTGAAGACGTCCCTATCGCTACTTGTGTTGTAATATTATGTAGTAATCCATGTTCAACACCGAGGTAAACCATTGTTGGAACGATAATAATACCGCCTCCAATGCCTACGATTGATCCGATGATTGCTGACAAACCACCGATTAGAACTAATAATGTAATTGTTAATAACATAGTCGTCGCCTCTTAAAATAATTTTAATTGTTGTGGTGCTAACCCTTCATATTCTATATTCAATAATCGCTGATATGTTTTGGCATTATTAGCTGCATGACCACCAGAATTATTGTTAAATATGACGTAAACTTTCTTAGCTTTTTGTGCTAATATTTGTGCCTTTTGTGCCAAGTCTATCAATTCTTGCTCATTATAATCATATAAATAGCGTACATCTCGCCATTCTTGATCTGACATATCTTTCTTAGTCCAACCGTAATGATTACGTCCATGATAACGTACAAACGCAATTTCATTTGTGATTCGATTGACTAAAGGTACACTGCCATCTTTCACTTGTGGTTCATCAACTACTGCATGAATGATTTGATGTTCTGTTAAAAATGCCAATGTTTGTTCTTTAAATGCATCACTAAACCATGATTGATGCCTAAATTCTACACACATTGGAAATGCTTGTAATTGCTGTCTTACATACAAAATATATTTGATATTTTGTGCATTGCAGTCAAACCATGGCGGAAATTGAACCAATACCATTGCTAACCTTTTCTGTGTATGTAAGGGCTCTAACATATTCTTAAATTGATCAAATAGTTCTTGCCTTGTATCTGCAAATGATTTGTAGTCTGCATGCAATGTGAGTGCTTGATGAATTTTGACCACAAATTCAAATGTATCAGGCGTTTCTTTTATCCATTTCAATATATTTCTTTCCGGTTGTATCGCATAGTATGTCGCATCTAATTCGACAACCGGAAAATGTCCAGCATATGTTTTAAGTTTATCGGTTTGGCGTTCTAAATCTTCATATAATGAATAGTGATCACCCCAACCTGTTAATCCGATGTTTATCATATATATCACCAATGTCATCATACCATATAACTTTTATTATAATCATTTCAGTGAACTTTAGTTTGATGTTTTCGTTTGACTATAATCATTTCAGTGAACTTTAGCTTGATGTTTTCGTTTGACTATAATCATTTCAGCGAACTTTAGCTTGATGTTTTCGTTTAATCATAATCATTTTAGCGAACTTTAGCTCGATAATTTCGTTTAATTAGATTGGTAAAATAGAAACGCAATCCACGAAATGACAAGCGCTAAAATAAAGTTTGGGGGTGCTTGTGCTTTTGTGGATTGCGGTCGATTATTTATATTGCATGATTTGATTAATTTGATTGATTATATTGGACATGATGGTGTTGGCGGGATGCGTTGTTGCTAGTCGCGGGCTTTGTCCACTCCACATATGTGTTAACTCTTTGTCGCCGATGTTTGCTGCGGCTTTTCTTATGCTACTTGTTAGCTCATTTTGTATTGGATAATCTGGGATGTCGCCTTCGTATTGGGACATTTCTTCGATAAACCTATTGTTGATACCGCGTGCAAGCTTTCCACTAAACGCTTTTGTAACGACAGTATCTGTTTCTTTACTATTTATAATTGCGTCTCGCAGTAGTTCTGATGCATTACTATCTTGTGATGTTAAAAATGCGGTGCCCATTTGTACCCCTTCTGCACCTAAGACAATACTTGCCAAAACTCCTCTACCGTCCATAATTCCACCAGCGGCAATGACCGGAATTGAAACGACATCTACAATTTGTGGCACTAAAGATATTGTTCCAACCATAGGTAATTGATTTTTAGGTTTTAAAAATGAACCACGATGTCCACCTGCTTCACTACCTTGAGCAACGATAGCATCTATACCCGCTTTTTCATTCGCAATAGCTTCATCAACACTCGTTGCTGTACCTATAAGCTTAATGTTTGCTTCTTTCAATCTTTTTATAATAGATTCATTTGGAATTCCAAAAGTAAAACAACATACAGGCACTTGCTTTTTAATTATCGTATCAATATGACACTTAAATTGTTGTTCTTCGGTAATTTTTACAACCGGCTCTTCTAAATGTAATGCACGTCGATAAGGTTTTAACCATGCATTCATATTTTCAATTTGACTACTGGTAAATGATTGTTGACTTGGTACAAAGACATTTACACCAAAAGAATTTGACGTTAATTGGCGTACATAATCTATTTCGTCTTCTAATTGCTGCGTATTAAAGTAACCTGCGCCTATTGTGCCTAATCCACCACTGTTACTTACTGATGCAACTAATTTCGGTGTCGTACTTCCTGCCATACCTGCTTGTATAATTGGATATTCAATACTTAACATTTGAGTAAGTCGATTCTTATTCCACATAGCTGTTCGCTCCTTATATAGATACGTTGCGATTTTTCCGTTGTTGAAATTGAATTTGCTGTTGAGAAAGTTTTTCTTTTTCCTTTTTATCCATCTCATCTTCAATTTCCATACCTAATAATTCTTCAATTAAGTCTTCATGTGACACTATCGCTTCAGTACCACCAAATTCGTCCAACACAATTGCTAAATGTTTTCTAGAAATAGTCATCTTACGTAATACCCATTCAGCTTTATTGTGTTCATTCACAAATAATGGCTTAGCTGAATAGTTTGTAATTTGATCTTCTTTTTTATTACTCCAAGCCAACAAATATTTAGAATGAAACACCCCAATAATGTTATCAATATCTCCCTCGTACACTGGATATCTAGTGTATGGCTTATTCATAACCGTTTCATAAACTTCTTCGTATGTCGCATTTGAAGCAAATGCCGTCACATTAATTCTAGGTGTTGTATCAACATCTTTTACTTTTAAATTTTCAAAATTAATGACACCTTCCAACCTACTCGTCTCAATTTCATTTAAAGCGCCTTCATGTCCAGCAATTGCTAACATTGTTTTAAATTCTTCTTTTGAAAATTGATGTTCTTGAGGTTGTCCCTTAGATAAACTTCGATTAATACTGTCCGTCAACTTATTTAAAAGTAATGTGATAGGACGGAACACAATTACACAAATATTAATAATTGGATATACAAGCCTTGTTATTTTATCTGGAAATGTTGCAGCGACAGACTTGGGAATCACTTCGGAAATCAAAATGATAACAACTGTTAACACAGCTGATGCAATACCAACGCTAATCCCCCAACGTAAAGCCATAATTGTAACTAGTGTTGGTAATAAAATATTCGCGACATTATTCCCAATTAGAATCGTTGTAATAAACTCACTTGGTTTTTCAAGCAACTTTACAATGCCTTTTGCTTTTTTATCACCTTTGTCAGCTTCAGTTTTAAATTTTGTTTTATTGGCAGCCGTTAATGCTGTCTCGCTTCCTGAAAAGAAAAACGAAATAAATATCAATATAATTATGGCAATGATCACGCGTGTAGTCTCCTTATTGTCATATCTTATTTTTATTGTAGTTACTTAATTCCCGACGTTCTCGTTTAATAAACCAGTTAAAATTCATTATATATAATAGACTTAATAATGATAATTAATATGCATTTTTAATCATAGTTACTTTAATGCATTCATTAGTAAAATGATGCTATAGTTCGACCTGATTGTTACGAATAAATTTACATAATGAAAAATTTCAACAAATTCAGTTTATGACATAGTTATAATAATTTGAAACCGTTATAATTTTAGCAACAAGTTTCTCATAAATTTATTCTAATTATCTTTTAAATATCTTTAGACAAGTACTTGTTTATATTCAAATATAGAAAGAAGGATTAACATGTATTTTGTTTTAGCAATATTTACAATCATTAGTGCCAGTGTAAGTTTAGGTTATTCAATTCAAGCATGTGCATCTAGCCATAATATAAATGCATATTATGCACTTAGTCGAAGCTTACCTTTATTTTTATTAGCTATTTTTTCTTTAGTCATTCATAGTGCTATATTTTTGATAACTATATCCATTGCAATGATTTTAGTTCAATTTTTAGATGCGATTGTTGGTTATAAAAGTAAAGATGGCTTTAAAACTTACGGTCCATTAGCAACATCTGTAGTGAACTTAATATTATTAATAGTTTTCTTATTTTAACTTACTTATACATTGAAACTTAATCGAACTATTATCGAATCATCTTTAAAAAATATTTGGTGTAGTTTTCAATTAATTTAATAAAGACCAGCACTCTAATGCCACAATCATGTTGTATTTGTGTTGTCGCTTTATCCTCCACCAATGATTATTTTTTACACCAATCAAAAAATCGGACTGATATAAATAAGTACAAAGCTTATCTATCAATCCGATTTAGTTATAAAACAAAAAAGCCACAGTAATGTGGCTTTTTGTTATATTCAGTATCAAAATGGTATCAATAACCGTTTTCGACAGTTAAGAATAGCTTAACAACGTAGTTTAAAGCTATCCAATACTACCTTCCATTTCGATTGAAAAAACTAATTTTTAAGGACTTTTTTTATAGAAACATTGATTTAATGCGATTTAAAATGAAGTTATTTCTCTCGAAATTTTGAGGTTATTATTTTTTGGTATCAAAAATGGTATCATTTGTAGTTATTTTAGCTTCACATATTAAAATAACCACACTCCTAAATTAATAGGTGGTGTGGTCTGATCATTTATAATATAACATAAAAAACAACCACCCAGTAACTAGTATGGGTGGTTAAGATGTGCCTTTAGCACTTAATAAAACCGATAATATGCTTTATTATGTCGCAAATATTTCAGCGACTTGTTATGCACCACCACACAAACTTACTCCCATCCAGGAACACAGAGCTTTGTCGCTCGTCAGCAACGTCATATGAATTCTCAGTTCATGTTGTGGTGACACTTTAAACGGTCTGTGCCAGTAGCGACCGAGTCATTTCAAGAATGACCATTTCACATTTATATTATAACACTTGTCGTGCGTAACTGTATAGTTTTTCAGTTGTATTTAAAGTTAAGTTATCTACTTCGCGCTTTCCTTGCCTTAATTGTGAAATTACATATTGCGCTACGCCAGTTTGTTTGTGAATTTGGTAACCTGTTATATCACTTTTGATCAATTCAATTATTTTTAATTTATAATCACTCATATTATCTACGTCCATTCTTTTTATCTAAACAATAAAAATGTGTTTTTCTCCCGATAAATAATAACAATGGTAGGCTTAATAAAAACAATAATAAATACATTTGTTCTGTCATAATTGAAAACCTCCAAATAATATTATATTATATAAGTGTAAGGAGGAGCCATCAGGCTCCAAGCATAATGTTAATCTTTGTTGTTTGGCTTTCGGTCTAGGTAGCCGAGATGCCATTCTCTAAGTTGTTTTAACACTTCTGGAATTATCAGTACTGCCAATACTTGATGTTCTAGAAGTGTTTTTATTATGTCTAGCATGAGGCTTTTCACCTCCTTACACATAATTTGTAAGTCATCAACTAACCTACAAATATAATTATACTAAACAATTGTTTATTAAGCAAGTGTTTTTTTAAATTTGCATAAAAAATAGGCAAGTACCGTAGTACCTGCCTGTTATCTACATTTAAATCTTGAGAGAAATGTTAAAAAGTTCTAGTAAAATAATAGCACATTTTATCTTTAAATGTAAATAGAAAGCAGGTATGTAACGCACCTGCTCAAATAGACATGACTATGTCATTCTAACTGATTTCTCCCCATAAGTCACCTAATATCTGATTAGGTGGGGCAGAACCATTCCATGTTCTAATAGGCAAGTAATAACGTTGCCCCTCCCATGTATATCCTACCCAAACATGACCATCTTGTAACATCACTTCTGTATAATCACAATATCCACCAGGTTGGAATTGGTAAGCTACCGGGCATGATAAGAATGGTCCTATTTTTCTTACAGTGATTGGTTGATTACCGTTTGTGAATCTAGCACTTTCTTCCATGTAGTAAGTACCATATTTATTACGTTTCCATGCACTCGCAACTGGTTTAACTGTATTACTTGAAGCGCTTGACTCATTAGAGACAGTGGCAACTGGTATCTTACCGTCCATATACACTCTAATTTGCTTGATAAAGTAGTCTTTAAGTTGTAATTGTTTATCTTCCGGCAATAGGCCACGAGTTACTGGGTCAAAACCAGTGTGCAATACTGAGCTTCTGTGTGGGCATGATGTTGAAGTGAATTCGTTGTGTAATCTGATTGTATTTCTGTTTGCTGGTAATCCCCATTTTTTCAACAATCTAGCGCATTCTTGGAAAGTCGCCTGTTCATTTTTTAAAAACGTCGCATTATCCGCTCCCATTGATTGACACACTTCAATACCGTAATAATATTTATTGCCTAATTGGTTAGCAGTATGCCAACCTACTTGCGATTCATCTAAAGCTTGCCACACTGTGTTACCTGATACATAACTATGCGCAATACCCGCTTCTAATCTTGATAAAGGTGCGTTAACTAATCCGTTTCGATACGCTTCTGCTGTTGCCCCTTTGCTTCCTGCGTCGTTATGAATAACTATACCCTTAGGATTACCACCACGTTTAGGAAGGTCATAACCTTTAACCACATCTTTGATAGTTTTAAGTTCTACCGCTTTAGGTTGTGGCTTAGCTGTTTCCTTTTTAGATGCTTGCGTAGGAGATTGTATTGATCGTGGAGCTGTTTCGCTTTTGAAGTTAGGACGGATAAACCACATAGGGAAATCGTAAGCATGTTGTCGTCTTGTAACTTTTTCCCAACCCCAGCCGGGTTGTTCGATTCTGTCAGTCCAGCCACCGCCTAGCCAATTCTGCTCATATACAATGATATAATCTAAAGTTGCTTCAATTACCCATGCTACGTGTCCGTATCCTGCACCGTAATTGCTACCGAATACAACCATGTCGCCGGTTTGTGCCAAAAAGTCCGGTGTATTTTGGTATACAGTAGCTAGTCCATCGAAATTGTTTGCAAATGGTATATCTTTTGCACCTAAACCTTTCAGAAGTAATCCAAACAAAACTTTCCAACCAGCATTGGCATAATCAAAGCATTGAAATCCATACCATAAGTCCACATTGAATTGTTTTCCCTCAGAAGTTTTCAACCACTCTATAAAATCTTTTTTAGTTAATTTTGCTTGCATTGTCGCCACCTCCATGATGATACTCATTCACATCAAAGCCAACATCGTTAGAGGCGTCTGTGAAAGGTTGTGATGTATCATATTCTTTTGGTGCTTTCGTGCTTAATTCCGGCGTTAAACTGCTATCTTGTGATGATTTCCACGTAACTTGTTGTTCTTCTTTATTGCTATCTCTAGGCGCTTGATATGTCTGTGCTATAGATGAATCTGAGACGCCTTTTGACGTTGGGTCAGTAATAACGCCAATACCTGTAAGTAACGTGAGGATAGCGCCTATAATTGCGCTAGCTTGATTTAATTGAGTAGATAAATCTAATCCGAATAAATCCGTGACTTGCTTGATAAATAACAACAATGCTCCAACTAAACCAGTTAGTACTGCTTTGTTTTTGAATCTCAATTTCCAGTTAATATCCATTTGTTTGCTCCTTTTATCCAAAATAAAAAAACGACTAAAAAATTAGTCGTTTAAAATTATTCAATGGTCAATGTCGGAGATCCTGAATAAACATCACTTATAGTGACATACAACATCCCTGAAGGATTACTAAAGTTGATATTTTTACTTGCAACTCCGCTATTGACTCCTGATATTCCTAAATCACTTGAACCTAAATTAGTTTGCGAAACCCTCATTATACCGCTACGTACATTTTCTATTGTCACCTGATAACTTTTATTAGGTTCAACTCCGTTTATTGTCCATTTTGCTGTTGATTCTTCTATGCTATCCGGATATTTATTTTTAGGTAAGGGTTTTATTACAAAAGATGAAGGCTTTTTCCATACTTGGATATTTCCAGCATATACTTTTGTATATTCTTCGCCTTCGTAAATAAGCTTCTTTACATTTTTAAAATTACCTTCCATAAAATCACCCCTTAATTAAGTAAAGTGTATTAGGGTCTTTTTGATACAAATAATTATATTCTGTTTCACTGCCTGTCCAAATATTCAGTGACGGCTGCGAAGAACCGATAGGTTGATAAAGTTTATCTGCTTCCTCTTTTGTAAAAGCATTTGATGATAAAAGATAACGTTCATCATGACTGTGATTTATGTCTGATTTTTTTGATAAAGCATTTTCTAATCCTTCAATCTGTTTGATTGTATGACTATGATTTTTATCTGCATACAAACTGTTTAATGATTGCTTGAATCCCTCAAAATCTTCTGTACTAACTTTTGAGCCAATCTGTTGCAATACACTTTCTGAAATAGAGTTGTTTTGTATTGCTTCTGCTAATTCTCTTAATGTATTCATAGATTCAGGCGCGCTATCAACTAGTTCAGCAATTTTTGAATCCGTATACGTTTTAGAGTCGTTGAGAGTTGTATCTTTGATTTTTTCAACTTCTTGCAATTTATCTTCTAACCCTTCAATATTTGCGATATTGATTTTATCCAATAACTCAGGTTCTGCTTTGATATCTGTATCTTTACCATCAATTTGCCACATTTTAGTGTCAGGATTGATTGATACTACAGTACCGTTTTTACCGGGTGCGCCTTGTTCTCCTTTTTTACCTGTCTCACCTTTTGCACCAGATTGTCCCGGTTCGCCTTTATCACCTTTCGCACCTTTAAATCTACTTTCATTCTTTTCGATGTAAGAAATAACATCTTTATCTATTTTCTCTTTAAAGTCTTTGCTCAATAAATCTGTCGCGTTATCTTTTAAGATTCTCGTAATAGCATTATCTACCAATTTAACATCGATTTCTTTTGCTACAGCAGATTCAATGCCACTATCAACGATATTGAAAGAAAAGTTCGCGACATGTATTTTTTCTTCTTCTTTCTCTAAAAACAGCTTACAACGAACATAACCAGCGTGTTTGATAACCTTTTTAGGTATCTTGTAGGTAAGGAACCCTTTTACAACATCGTCGATAATAAGGGGCTCATTTTTGAATATAGAGCCATCTTCCATAAATAAATGTAATCTAGGTGTTAAGCCATGTGCTTTTAGATCGATACGACCTTGTTTGTCATTGATACCTATTCTTATAGATGCTGTATTTTCATCTTCAGTGTAAAATCGACAGCCAATGTCACCTAAGTCAACACCATCATTTTTTATTCTCGTTTCAACATCTTTTATTTTGTACATTTATACACCTCTTTATTTATATTTATCTCTTATAAAATAGATACCTTTTAAGCCGATTTGTTTATATAGCTTAGCTATTGTACTAGCTTGATGTTGGCACCACTCTATAGCAGTAGCGTATTGGTGCGTAGCTGGATTCTTAGGATTCCATCTGATTCTGTACAGTGTATTCTGCCCTTTGTTGATGTAATCCTTTCTTACGAAGCTAGCACCGCCCATGATTGCTTTTGCTGGAGATGTCCAACCTTTATTCCTTGCAAACGTCATTGCGTAGTTAGGATTGTTGTCGTAAGCGCCAATGCCGAAGTAGTTGTATACTCCATCTTTTCCGTTAGCGAAGTTACTTGTTCCATATCCACTTTCTAAAAAAGCATGCGCGATTAAATAAATTTCATTAATGTTGTGTTTTTTACAAGCTTCTGCGAACGCTTTACCTTGATTATTCAATGTTCCCTTACCTTTAAGTATCTTATTAAGTGCGCTAACTGAAACACCTTGATACTTGCCTAAATTAAGCATTTGGTAGCATTGTGTGTTACTTTCCCATATTCGTTTAACATTCATTGCCGAGCTCGTTTGAGCTCGTGTAGCGTTAGCCCAACCCCAAGCATTAGATTTTTTCGGGTTACCTCTTGCCATTTGTTTATCCAGTGCTTGTTTAAATGTATAAGGACTCGTTTCTGTTATGATCTGCGGTTGTTTAGATGCCGAGCCATTATTGGCTGTTGGTGATGAGTCTCTTACATTCGCTATATCAGCGTTTTTATTATCTACCATAACTTTTATTCTAGATTTTGTTACTGTTGGTTTAGTTATAGAATTTAATAATTTTTCTCTGTTTTTAAATATATTAAGTAATGCCTTTTCTAATGCTTCGTATTTATCTTTAGGGGGAACACCGTTGTCAATCATATTCCAATTAACATGTTCCAACATTGAACGCCAAATACTATCGTCTACTTTTAAATTCTCAATACTTAGAGGTATCTCATATTTGATCATCATATCTACAGCTACAACCATTGCGTGAATCTCGTTAAAAATAAATTCGTTTTTACTCGCACTATAATCTTCACATACGTCTATAACTATATAATCAGCTTCATTAGGAACTTCAAATACGGCTCTTCTAGGAGCCCAAATATTATGTCTATCAACATAAAAGTGTGGATATTCTACATCTTGCTTATATTTCTTTCTACTGTTATATAAACTTTCTACCGAGCTCATTGTTTGAGCGTTTCTAATCATTATCCCTTTAGGTTTTTCGAGTCGTCGATTACCCTCTACTATAAAGTGATAAATATATTCTGGATAATTAACTTCTTGGCTAGAAATTGTGTACTTTATAGTTGTTACATCTTTCCAAATTGGAACTTTTTTATTATTTTTTTCGTTATCATCACTATCATCTTCGGGTTTAGGTGCCGGCGTAGATTTCTCCGGATGATATGGTGGTCTAACAAAATATTTAACTCCTCCACCTGGTCCATCATGATAAGAGTGCTTAATTTTATATGGCGGACTTCCTGTTGCGTTATTTGTATACCAGTTTTGATCCACACCATACCAATAGTCTTTTGTGCATGGCCCTACTACAATGTTCACATGACCTGCCCAACCACCAGTCCAAACACCCCAGTCGCCTGGTTGTGGTACAAAGTCTTTTGTATTTCTAATTATCTTGAAATCTCTACCTCTATAATTAGATTTCTGAGCCATAGCATCAGCATTTCCCCATGTTCTAAATCCCCAATATTTATCGAGTAAATAATTAGGCAAATCCCAGCATTGTGCTCCCATTCCAGAACCAGGTACATCAATAGCTATTTTGTTTTTAGCGATATACAACGCCCACTCTACTACTTCACTAGCTGTAGGTTTTCTGTTTTTTGGATTAGGTAATCCCATGTATGCACCTCATTTCAATCAAAATAAAAAGCCAGTGCCGAAGCACTGACTCTTAACTGTTATTTACATTTACCAAACCAGAAGCACGCCCAGAAGCTATATCCTAAAATCCCTTTAAGCATGGTAATCACCTCCTTTAAATACCAAAAATAGTTCTTAGTATAGCTATGACAATCGTACTAAAGATAGTCCCTATCAAACCGAGAATCCACATCTTGATATCTCTGATGTTTTTAGCATTTTTCTTTTTATTTTTTTCATCTTCAATCTTATCGCGCCTTAATTCTTCGAAATTTCTATCTAACTTGTCATAAATTTTTTCTTGCGTTCTCAGACTGTCTTCTATTCTGTCGAATTTTTCAAACATAGTCTTATCATTTTCTTCTAATCGCGTTAAACGCCAATCTTGTTCGTGTCGTTTGGTAAAGCCAAACATTACGCCACCTACTTTGCGTTAAATTAAAAAGCCACAAGCATTACACCTGTGACTTTTCATCTTTTGTTTCTGGATATTTTTCTCCAGTGATCAATGCATATTCTTCTTTGTCGATTACACCCATGTCTACGTACCACTTAATTTGGTCATTTTTATAGCAACCCCACACATAAAAAGTTTTAATGTCCTTGAAAGTTGGATAAATCATCTTAATTTTCTCCATTTAAACGTCCCCCTCTGTATTTGTTTTACCAGCTTTTAGTTCAGTCAACTGTTGTGTTAACATAGCGTTTTGTTGCTTTAATTCCATCGCCAAAATGTTTACTTGCGTCACCTGCATTTGCATACTTGCAACCATTCCGCGAAGTTCTTCATCACTCAAATCTGATTCACTTTGTTGGTTTGATGCATTCGGTACGTCTTCTTTTTCGAAATTGCTATTGTATTTAATTTCGCCGTTAGTGAAAACGAACTTTCTAGGTTCGAACTCTTCTTTGAATTTGATAGGCACATTGTTATCGTCTACATCTAAACTATTACGTAAACCGCCAGTATTAACGTATCCGATAACTTCATTTTTATCATTTACTGTGATTTTCATTATTTCCACCCCATAATTTTAGTTATAGTAACTTTGTTGGCATTCGCTCCAGAACCTGATGTTTTACCTAAATCAAAGTACACATCGTTATCTATTCTTAAAGTAGTGCTACTTGTTTTGGATAGTAAGCACTCATAAATACCGCCACCGTTGCCGTCTGAGTCAACTACATTCGCTTTACTCAATTGAATCGCGTTAGGTAATGCGGTTAGTCCGAATCCCTCAATAACGCCACCTGGATAAGTTCCACTTACCAACAAAATAGAATAGTTTGTGTACGGTTCAGTTAGATTGATTGTTGTACCTACACCATTTGCGCCACCGTCGAACAATACCGTTGATTTATGTTCATTAGGAACTGTCCACTGTTGCTCAAGTCTGCCGTTTGTGATTGATCGTGTGTAAATCTTTTTAGAGTTATAAGGTGTGAAGTTAAATAGCTTGTTTGTATCATCTTTAACGAATACCGATAAATAACCCTCATAACTTTCAACGCTACCTGGTAAATCCGGCACTCTTGTTGCATAGTAATTACCAGCAGTTAAATATCCCAAATCGCCTTGCGCATTATTTAAGTTAACTTGAATTGATTGACCATCCGCCTCTGTAATCTTATGTTGTTGCCAGCTCGTTGTTCCGAATTTATCATCTACATACTGCTTAGCTTGATTTAAAGCGTTGTTAGACGTTTCTTCAACAAATTGCTTAGTTAAGTTTCCATCATTCTTTTTATAAAACGGGTACCATGTGCCGTAGATTTTGTATTTTGTGTACTCATCGTTTGAATCGTCTGGGTACCATGTTGCACGAGCAGTATTATTATCAACAACATAAACAACTAACACACCAGATTTGCTTGATGTATAAGTTGATTCATCGAACGAAGAACCGTCATCAACACCATCTTGTCCAGGCTTCTCTAACGTGCCTATATCCGTCTTTTCTGGCGCATCTGTTGCATTAGTAATATGAATAATCCTAGATGTGTTAACTGCGCTTAAAACGCTATCTATGGACTGCTCATACGATTCAATTGCTTTACCGTAATCATCTGTAAGTTTAGACTTTTGCCAATTCGTTGTTGAATTACCTTTAACAAGGTCAGCGCTATTGATTTGTTGTTCAACTTCGTTAACACGTTCAAAAATCGCTTGCTCTTTTTCAACTATTTTCTGGAACTCGCTATTTATATATTGAACGGCTTTGTCTTGTGTTGTTGTAATCATCTGTACCGCTTCATTTTGTTTGATTTCTAATCTTTGAATACCTTGATTAATACGACTATCAATTTCAGTAACCAACGATTTTGTATCACTCAAACTTTTCTTTAAGTCCTCAACTTCTTCTTTAACACTTTCTGTTAAGTCCTGAATTGATTTGATATAAACTAGCTTTGTTTTACCGTCAAAATTACTAATTAGATCATTCTGGATATTGAAGTTAAATTGACGCTCTACAATTACGTTATTGCTACCGTTTTGAGTAAAATATGCTTGCGCATGTACTCGACCAGTGTATTTTAAGAACTCGTTTGGGATAACGTATTGCATTCGTCCATTAATTGCATCAACAATTGTAAGTTCATCACTAATATAAGCGCCGTGTTCATCGTCGAAGTTATCCGTCTTAAGCACAATACTAGTCATCGCATTATGTTTGCTGATTGATAACGGCTTATTATTCTTAGTTACTGCAAAATTTAAAACACCAGTTCCTCTATCTGATTCATAGAAACTGATGTTTGTGTCAATAACCGGATTATATTGTGATGTTGTTTGTAACTCGATTAAGTTATCATCTTTCGAAAAATTATCTACTACCATTATTCAACCACCTTTCCTTCGAATAAACTCCATTTACCAACGCCACCAGTACCAAAGTTTCTAACTAAAAATTGATGTGCAGACGGGAAGTTATTACGTCTTAATACTTGTGTTGTATTACCTGGTGTATTCGATTTTACTTCTAATATCCAACCTGCAATACCTTTAAAGTCTTTAGGAAAATCAGTAAATCGGTTTGATTCTTCAGTAGTGATATAGAAATCTAAACCAACGATTTTTAAATCTGATAATTTTGTAATACTCTTAGGGATATGTTCCCAATAACCGGCGTTTTGCGGGCAGAAATTCCATGCTCCGTTGTTTTTCTTATTGAAAATGTCAATGACACGTTCGAATTTAAGCATATTTCTACCTGTGCTGTTTCTGGTAAGTACTTGTCTTAGAGCACCATTATAGTGTCCAGGCAGTACATCCAAGAACCACCCTGCATCTCTAAACGCTTTCGGTAACGGGAAATCTAATGCATTTTGTGTGTCTTGCGTATAGATATAGTAATGACCAACTTCCGTAATATCACTTAGATATGCTGGGTTCTGTATTGGTAACGGTTTAACACGTCCGCCTGAATCAGTCATCGATACCTGAGGCGCAATGTTTTTTAAGAATTGGTTTACACCTCTTTGACCGATAGAATAAATTGAGTGATGTCTGTTGTTACCAGGTCCAATAGTTACCCCTATTAAAAGCGCTTTGCGTCCTGTTTCTAGATCGTAATACATATCTAGACCTTCAGCCTCTTGGAAATCTCCTTTAAAGTTGTTATTCACACCGCCTATATCGATACGACGTTTAAATAATAACTCTTTTGTTTTGATATCGAAGCCTTGTAAGTAGTTAGGGTTCGCTGGTTTTGAATCACCAGTGTACCAATATAAGATACCTGCATCATAAGTGATACCTTGCATAGGTTGTGTATCTGAAGTGTATTCCATAGGTATATCCATTTGATACAATACTTTGTCTATACCTTTATCAATATCGTCAGCACTTCTAACCTCAACAAAGTTCAACGAATTCTTAAGTTGTCTTTCAGAAGCTTTATATTCACGTCTGAAAATCATTAAATTTTCTATAGGATTATAAATCGCTGATGTATATCTGTCGTTAAATATATTCGGCATGACATCTTGCATTTCATTACCATAAGTTATTTCTCCAGTTCTATATTGGAAACGTACAAACTTGTTGTTTTTGTTAGCGTCTAACACTGCTGAATAAATCCATAACTCATTGCCGATATATCTATAGGCGTTGTGTGTGCCGTGACCGCCATTTTTAACAAGCAATCTATCAATAAATTGTCCATTAGGCTTCAATCTAGATAACATGTAATGATTGCCCGGACGCGCTTGTGTCATATAAATAATTTTTGTTCTAGGGTCTACCCAAAATGATTGCATTACTGCGTTAGTATATGGCGATAAATCTGTGATGAATTCCGGTTCTTGCTCTTTTGGTTCAAATCGGTATTCTGTCGCTTGATATTCTTTATAGTGTTCATCTACAGCTTTCTCAACCTTTTTAGTGAAAGCATCTAGTGTTGAATAATCATGATACAAACGATCTTGCAATGTCTTATGATCATAACCAGTATTATCAACACGCGCGTCTTTTACTTCGTTGATACCGTCGCCGTTATGACCTAGTACCATATTGCTGAAACGGCCGTTTAGATACGTTAAAAAATCAGAGACGCTACTTGTGACATTTAAATGCTCATACTTTATTTGCTCTCCATTATGTGCAAATACCTCTTTATTTCTATGGTATTCAAGAGAGAAATTAAAATCCGTCAGCATGTCTGAAATAAGTTTAAAGTTATACTCATTTTCATCTACATATCTGTAGTCAAAGACTCTACTTAAGTCTGTAATTAATTTGTTATCCATGTCTTCCTCCTTTTCTATCCGTAAAACTGGTAATAATTTTTAATAAGTTCGTACATAATAACTTCATGACCCCTCTCGTTCGGATGCAATCCGTCTGGCATACTTGATTTTCTGAACGCTGGATTATATGGCTTAAAATAATCTGTATGATAGGCATCATATACTGGTACATCCAATTCACTACAAGCCAATATCTGAGCATTGACATAATCCTCTAAAGTTAACCCTAGTTTGTTTTTGTCCGTATCTTTACGGCGTATCGTTGTACCACTCATAGGGCATTGCCTAGTAGCTGTCATTACAAGTATTTTTGAAGCTGGATTATTTTTCCTGATAACTTCAATTGCAGAACAAAAGGCGCCGTAAAACGTTTTAGTGTCGGTTTTATCAGTGCCTATCGGTACACCTGCCCAATAACCATGTAACCAGTCATCATCTGTACCTTGTAATATGATTAGGTCTCCTCTTATTTGCTCTGCTTGTCTATAAATGCTATTTTCTACCGCTTCTTTACCTATTGGAACTGTTGCCATTGTTGCGCCACCTCTTGCAAGGTTGGTCGTTTTAGCTTTTAACTTCTTGCCTAACATTTCAGTAAAATTTGTTTTCGCATGTGATCCTCTAGCTACAGAATCACCAATCGTTCCAATCGTTTTTACATCTTTAATGTTTGATTTATCTATAAAATCGTGAACGATAGTGCCATCTGATGTAGTTACAGTCTTAGAACTCACTTTCTGTTGTTTGCCTTCAATTAGATCAGTTCTACTCATCAAATCGAGTGTTGATTTAGCTATCGACGCTACTTTAGACTTCAAGTTTTCTGCCGCTTTACTAGGATTGGAAAGATTAACGTCATTTAATCCAGAAACATAGTTAGCTGCAGTATTAACTTTTTTCATATATCGTTGTTCTCGATTAAACTCACCAAGCGTTACATCTTGCTTAACAATTACATTGTTTATACCCCTAATCGTTTTAACTTGTACTATACGGACTAAATCATTCAAACCTAGTTTGGTAGATTTTATTTGTACTATGTCTCCGGGTTGTGGGTCTGCTTCTGGATATGATTCTCTTAACACCAAAAAGTCCAAAGACAAAGATTGTTTTAACGACTTTTTCAATCTCGATTGTAATTCTTTATCCATAGTTTCTTGGTCAGTCACTTTACCATCTTTAAATGGTTCTGCGTGGATGTCGCCGTATATTTCAGCTAATGCACTTCTAGCTTCCATTACGAGCCCAGCGTGTTCGAATGTTTCTTCTCCTGAATAATTACCATATCCTCTAATGAAGGTGGCGAAATCACTTGCATCTTCCTCGAGTTTTATAGCGTTGGCGTTGACTTCGTCAGAAATAAAATAAGACGCTTTTTGATTTGCAAAAGGCGTCAATACAAACTTATATCTGTCTTTCTTTTTGTCATACGTTATTTTATATTCTAAACCGAAATGTTCTAATCCCTTTTTAAACATTTCTAACCTTGTATCGCCTTCACCACCATTTTCAAACTTCGAAGACTTAACCTTACCTTCGACTTCAAAAAGCATTCCAGTACCTTGAAACACAATGTTAAAATATCTTTCTACTGTAAAAGATCCTGTTACATTAACATAAATCCTATCAATCATTAACTTGTCTATAGGAATCTCTCTAGCAGTACATTCAACCAGTTGTCTGTCGCCTTCTGATTTCCTATCAATGACAGTTATTACATATTCTTTCTTGTCGTTTTCACCTTCGACATGACTAACAATCCATCTTTTCCCTATAGCGTTAATAACTTCATAAGTATATTTGTTTTCTAGAATATCAAAAGTTAATACACCGTCAGCATTAACTTTTTTTACTAAAGTTGTTTCTACTGGTACAGGTGCGCCATTACCTTTAGGTGGTCTTACAATTATTGTCATTCTGACACCTACTTATAATAAAATTTCAAATCAAACTGAACTTTTTGAACTGTTTGATTAAACTCAAATTTATTAGCTCCGTATTTAAATTTTGGTTGGGCTATGTTCGTTTCAGTGCTTATTTCGACACCGTTTTTATAAACTCGGAAGCTATCATAAACAATTCTGTCTCCAGCTTTTAGTTTGATCCCTTCGATTTTCATTATTTCAGCATGCGTTAAATTCCATACAAACGATTCTGTATCTTCGCCTAAAATAATTGTTATCTTTTTATACATGTTGAATTGGTCGTTAGGAGCACTACCATGATAGTAAACTGTACCTTTGCTCAAATTTTCAAATGTATACTTTCTTTTGTCTCCGCCTGCATGCCAATCAATATTAAAATCAAACGACCACAATCCAACCTTTTTGTTTTCTTCTAACTCTAGGCTTGTTCCAATACTTTCGCCGTATGGTAATTCTGTAGTTTCGAATTTTAGTTCAAAAGAAACTTTATTACCTTTTTGTTTAGGGTTTATAACTCCGTTAAAAATAACTTTATACTGTTTACCATTTACATAAATTTGTTGATCGTGTCTTGAATATTCATAATCCGGGAAGTTGTTTTTATCTAATTTCACGTAATCATCAGAAGTTGGTTGAGTAAACCTGTAATTCAACTCTTCTTTTCTTCTTATTTCTCGTAAATACATAGGTTCTATGTCTGTCGTTAACGAATACAACATATCTCGCATATAAGCAATGTCTGAACGATTTTTAACTTTACAAAAACAAGGAACAACTATATCTCTACTGATATAATTGCTCCCCATTAATATACGACCGTTCATATTTTCTTTGTCTTGATACTTTGTGTTGATTTGCATGCTATCAATTACTATATCGTTAACGATAAATCCGTATTCACTTAATTTGATTACAGTACCATCTTTTTTTGTTAATTCTATGTCCATTTGTAACCTCCTTTATAAGTAATACTCAGAATTGCGTTTAGCATTTCTGCCGTTAACAATACTAGTAAGCGCATCGTTATTGACATCGAATTCAACTTTAACAGTTTTCATGTTCGGTGATGTTTCAATAGAATGTGTGTGTTGTACTTGCGCATTTATATTTCCACCTAAATTACTTAAGTTTCCTGTAATACTAGAAATGTCAGGTGCGTTTAATGTAGGTTGAAATGCATCGACTACTTTATCTGCAACATTAGAAACATTACGGATAACTTTACTTGAATGATTATCTATACCTTTAACGAAACCTAGCATTGAATACATACCAACATCCATGAATTCACGTGAAGGTGAGTGAATACCCAAAGCACTTTTAGCTGCATCTAAAGCTTTCTTAGCAACATTTTTAGCTGCATCTACTAATTGGCCAGCCATTTGTCCAATACCTCTAATTAAACCACGGATCATATCAGCACCTGCAGACACAAAATCTCCTATAAAGCTTTTTATTTTATTTACTGCATTTGTCATACCTTGACTAACTTTGTTTACAACATTAACGAATCCTTGAATAACTCTATTAACAAAGTTAATTAGCGTACTTGTTATAGTAGATACCCATTGCATACCTTTAGTCACGATGAAGTTCCAAGCTTGAGACATTTTGTCTGATATAGTTGATACAACTTGTGTGAATATGCTTACAACTTTATTCCAAATTGTCGTTAATATACCAGATAAGAAACTCCAAATCGTATTCCATATATTAGAAATAAAACTCCATGCCGCTTGTAACGCAGTAGATATAGTTGTAGTGATAGCGTTCCAAACCTTAGTTGCCACAGTAACTATAGTGTTCCACAACGTTTGTAAGAACGTCCAAATAGCGTTCCAAATTGTCATTGCGATAGTCATAATTGTGGTAAATACTGTAGTTATTACAGTGACTAACAAATTCCAAATCGTAGTAGCGATTGTAATTATCGTGTTCCAGATTGTACTTAAGAATGTCCAAATAGCTGTCCATATCGTCATAACTATTGTCATTATCGTCGTGAAAACAGTTGTGATGATTGTAACTAAAAGGTTCCATACCGTTGTTGCAATAGCGATAATTCCATTCCATAACCCTTGTAAATAAGCGACTATTTGATTCCAAACAATCATTATAAAATTGTATACATTAGTTACTGCTGTAGTGATAGCTTTTAAAATAGCATTCCATACAACCGAAGCTACAGTTTTCAACACATTCCAAACTGTAACCATAAACGTTTTTATCGCATTCCAAGCATTTATAATAAAGTTTCTGAATCCTTCATTTTTATTCCACAATAAAACGAATATAGCTATTAATGCAGCGATTACACCAATAACTATTGTTATTGGACCACCTAAAATACCAAACACAGTTACTAGTCCTGTGATAGCATTTCTAATTAATCCAATCTTACCGAATAACAATTGGAATATAACTGATATAATTTTTAATGGTCCTTTTAATAACATGAACGCACCTTTTAAAATTGTTAATCCCGCTCTTAATAAACCGAACTTACTTACTAACGCAATGATCCTACCTATTAATCCGCCACCCATAAAGTTAGATACAGCAAGAATAATCGGTATTAAAAATCTAAATGCACCAACTAAAGTTATAATGACGCCAACTAATTGTGCTGTAGCCGGATGCGCCTCAAACAAGTTAGCTATCCAACCAGTTATTGCTACTGCAACGCGTAATACTGCACTAGCTATAGGAGCCATCGCTGTTGCGAATGCAACTAATCCTCTTGCAATGTTCCCAATTAATTGCATTATTAGTGGTCCATTTGTTTGTATATAACTGACAAAGTCTTTGAACCCTTGAGATTGTCCTACTTGTTCAGACCATTCCCTAAACTTAGCTGTCATTTGTTCAAGAGATTGGAAGATTCCAGTTGATGATCCACTGAATGCATTCATCAAATTGTTAATTCCAACGAAAACATTTTTGAAAATATTACCAATGATAGGTAAGTTTGTTTTTGTGTATTCAATAAAACGAGTTATCGAATTTTCTCCAGCTGCACTATTAGCCCAGTTAGAGAAAGATTGACCTAATCTATCCAACCAATCAGCCGACCATTGAAACAGTGGCGCTAATTGTGTGAATACATTGACTAATCCGTCACCGAAACCGCCTGCAGCACTTAATAGCTTGTTAAATACCGAAACACCAGTTGTATTCATCATGTTGAAGAACCTTGATGCTACACCGCTATTTTGAGCCCATTTAAGTACACTTTGAGACGCCTCTTCCATTCCTCTTGAAATACCACTAAAAAATGGTTGCAAGCTCTGCATTGCTGTTTTAACAGTATTTAAACCATTTGCAAGAGTTGTGAAGATAGCGGATTGATTTTGCTTTATAATATCAGTCCATGCTGACTTTACGCCATCTAAAGCTTTTTTGTATTCGTTTGTTGCTGAGCTAGCTTGTAAAGTGCCATCATTAAGCATCTTTATAGCGCTGATAGCCATTGCGCCAAATGCTACAAAGCCAGCGCCGGCTATTGCTACCGCACCACCTAAAGCAAGTACACCACCAGTTAACACTTTGATAGCGTTTAATAGTGCAAACACTACAGGTACTACGCTCGCTATTACAGGTATTAAAATGCTAAAAGATGAAGTTAGTAATCCACCAACCATATTAGAACCTACAGTACCGAACACACGGAACATATTAGCTAAATTCCCCATCTGTCTTTGGAAATTGTCGTTTGCTTTTATTATGTAGGCATAAGCTTTCTTTAAACCATTAGTATCGACATCTACCTTTGTTGTTTTTTTGTTTGGCAATGCGTCTAATGATTTTTTAAACGCATAAATAGTTGGTATAGAAAGCCTTGTATCTACATCAAGTCGAGATCTAGTTTTATTTGGAATACTTTTAAGCTCTTCTTTAGTACGTTTGATTTTAGAATTAGCAACACTGTTGTCTACATCTAAAATAGCTTTGGCTTTAGACCTATTTAAAGCTTCAAGACTAGCTTTAGATACTTTTAACACTCGATTGAATTTACTGTTATCAGCATTGACGTCAATATTGACACGTTTCTTTTCTAGTTCTGATAACTTAGCTTCTGTTTCAGCGATATCTTTAATTAACTTTTGTTTTTCTAACTTAACTTCTGGTGTAACTTCTTTTGAATCTAATTGATTTAATTCAAAACTTGCTTCTAAAACTTTTTGTTGTAGATCTTCTATTTTAGCATCTAATTTAGCTTTTGCTTTTTCACTACTGAACGAATCTAAAGTCTTCTTAGCAACCTTTACGGCCTTTTGTAAATTTTTATCATTAGCACTTAAATCGACATCTTTAGTTTTATCAGCTGTACGTTTATATTTTTGTACGGACTTAACCGCACTATCGATTTGCCTTTTGAATTTGGCTACACTAGCTTCAATAGTCGCTTTAATTTTATATTCCGTCACATTAACACCTCTCTTTCTATCGCTTATTAAATTCTGCTATAACTTTAAAGAATTCATTATTTTGTGGTTCGTATTCATCACGTTCGCTACTAAACCTTATATCTTTACCTTCGTTAAGCCGTTGGATATTTTCTTCATAAGGCAATACGTCGTTTGCGTTGTTAAAAACATATTCCTCTTTAGGTTTATTTTCTGTACCAACGTTTTTAGTAGCTGCCGCGTCACGAATAGCAAACGCAAGTTTGTAACGTTCGAATTCTTGGGTTAGCATTTCATATTCTTTCGCATACATTCGATAGTTATATTCTGTTAATGTCATTTGCTCGATAACATTTAAATCTGTAATACCGAGTGTCGACATACAAGTGATAACGATTCTGTCGTAAGTTATTACGCTTCCGCTGGTTTCTCTTCCGCTTCCACTACTTCGACTAGGTTTCGGGTCATAGGTCGCTTTCCCAACTCTGTTAAAATATCTGAACCGAATTCTTCTAGCCCAATATTTTCTGCGATTTCGTCTAGTGCTTCATCAATGTTATTAATAGTAATTGCTCGTTTTTTCAAGTGAGATGTAGCTGCAATTAAAACTTCGCCAATCACTACAGGATTTCCACTTTCTAAACCTACAGGCAACATTGATACACCTTGACCGATAGACGCTTGTTCAACTTTTAAACCTAATCGGTTATCGATCTCTCTTAAAAATTTAAAACCAAAACTTAACTCTAGTGAATTTCCATTAATTTCTACATTCATAATTTAAAATCTCCATTCATGATTAATTTAAACAAAAATAAAAAGGGCTTAACGCCCTATTTTTTATACCTCTCTTGGTGTAACCGGTGATGAATCTGCTTTAGGTTGAGGAATTACTGTTAACTCTTCGCCAGTTAACGCATCTTCTTTTGTAGTGTCATGGAATCTGTATCCAGTCGCCTTAAGTTTCTTTGTCACAGCCTCAGGCAATGTTGCGAACCCACGTTGGAAACGACCATTCACTCCGTATTCATATTCATATTCATCAATACCGTTAGCTTCTGCTTTTAATTCAAATTTATTGTGGAAACCTTGGAAATATTTCGCTTTAAATTTAGTAGCATCTCCATTTTTGCCTGGTATTCTACTTTCAACTTCCCAAGCTTCATACAATACGCGATCTACAACTGCATCTTCAATTTCATCTGCAAAATCGTCACCATAAAACATTTTAGCAGTACCAGACATTGTTGATTCAACTGAACCACCAGTGTTATAAGAACCGTCCATTGTATCCTCTGTATCCGTATCAGCTTCATGTGATAAACCGTATTCAGTTAAAAAAAGCATTTTAGTAGCATCGACTTTTTCGCCTGCTTTTCTAAACAAAATAATACGGTCATTACTATTTTTCATATTTGCCATTCAATATTCCTCCGTTTTTTAATATGTTTTGTACGTTATCGTTACTGATGTGTGTAGTAACTCTTTATTAGTAGTATCATCGACTAACTGTGTGATATTGATGTCGTCTTCTTCAAAGTCATAATCGTTTGTTTTAACGCTAGGTGTTAAATCATCGATACATCTTTTAACAAGTCTGTCATGATGTCCTAAATCATCACTTACACTCCAAATATCAATAACTAAATTCGTGTCGCCGGAATAACTATCAAACGTGTACTTACTTCTATTTGACTCCGGCATTTTTATGACAAAAAAAGGATACGGAATCTCTTGTTGCATCTCTTTACGAGAAATAACAGGGAATCCATATCCTTGTAGCGTTTCATACGCTTTATT
This sequence comes from Staphylococcus sp. HMSC062H10, assembly GCF_001836945.1. NCBI lineage: Bacteria > Bacillati > Bacillota > Bacilli > Caryophanales > Staphylococcaceae > Staphylococcus > Staphylococcus sp. HMSC062H10. The sequence goes on from NZ_KV830980.1 coordinate 170,132, forward strand.
ATAAAGTTGTAAGTTCGGTGTCATGCTTTTATCTCCTATTCAAACAACGCTTTCAGCTCTTCTACAGTTGATTTTTTAATCACTTCGTATACCGGCCACATAAAAGGTTCTGCCTCCATGTATCGAGTACCAAACTCTAAGAAACCACTATAAGCCGCATGCGATGTGATAGTGTATTGCAAATCGCCAGTTTTTTTATATCTGATATTGCGTGATAAATTACCAGTCCAATAACCCTTATTCATTACTTCTCTAGCCTTTAATTTAGCTCTTACTACGTATTCTTTAGCTTTGTCTAGTAAAATATCATCTACATCATCATCAATGTTGGTTTTCATATCGTGAAATTGGTTTAACAGTGCGTCTAATCCATCTATATTCATCAATTGACCTCTTCGATATAATATGACGTTTCGTGTCTGTATGTCCTTGTATCAACTATCTTGTAGCGAATACCATTAATTAACACGTGGCTAACAGGGGAAGATATGGATTCTTTTATCCTCAGGACACTTACATCGTTTTTTAAATCGCCAAATTCAAGTTGCTTTCTTGCTCTAGAAATAGGATTAATATTGCATGGTATCGCATCATAAGTGATTAGCGTGTTTTCTTTTTTGCTAGTTTTAGGATTGTAAGTTGCTACTTGTTCTAATTGAAAAACAGCTCTATCTTCATATCTCAAAAGAACACAGCCCTTCCTTTTTTAGTTCTCGTTCTAGCATTAAAGTAATTATCAATAATAGCTTCATACTCCTTGAAATCGTTCAATTCATACGCATTGCTACGTCCGTCAACCGCTTCTGATGTCATACCTTCAGCACCAATCCTGTTGTAGCGTTTAACTGCAACTTCTTTGATCATGTAACTAAATCTTTCGGGTATTTCTCCAACCTCAATAGGTAACATTGATAACAACTGGCTTTCACAACTTTTTATAATTTCCTCTAATTGTTCATCTTGCTTTTCATCTTTAAGACCAATACGTTTTTTTACATCAGCTAGCGTAGTCATATAACCACCTACTCTAGTGACTCAAAAGCATTGATAATTTCAGCTTTTGTTTGTTTTTCATCAACTTGTAAGCCAGCAACACTTGCTATTTCGACAAGTTCTTTTTTGGTTAATTTGTCATTTACAATGTAAATCATTTGTTCGTTGCGTTTATTTTCAACACTAGCTAAAGCTTTGATACGTTCATCTGTAGGATCATAACCTTTGCGAGGGTAGACATGCCCTTTCATATAGACATGTCTGTTATCTTCTAAATCTGTAAAATCTACTTTAACAATTCCAATGATTTCGGGCATGTTACCACTCCTAATTATTTATTAAACTTCTCCTGGAACTGAATCTGTTCTTTTGTCAGCAGGAACTAACTTAGCAAACGCTTTATCATCAGCGATATGCAATGCTACATGCATAGTTGCACGTAATGCCACCATGTCTTGTTCAAACAAGTTTACAGGTGTGCCATCTTCGTTTTTAACTGTAGATAATTGTGCGGTTTCATCGATTTTGTATTCGATTAATTGAGGGATACCATAAATCAATTTGTCGAAGTCACCAGTGATTAATTCACCACGTTTTAAGTTACTTGATTTAAGATTAACCACAGGTAGACCATCTAACGTATCACTGTTACGGTCATAAATACGTTCCTTAGTTTCAGGATCTACAATTTTACGTAACAAGCTTCTGTTTTGTGTTTTTGAGATAAACGCATTTGCTTCTAATTCGTCATCTTCAAGTAATGCCTCTAAATCAATAATGTTATCTTGTGTGAAGTCACCTTTAATAACCTTATTAGTTTTTTCAATTGATTGTGCAATTGATTTACCGAATGGATTGTTACCTTGATTCAAAATACCCGCTTCATCAAACTTTTTATAGAATGCTTCAGCAATCATAGGCTTCATTTCTTCAAAGAATTGTGAATAAGTGTAATTCAAAAATTCTTTTGTTACAGGTAAGATAACCCCTAATTTAAACGCTCTCATAGTAGCATTAACCCATGTAGCTTTAGATGTTTCGATTTTTTGACCTTCACCTACCCAGTAAGCACCTGGTTTATCAGCCCAAAAAGTAAACTTCTTCTCAGTACCTTCCATTGGTTCGTACTTACCTAATTGCATAATTTTAGAGTTTTCCATAACCTCTTGTAAGATGGGCGTTGTGAATTCATTCATCAACGTGCCATCTTTCTTTTCGTGCATCATTACATTATCAGGGTTAAATACTTGCGGTTTAACATTGTTACTCGCAAAATGTTGCAAATTTAATTTTAATTTTTGTGTTTGTTCCATTTAAATGCCTCCGTTAATTTTTAATAATTCTTTTTTGTCTAGCTATTTCAGCTAAGTTTTGCGGTTTATTTTTAGTCGAGTGATTAAATGAATCTCCACCAGTCAATGGCGATTGTCTAGCGTTAATCTTAACCGCTTCATTAACCGCTTTTTTTACTGCATTAGAAAAAGCTTCAACATTCAATTTAGTTTGTTCAGCAGTATCTGTTACAACTAAATTAACAACCTCATCTGATGAATCAACTTCTGCTTCACTTAACATTTTCCTTGCTTCTGAACGCATTTCATTTAATTGTTTTTCTGAGCGTAATTGCTCCAGCTCTTTTTCCATTTGTTCGCGTTCATATTCAGCGATTTGATCTTTGTTCATTTTTGCTAATCGTTTAGCTTCATCAACAGCTTCTTGTTTCTCTTTTTCTTTCTGCTTCATACGACGACTTAATTCTTCTTTAAGACGCTTGTTATATTCTTCTTGTAGTCTTTTTTCGATTTCTTCTTCTGAATTAGTCTTTTTGTCTTGTTTGTCTTTGCCTTCATCATCGTTGTTATCTTTTGATTTTCCATTATCTCCATCTGATTCTTCAGCAAAAAACTGTAATTTGAGTTTTAACTTTTCTTGGATATCCATAGTTTTTACACCTCATTTATTTACTCTTGATTAGTTTTAAGCCATACATGGTTCGGGCTGTTACACTTGCATCTTTTATTGTCATAAGCATGGTTTGGACATAAAAAATAGCCAACACAATTAAGTGCTAGCTATTAAAAGAGAAGTTCATTATATTTCGATTTTTCTTTATCGGCTAATACTGCCGACCTTACACTGTCTAAGTTTGCATCAATAATAACTGTTTCGTTTCGCTTTTGTAACTCTTTACGTATACCTTTTAATTCTCTTGCTATGTCTCTAAGGTATTTGTCAGTATTACTCATATTAGTATCCTCCAAACATTTAATTTACTGTCATACAAAACTAACTTGCCTTTAAAAAACTTTACTTTTAAATCAATCACCGCTTTTCACTTTCCCTCCGAAGTATTTTGTTTTTCGTTTCTTGCTTGGTTTTTTCGGCCACATAGATTTAGGTAGTAAAGCGCAATCTGAACGACAATTGATATGCATAGGATAGAAATTAACACCAATTTTAGCGTCTTTAACTTTGAATATTTCTCCATTAAGCCCTTTGCATACTTTAGTTGTTCTATTATCGATTTTTGCAATATACATATAATATCCTTCCGGTGAAATTTCTTTCATGCTGTCAATGCTTGATTGTGCGTGAACACGTGCCGATTCCGTATAAAGCAATGATTTAATTGCTGCGGTCTTTTGTCGTGCTGTGCCTTCGAATTTATTTAAGTGCTTGCGCATATCTTTAACATATTCATTAGGATGTCGACCTCTAATAACTACATTAGCAATTATTTCTTCTACTTCTTGTTTCATTGCTTCGGTATTAGTCCATAATCGCTCTGACCAAACGACACCATGAAATTGTGTATCAACGATTGTATCTATAACTTCTTTAGCTACTTGTACACCTTCACCTAAAATACCCGCTTGATCACTGAACACACGATAAGCTGTTGATTCGAAATATTCCCTCATCGATAATTCTGTTTGAGCTGTTGCATAAGCAATTAAGAATTCTATTTGAATCTTTAACATCTGTTCTCTAGATACATACATCTTAGTGTTATACTTCTTTAATTCTTCATTTGCTCTATCGCTAAAGTCCTTGTTTTCGACCAATCTTTTTGCTTCTTCTTGAAACGCTTTTACATCGAACTCATCAATAATCTTTTGTGCTTCTTGTAATGTAACGCCTGCAAAATCTCCGTACTTAACAATAAACGCATTGATTTCTTTTTCAATGCGTTTAATCATCATATTCAATATACGTTCTATTTCTTCAGCTTTAGTTTTATCACGCTTCAACTCATTCTCGATTGCTTTGCGTCCGCGTTCTTCCCAATATTCTTGAGTGTTTTTGTTAGGCAATTACAATCATTCCTTTTTATCAACAGTATCTTTTGTATCATCATCTTGTTCGTCATCATTGATGTCTCTAGGGTCTTTATAAATGCCTTTTTGAGCTTTTTTAATAGATTCTTTCTCATCTTCTTCTATTTTTTTGACTTCTAATTCAGGGTCTTGGAAGAACGAGAATAGAGACATTAAAGTTGTTTGGCTAATCTTCCCGCCAGAATCAATATAAGCTTTTAATTCTTCGATTAATGATTTAGGTAAGTTTCTGTTGTATACGTATCTAACAGTATTGAAATCTTTGTTAGCGTCAATTGACCGTGTATTTTTAAGTATCGTCTCTAACAACTTAGCACGACGTCTTAACCCTTTAGTAAACAATCCTTCTTTAGTTTTAGTACGTTGTTCTAATCCGAATAATTTGTATTTCATTGCCTCACCTGATTGAGTGCCACTAAAGTTATCATCTTTCATGTTAGGTGTATTAGTAAACATGTGTATATCACTGTTTAAACGGTCTTTATAAGCTTCTGTACCTTGCACATCGTATTGTTTATAAATATAACCGCCGTCAACAGAGCCTTCTGTTTCTCTACCTTCGCTATCAGCATAAACAGTCGGTTCTAAAAACAACACGTTAGCTTCCTTTTGTTTTCTAACTTCTACGGGATCTAAATTCAAATTACCTTTAATAAGTAGCATAGCGTCATTTAAATCACTCATATAGTTAGCTGTATCTGATTCAGCATTATCATACAAATCAATTAAAGTGATTACTTTCTCGTAATCTCCCTTTCTTCTTTCATTGTTGCTGAATTCTGTAATAGGCATACGTTCAAATGAGTGGGATTCAAAATTGCTTTCACGTGGTGTGAGCTTCAATCCACTTGTTCTACTGGTAAGATATCTATAAACACCGTGAGAAGTAAATAAATCAACTGTAAACACTTCATCTTCGTCAGTCTTGTCTATTGGTTTAGTTCTTAAATATCTAACGCCTGCGATACTATTACGTTCAATTGTATTGTCGTATATGACAAAAGTGCTCATCGCATCACTCTTGTATAAACGCGTTTCATCATCTTGGTTTCTAATCATTAACTCATAAGCTTTACCGTAAATTGATAAGTCTAATCCTAGAGATCTATTGTGTGACTCAACATCATTCAAATCATTGAACGCCTCAATAGCTTCTAATACATCTTTGTCATCATCTTGATATTGAATTGGATTACCCAAGAAATAGCCGTTGATAAAATCGCTAATATAAGATGCGTAATCATGCGCTACACGGTTATCTGCCATGTACTCTTCTTTGCATCGTGTTAACTCAACTAAGTTCTTAGTTTTACCTTCGTAATAATCACTTAACACTTTCAATCTAGGTCGTTGATAATCCATGTGATGTTCAATGTATTTACTTACTTCATTAACGTTTTGTAATAAATCGGATTCCGTCCCGTCATATGTGTAAACAACATTGGCTTCATCATTAAATAAGTAATTTATGTTTCCCCGTAGATCTGTATCTGTTTCAAATTCGTTTACTTTTAACATTTGTTCCCTCCTATAATCCTAGAGATTTTATTGTGTCAACTTTCGAACCTACATTTGTACGTTTTCTAACTGGTCTGTAGAATCGTTCCACAGAATAACGCAGCGAATCGATACAATGATTGTATGTATCTACTGGTTCATTAGTATATTCACCTGTATCTTTGTCCTTTTGCCATGTGTAGTTGTCAAACTCTTCAATAGTCTTGAAACAACGTTCATCAACAATGATTTCAAATTGCATTAAGAATTGTAACCCTTGTACAACCGAGCCCTTCCCTTTTTTGGTTGGTAAAATCCTTTTAAGCCCTAGATTCCTTAATTCAGCTATACTTTTTTGTTCTGCACTATCTGCTGTAATTTCTTCTTTAGCATAACCAAGTTGCTTTATGACATTAGCTATTTCATCATTCAGCATACCTTGTTTAACATACTCTTCAATGATGTATAACTTCTTTTTCTTTACATCTATTTTAGAATGTATAAAAGCACTAGGATCATTAACGTAGCCAAAGTCCAATCCAAAATAAGAAGGTAAATGTCTTAACTCATCTTTATTTATTAAACGTTTTTCATACTTAGGGAAAACCAATTTGTCTAGTGTAGCAAATTCACCTAACGCATAAATTTTGTAATATGCTGGATTACGATTTGCTAACAACTCTAAGTTTTGTCGTGTCATTTCATCAAGAAACTTATTATCTCGATAACTAGATTGTCTAATCATGACATTTTCCATTGGTTCACCATGTTCAAAGAAATACTTATAAACCCAATTCAGTTTAGATACTGGGTTAAACATCAAAAATATTTGCTTATTCACGTGTTTACGCTCCCTCAAACGCAACGTTAATTGCGTGTAATCATTTAGTGTGAATTCAGACGCTTCTTCCATGACTATGTCTGATATGCCTTTTATCGACTTTATTTTCTCTGGGTTATCTAATCCTTTAAACAAAAAAACTGCGCCGTTTGGCAATTCAACTTTGTTATCAGTCTTATTCCAAAGGCACATGTCCCAAATACCAAAGTTTATCAAACAATCTTTAACATCTTCGAACAAACTATCTTTAATTGTTGATTGTACTTTTCTAAGCCACAGTATACGCCTAGGATATTTCCAATCTTGCAATGCTTTGAGTACAACTTTTTGTATAACGCCGTGAGACTTACCGCTCGAACCTCCACCGTAATGTACTTCAGTGAAGTTATCGTAATTGGTTAGTATTTCGAATATGTTTCTATTGAAAACATTAGACGGTTTGTTAAAGTTTAATTTAACTTTCGTCATCGTACTCACCAATATTAATCTCAATATTTTTCTGAGTAATTTCTTTTTTATCGATATACGCACCATGAACTTTTAGTATGTGGTCAATAGATCTCTGACGCTCTTCAAAAGTTGGTGTGATTGTGTAAGTAACCTCTTTTTCCACTTCATCGTTTAAATGGTCATATTTCTTACTGTAAGCCTCTTGAGGTTCTCCTCTAGCAATAGAAGCAGATAACGCTAAAGCTTCTGTAATACTCATTAAACGCTCTTCTTGTATCTGTTCTAATCGTTCTTTAATATATTCCGAAACATTAACATTTCTTAACAATCGACTTGCTAAAGACTCTGCTGTTTTCTTACTATAACCTGCTGAAATTGCTGCTTTTTTACCATTACATCCATTCATTATATATTCATCTGCGAATCTCTTTTGTTTTTCGTTCATTTCATTTACCACCAACTCTCGCGCTATACGCTTTTTAAAATTAAAAAAGGATTGGCTATAATCAGCCAACCCACATAGATCCTTTATTCCTAATTGCGATAAGGGAAACGCAGTAAGATAATCAATATCCTACACTATCATAATATCTCATTTTAGGTATCAAAAACTGCCACTTTACTGCCAATTTCACTCTTCCCCTAACTCTTCCGCCAATCTAGATATGATTTTCCTTTTTATTCTATGAGCAGTTCTATCAGAAATGTGTATGTCATCACAAACTTTCACTAATTCCTTTTTATTAAAATAATACTCTTGAATGAACTCGCGTTCTTTCCTACTTGATGTGTTGATTATACGTTCAATTGCACTCTTAAACTCGAGGATTTTACCTCTTCGTATACTACAAAGATAATTAGTTACTGCCATTTCTGTTTTCGATGTATTAGACGGTACAAATTCCCCGCCTATATTTGTATCTGTTGGAATCCATGGTGTCATTATTTCACTTCTTAAATCTTCGAGTTGCTTATGATAATTAGGATAATCACACAACTCATCTTCTAACTTTCGAACTGTTGATAATTTTAATCCATATTTCTTTTTAGTCATGAATACCCTCCATACAAATATTTTTAATCTTCAAAATGTCTCAATCTACTTCTTAATATCTCTATCTCCCGCTCTTTAACTTTCACATCGCCTTTTAACTGTTCAGCTTGCAACATCACACCAAACAATAAGATGACTAGTAATATAATTGCTATGACTAACCACATCATCTACTCTGTCACCTCCGCCCTCATCAAATCAGACTGATCGCTCAACTTTGCGAAGTCACTCGGCGCCTCTACATCATCATTAGCCGTCATCATAATATATACTTGCTCAGTTACATACTTACCTAGCTCATACATTGCTAGTAAGAATATTAGTCTTAATATTTGTTTAATCATCATTGTCATCTCCTGTATCAATCAAAAAAAGTACCTGTCTCAACATACTCTTTAACTGTTGTTCATTTAGACTGGCTAACATAGGGCTGTAAAATTCACTATCTTCATCTTTAACAGTTTTAATAAAACAGCCTTCAATCTCAGCTTTTTCTTCTGGCGTTCCATTTTTATACGTCTTAAATACCTCGGTGTGCTTTTCTGGTAATTTCATTTTAGGTGTATTAAACATTATTATCTCCCCTCTTTAATGATTTTATTTCTTTTCGAACAAAGAACCTAATACTTCTTCACTAGGTCTTTCGAATAAGGTCACTTTAGAATTATTAGTGTAGTAAACAATAGGTGTATTTTGTGACTCATATTTCTCTTTCGCTTCTTCTTTACTCTCTGCCTCAACAACTGTAAACCTTTGATTGCTCTTAACTTTAGTTATGTGCGTATGTTTACGCCCTGTTGAATCTTTGAATGTTGTGACTAAATATTGTGTCACTTACTCGTCACCTATTTCACTTGGCTGTAAAATCACACTTCTTACGATTAAGTACGGATAAAATTTATAGTAACTGTTAAAATAGCTTATTTTATATTGTGTCACTTCTCATCACTCCTTTGAATGGTTCTAAGTTTTTCTATGAATAAAAGTATTAGTAAAACACTCAATGTAGCCAACATATTTTGTTGCTTTGCAAAATCTACTAGAACGATTAAGACCAATAACATTCCAATTCTGCATGTAAATAAATCTAATTCTTTGTACAAAACCATATATCTGTTGAGTAAATTGTTAAATATTACTATGAATACAAGTATTGGAACTAATGTAATGATGTAACTCACTTCCCCAAAACCTCCTTGACCCGATCTAAGATGTCTTTACACTCCGCTACTTCCGAAGCCTTTTGCTCCACGTTCTGAAACACTCTCGAATTCCTCCACTTGCTTTAGTTCAGGTGTCCATATAGGCACGATAACCAATTGAGCTAGTTTGTCGCCTTTGTTGATTTTATATATCTTTCTAGCGCCTTCTCCTTCGTTTATATAATTACCTTTTATATCTAAAGTATTTACTAGTTTGTCGTCTAAATCTTCGTATAATGATGTTATGCCGTCATGCTCCATATCATTCTTGATATTAATCCCTAAATTGCCATGATATCCCGCGTCTATCTTGCCTGTTTCAATCACTAAATACGTTTTACTACTTACACCACTACGACTAGTTAATAGTCCGACATAGCCCTCTGGTATACTTACAGCTACATCTGTTTTAATCACTGCTTTTTCTTGTGGCTCAAGTACGACAGTTTCAGCTGAAAATATGTCATAACCTGCATCCGTCTTATGATTTCGTTCGGGCATTATAGCGTTTTCTGATAATAGTTTTACTTGTAATGTGTTAGTCATTTTCCTGCTCCTCCTCATATTTATAGACCA
>NZ_KV830981.1:0-762 GCF_001836945.1 Staphylococcus sp. HMSC062H10
TAATGAGAGGCAAGAAGTTGACAATGGTCAACAAGAGTTGTTAAAAAAAATAAATGAATCAACAAATAGAGAATCAACAGTGAAGAGACTTTTAGAAGATGTTTATTCTAAAGAGAATGCTCGAGGGATTCTTAATAAAATAAAACCAGAAGATTATAATTTAAGTTCTAATGAATTAATAAATAAAATAATTAAAGCTGGAATAGATTACTCTGAAGAAAATAATAGTAAGTACAAAGTCTTTGCTTCTGTTCCTAAAGCTAATATTACTTTGAAAAGTGAGTATAATATTGGTAATTCTTTAGTGGTTAGAAGTGATAAAGTTATAAAACCAGAAGATTATGTTAATTATCCAGAAGGGTATCATGTTCAAAGTTATGTTTCCAAAGGAAAAGAATATCCTAGTTTAGATGATATAGTTAAAAAAAGAGTTACAGGTAGTTATAAAATTACGTATCGATTATTAGACAGTAAAGATGAACCTGTTTATGGAGAAGATGGTCAAGCGATTGTAAGATCATTAAATGTTTATTTCTATAATCCAGAACCAGCCTTAGATATAATTAAAGAAATCGAAGAAGATATAGATGAAAATAACTATCAAAATGGCGAGGAGATAAAAGAAGGTTTAGAAAAAATAAAAAATGAACTAGAAAGACCAACTAAAATACCAGATGTACCTGCTTTGATTGATGAAATAAATAATAAGAAAAACCAGCTTGAAAATTTAGATACGACGGCACCAGACGCACCAAAAGTTAA
>NZ_KV830982.1:0-51767 GCF_001836945.1 Staphylococcus sp. HMSC062H10
TGAGACCGCAAGGTCTCTTTTTTTATGTCTAAAATGTCAAAGTAAAAAAGAAAACACAAAGAAAAATGGCTTGGCGAAGTGAAAACGTTTGAATCTGACGAAACAAGAAAAGAGCGTAACGAGTTTAGTAGAGCTAAATGAGTAAGCGAGAGCCGAAGAAGAGGAAAGAAGCAAGCGATTGTCACAAGACAAGAAAGGTTCTTAGCGACGATGGTAGCCAACTTACGTTCCGCTAGAGTAGAACGTTGCCAGGCAAAAATGGATGCGATGAGCCGCATTGAGTTTTGGAAATGATAATTTAATAATGTTCATTTTCGATTGTCTAAGTATGTACAATTTTAATTTTGTGTTTATATAAATCTAAAATGATATCATCTAAAACAAAATATTGTATAAATAGAGAAGAGCAGTAAGACAGTATCTAATTGAAAATGATCTTACTGCTCTTTTATATACTTTATCGAATTACAAAAAGGAAATTAATTATTATACAATAGACAAGCTATTGCATAAGTAACACTAACTTTTGTCAAAGAAGTGTTACTTTATAATTAATGATTTTATTAGAGCGTCTACATGCGGTTTTAAAGCATCATCGTCTATACCGCCAAAGCCTAATATAAATTTAGGGGTTTTCTTATAGTCTTGATCATCATCGAAATTATAAACTTGTAATTTTAAGTTTACTTTGTTTGCTCTATCAAGACACTTTTGTAATGTTAATCCATTTTTTACTGTAATTGTAAAATGCATACCCGTTTCAGCACCTTGAATATCAAGCTGCTCTTTGTAAGGTTTCAATCTTTTTAAAATATAGGTTAGTTTTCTACGATAAATTCGTCTCATTTTATTTAAATGCCTTTCAAAACCACCGGAAGATATAAACGTTGCAATAAGGTTTTGCATATGAACAGGTACAGTGTTGCCTTCAATGTGATTTTGAGAATGATATTTTTTCATTATAGAATAGGGTAACACCATATATGCAACACGACAGCTAGGAAAAATAGACTTTGAAAATGTACTGATATAAATCACTTTTTCTCCTCTTGAATATAGACCTTGAATTGCTGGAATGGGTTTACCGAAATATCTAAACTCGGAATCATAATCATCTTCTATAATAAATCGTTCTTCTTTTTCTTGGGCCCATTGTATTAATTGAGTTCGCTTTTTTAAGTCCATTACATATCCAGTTGGAAATTGATGGGAAGGTGTTATATAAACTATATTTTTTTGTGATTTAATAACTTCATCTACGTTTATTCCATTATCTTCAACTTCAATTTGTTCATATTCAACTTGTTTTTTATCTAAAATATTTTTGATTGGTGGATAACTAGGTTTTTCGATAATAAACGTTGAAGTATAAAGTAAATCGACTAATTGATTTACTAATTGTTCGGTAGATGAGCCAATTATAATTTGATTAGGATCACAAATTACACCACGATTAGTAAATAAATAAAATGCCAGTTGAAATCTTAAATGTAATTCTCCTTGAAAGTGTCCTCTACGTAATTGATTTAAATGATTTGTATCATAAAGATCTTTGGAATACTTTCTGAAAAGTTCTATAGGGAAATGTTTCGTATCTATTTCATCCAAATTAAAAGCATAATCATAAGATTCATCACTCGCTTTTGGATTATATGAATCATCATCAAAAAGAGAAGGGATAGGTTGATTGTTTAAAATTGTTAAAGATTCAATTTCGGACACAAAATATCCAGAGCGAGGTCTTGAATAAATGTAACCTTCATCTAATAGAAGTTGATATGCATGTTCTACGGTTGTTTGGCTGATAGATAAATGTTTGCTTAATTGTCTTTTAGAATAAAATTTATCGCCTTCTTTAAATTGACCTTCAATTATTTGTTTTTTTAATTTTTCATAAAGTTGATGGTATAAAGTGTTTTTCAATTTTATAACTGACCTCCTAAATTTATCTTATTTTGTACCTTTTTAAATATCAGTTTATACATTACAATGTATTTAATCAACTTGAAAAGGGATTTTATGTATAATGAGTAAAATTATTGGATCAGACAGAGTCAAAAGAGGTATGGCTGAAATGCAAAAAGGCGGCGTTATTATGGATGTCGTTAATGCTGAGCAAGCAAGAATTGCAGAAGAAGCTGGCGCGGTAGCAGTTATGGCATTAGAACGAGTACCTTCTGATATTAGAGCTGCTGGTGGCGTTGCACGTATGGCAAACCCTAAAATTGTAGAAGAAGTAATGAATGCTGTTTCTATTCCAGTCATGGCTAAAGCACGTATTGGTCATATCACTGAAGCAAGAGTATTAGAGGCGATGGGTGTTGACTATATTGATGAATCAGAAGTGTTAACACCAGCAGATGAGGAATATCACTTAAGAAAAGATCAATTTACAGTACCATTTGTATGTGGATGTCGTAATTTAGGTGAAGCTGCGCGTAGAATTGGTGAAGGTGCTGCTATGTTACGTACTAAAGGTGAACCAGGTACAGGTAATATTGTTGAAGCTGTAAGACATATGAGACAAGTTAATTCAGAAGTTAGTCGATTGACTGTAATGAATGATGATGAGATTATGACTTTCGCGAAAGATATCGGTGCGCCTTATGAAATTTTAAAACAAATTAAAGACAATGGTCGTTTACCGGTAGTTAACTTTGCAGCTGGTGGCGTTGCGACTCCTCAAGATGCTGCTTTAATGATGGAATTAGGTGCCGATGGTGTATTCGTTGGATCAGGTATTTTTAAATCAGAAGATCCAGAAAAATTTGCTAAAGCAATTGTTCAAGCAACAACACATTACCAAGACTATGAACTAATTGGAAGATTAGCAAGTGAACTTGGCACTGCTATGAAAGGTTTAGATATCAATCAATTATCATTAGAAGAACGTATGCAAGAGCGTGGTTGGTAAGATATGAAAATAGGTGTATTAGCATTACAAGGTGCAGTACGTGAACATATTAGACATATTGAATTAAGTGGTCATGAAGGTATTGCAGTTAAAAAAGTTGAACAATTAGAAGAAATCGAGGGCTTAATATTACCTGGTGGCGAGTCTACAACGTTACGTCGATTAATGAATTTATATGGATTTAAAGAGGCTTTACAAAATTCAACTTTACCTATGTTTGGTACATGCGCAGGATTAATAGTTCTAGCGGAAGATATAGTTGGTGAAGAAGGATACCTTAAAAAGTTGAATATTACTGTACAACGAAACTCATTCGGTAGACAAGTTGACAGCTTTGAAACAGAATTAGATATTAAAGGTATCGCTACAGATATTGAAGGTGTGTTTATAAGAGCGCCACATATTGAAAAAGTAGGTCAAGGCGTAGATATCCTATGTAAGGTTAATGAGAAAATTGTAGCTGTCCAGCAAGGTAAATATTTAGGCGTATCATTCCATCCTGAATTAACTGATGACTATAGAGTAACGGATTACTTTATTAATCATATTGTAAAAAAAGCATAGCTTAATGTATGCTAAATCAACGAATTATTGATATTTATAGATTTGTTGAGAAGACAATATCTCCTTCAAACTTAGCTTTGGAGGAGTTATTTTTTATGTCAAAATTAAAAATGATAAAAAATAAAGATATACATAAGAAAAAACCCCTTCAAAGAGACTGAGAATAGTCAAATTTTTGAAGGGGTAAATTCGATGTTGATGTATTTGTTAAATAAAGAATCCAGCGATTGCAGCTGAAATGAATGATACTAGTGTTGCACCGAATAATAGTTTCAAACCAAAGCGGGCAACTGTATCTCCTTTTTTGTCATTAAGTGATTTAATCGCACCTGAAATAATACCAATAGAGCTAAAGTTAGCAAATGATACTAAGAATACAGATGTAACACCTTTTGCGTGTTCAGATAAATCACTAAGTTTACCAAGTGCTTGCATTGCTACAAATTCGTTAGATAATAGTTTTGTCGCCATAACTGAACCGGCTTGAACTGCATCTTGCCATGGCACACCGACTAAGAATGCAAATGGTGCAAAGACAAAACCAATTAATGTTTGGAAATCCCAAGAAATAGCGCCACCTGAAACTGTACTAAAGATATTGCTTACAATTCCATTTAATAGAGCGATAATGGCAATGTATCCGATTAACATTGCGCCTACAATGACAGCTACTTTAAATCCATCTAAAATATATTCTCCTAGCATTTCGAAGAATGATTGTTGTCTTTCTTCAGTTTCTTCAACTAATAATTTGTCATCTTCTTCATTAACTTTATAAGGGTTAATAATTGAAGCGATAATGAAACCACCAAATAAGTTTAAGACAACAGCCGTTACAACATATTTAGGTTCAATTAAGGTAAAGTACGCACCGATAATTGAAGCAGATACAGTCGACATTGCTGAAGCTGTTAATGTGTATAAACGTTGCTTAGGTATGTATGGTAATTGTTTTTTAATTGAAATAAATACTTCAGACTGTCCCAAAATTGCTGCAGCAACTGCATTGTATGATTCTAAACGTCCCATACCATTAATTTTAGAAATTAAGAATCCTAAAACATTAATGATTAAAGGTAAAATCTTTGTGTATTGAAGGATACCGATAATCGCTGAAATAAATACGATAGGTAATAATACACTGAAGAAGAATGGTGGTTGCTTAGGATCGATATATTGAATACCACCGAATACAAAGTTAACACCATCTGCAGCTTTTAATAATAAGTAGTTAAAACCGTTTGAAATACCACCAATAACCTTGATTCCCATTGTAGTTTTAAGCAAGATAAATGCAAAGATAAGCTGAATTGCAAGTAAAATTCCTACATATTTCCAGCGAATATTTTTCCTGTCTGAGCTAAATAGAAACGCAAGTGCTAAAAAGAAGATAATTCCGATAATCCCAATTAGAATATGCATATATTTCTCATTCCTTTAGTTTTTTCTACAATCTATCATACAATAAAATGGAAGGGCTAACATCATAAATTTTTGAAAATATAAAAACAAATTAATTGAAAAAGGTCAAAATAGGTCATATAATATAGTCAAAGAAGGTCAAAAAGGGGTGATATACATGCACAATATGTCTGACATCATAGAACAATACATCAAACGTTTATTTGAAGAGTCGAATGAGGATGTCGTTGAAATTCAGAGAGCGAATATCGCGCAGCGTTTTGATTGCGTACCATCACAATTAAACTATGTAATCAAAACACGATTCACTAATGAACATGGTTATGAAATCGAAAGTAAACGTGGTGGTGGTGGTTACATCAGAATCACTAAAATTGAAAATAGAGATGCAACAGGTTATATTAATCATTTGCTTCAGCTGATTGGACCTTCTATTTCTCAACAACAAGCTTATTATATTATTGATGGGCTTTTAGATAAAATGTTAATAAATGAACGTGAAGCTAAAATGATTCAAGCAGTTATTGATAGAGAAACGCTATCAATGGATATGGTTTCTAGAGATATTATTAGAGCAAATATTTTAAAACGTTTGTTACCAGTTATAAATTATTACTAAATGAAATGAGGTGTTGAAGTGCTTTGTGAAAATTGTCAACTTAATGAAGCGGAATTAAAAGTTAAAATTACAAGTAAAAATAAAACAGAAGAAAAAATGGTGTGTCAAACTTGTGCTGAGGGGCACCATCCGTGGAATCAAGCTAATGAACAACCTGAATATCAAGAACATCAAGATAATTTCGAAGAAGCATTTGTTGTTAAGCAAATTTTACAACATTTAGCTACGAAACATGGCATTAATTTTCAAGAAGTAGCGTTTAAAGAAGAAAAACGTTGCCCATCATGTCATATGACTTTGAAAGATATTGCACATGTTGGTAAATTTGGATGTGCTAATTGTTATGCAACATTTAAAGATGACATCATTGATATCGTCCGCAGAGTTCAAGGTGGACAATTTGAGCACGTTGGAAAGACACCACATTCTTCACATAAAAAGATAGCTTTAAAGAGAAAAATCGAAGAAAAGAATGAATATTTGAAAAAACTTATTGAAATCCAAGATTTTGAGGAAGCGGCCATTGTTAGAGATGAAATTAAAGCACTAAAAGCTGAGAGTGAGGTGCAACATGATGACGCATAATATTCATGATAATATCAGCCAATGGATGAAAAGTAATGAAGAAACACCAATTGTTATGTCTTCTAGAATTCGGTTAGCGCGTAATTTAGAAAATCATGTGCATCCACTAATGTATGCTACTGAAAATGATGGATTTAGAGTTATAAATGAGGTACAAGATGCCTTGCCAAATTTTGAATTAATGCGTCTTGATCAAATGGATCAACAAAGTAAAATGAAAATGGTTGCAAAGCATTTGATTAGTCCTGAACTAATAAAACAACCAGCAGCCGCAGTATTAGTGAATGATGATGAATCTTTAAGTGTCATGATAAATGAAGAGGACCATATTCGTATTCAAGCTATGGGAACTGACACGACATTACAGGCTTTATATAATCAAGCTTCATCAATTGATGATGAATTAGATCGAAGCCTTGATATAAGTTATGATGAACAACTTGGTTATTTAACTACATGTCCTACCAATATAGGTACTGGTATGAGAGCAAGCGTGATGCTACATTTACCAGGTCTATCTATTATGAAAAGAATGACACGGATTGCTCAAACCATTAATCGTTTTGGATATACAATCAGAGGTATTTACGGTGAAGGTTCGCAAGTTTATGGACATACTTATCAAGTATCCAACCAACTTACACTTGGTAAATCTGAGTTAGAAATCATAGAAACATTAACAGAAGTTGTTAATCAAATCATTCATGAAGAAAAACAAATACGACAAAAGTTAGACACTTATAATCAATTAGAAACACAAGACCGTGTTTTTCGCTCGCTAGGTATTTTACAAAACTGTAGAATGATAACTATGGAAGAGGCTTCTTATAGATTAAGCGAAGTTAAACTTGGTATAGATTTAAATTACATTGAATTACAAAACTTTAAATTTAATGAATTGATGGTAGCTATACAGTCACCATTTTTATTAGATGAAGAAGATGACAAATCTGTAAAAGAAAAACGAGCAGATATACTAAGAGAACATATAAAGTAGGAGGTCATTATTTATGTTATTTGGTAGATTAACTGAACGTGCACAGCGCGTATTAGCACATGCACAAGAAGAAGCAATTCGTTTAAATCATTCAAATATAGGAACAGAACACCTATTATTGGGGTTAATGAAAGAACCTGAAGGAATTGCTGCAAAAGTATTAGAAAGTTTTAATATCACTGAAGATAAAGTAATTGAAGAAGTTGAAAAATTAATCGGACATGGTCAAGATCATGTTGGTACATTGCATTATACACCTAGAGCTAAAAAAGTCATTGAATTATCGATGGATGAAGCTAGAAAATTACATCATAATTTTGTTGGAACGGAACATATTTTATTAGGCTTGATTCGTGAAAATGAAGGTGTTGCAGCAAGAGTTTTTGCAAATCTAGATTTAAATATTACTAAAGCACGTGCACAAGTTGTGAAAGCTTTAGGCAACCCTGAAATGAGTAATAAAAATGCACAAGCTAGTAAGTCAAATAATACTCCAACTTTAGATAGTTTAGCTCGTGACTTAACAGTCATTGCCAAAGACGGTACATTAGATCCTGTTATAGGACGTGATAAAGAAATTACACGTGTAATTGAAGTATTAAGTAGACGTACGAAAAACAATCCTGTGCTTATTGGAGAGCCAGGTGTTGGTAAAACTGCTATTGCTGAAGGTTTAGCGCAAGCCATAGTGAATAATGAGGTACCAGAGACATTAAAAGATAAGCGTGTTATGTCTTTAGATATGGGAACAGTAGTTGCAGGTACTAAATATCGTGGTGAATTTGAAGAGCGTCTGAAAAAGGTTATGGAAGAAATCCAACAAGCAGGTAATGTCATCCTATTTATTGATGAGTTGCATACTTTAGTTGGTGCTGGTGGTGCTGAAGGTGCTATCGATGCTTCGAATATTTTGAAACCGGCATTAGCACGTGGTGAATTACAATGTATTGGTGCTACTACATTAGATGAATATCGCAAAAATATTGAAAAAGACGCGGCTTTAGAACGTCGTTTCCAACCTGTACAAGTTGATGAACCTTCAGTAGTAGATACAGTTGCTATTTTAAAAGGATTAAGAGATCGTTACGAAGCACACCATCGTATTAATATTTCAGACGAAGCTATTGAAGCAGCTGTTAAATTAAGTAACAGATACGTTTCAGATCGTTTCTTACCAGATAAAGCAATTGATTTAATTGATGAAGCAAGTTCTAAAGTAAGACTTAAGAGTCATACGACACCTAATAATTTAAAAGAAATTGAACAAGAAATTGAAAAAGTTAAAAATGAAAAAGATGCCGCAGTACATGCTCAAGAGTTTGAAAATGCTGCTAATCTGCGTGATAAACAAACAAAACTTGAAAAGCAATATGAAGAAGCTAAAAATGAGTGGAAAAACGCACAAAATGGCATGTCAACTTCATTGTCAGAAGAAGATATTGCTGAAGTCATTGCAGGATGGACAGGTATCCCATTAACTAAAATCAATGAAACAGAATCTGAAAAACTTCTTAGTCTAGAAGATGCATTACATGAGAGAGTTATTGGGCAAAAAGATGCTGTTAATTCAATCAGTAAAGCGGTTAGACGTGCTCGTGCAGGGTTAAAAGATCCTAAACGACCAATTGGTAGCTTTATCTTCCTTGGACCAACTGGTGTTGGTAAAACTGAATTAGCTAGAGCTTTAGCTGAATCAATGTTTGGCGATGATGATGCGATGATCCGTGTAGACATGAGTGAATTTATGGAAAAACACGCAGTGAGCCGATTAGTTGGTGCTCCTCCAGGATATGTTGGTCATGATGATGGTGGACAATTAACTGAAAAAGTTAGACGTAAACCATATTCTGTAATTTTATTTGACGAAATTGAAAAAGCACATCCGGATGTATTTAATATTCTATTACAAGTTTTAGATGACGGACATTTGACAGATACAAAAGGACGTACAGTTGATTTCAGAAATACAATTATCATAATGACATCAAACGTTGGAGCACAAGAATTACAAGATCAACGATTTGCTGGATTCGGTGGTTCAAGTGATGGACAAGATTATGAAACAATCCGAAAAACAATGTTGAAAGAATTGAAAAATTCATTCCGCCCAGAATTCTTAAACCGTGTTGATGATATCATTGTATTCCATAAATTAACAAAAGAAGAATTAAAAGAAATCGTAACAATGATGGTTAATAAATTAACAAACCGATTGTCAGAACAAAATATTAATATTATTGTTACTGATAAAGCGAAAGATAAAATCGCTGAAGAAGGATATGATCCTGAATATGGTGCAAGACCATTAATTAGAGCGATACAAAAAACTATCGAAGATAATTTAAGTGAATTAATATTAGATGGTAATCAAATTGAAGGTAAGAAAGTTACAGTAGATCATGATGGTAAAGAGTTTAAATATGACATTGCTGAACAAACTTCAGAAACTAAAACATCATCGCAAGCATAATTAAAAAACAGTCCAAAACAAATTAAAGTTTTGGGCTGTTTTTTAGTAGCATTGAACTATAGAAATTCGTGAAAGTATCCACCAACGAAACAATCTAATAAAATAATCATCAAAGGATAGTTAAGAATTATATGAAACAAGTTAATGAGCCTACAGCGATAGCACAAAGGTGTGAATTTTTATAAAGGTTTTTTGTTTGAAGATACTAGCAACTTACGTCAAAATAAAATAGGTCTATATAATATTGTGATAAATCTAGAGAAAAGAGTTTACTAAGAAATTATTAAGATTTTATCTTTGAAAGATACCGACTATCAACATGATGTAAGTTTATTTTATAATATTCATAAAAAATAAATATGATAAAACAGTTTGCGTTAGTAGTCATGTTAAAATACAAACAAATGTAACTCACATTTAATTTGTCATAATGGGAATGTGCGTTTAAAATAGATTTGTTCAAAGGAAAGTGGAGGTGCAATTTTGGCCAAGAAAAAAGTGATTTTTGAATGTATGGCTTGTGGTTATCAATCTCCTAAATGGATGGGGAAATGTCCTAATTGTGGCGCTTGGAATCAAATGGAGGAAATTGTTGAAAAAGCAGCCAATCCTAAACATGGAGTGAAAACCAAAGAATTAGCAGGTAAAGTACAAAAATTAAATAGTATTAAACATGAAACAACGCCGAGAGTATTAACAGATTCAGCAGAATTCAACCGTGTATTAGGTGGAGGTATTGTGAGTGGATCGTTAGTACTTATTGGTGGGGATCCAGGAATTGGTAAGTCAACGTTACTTTTACAAATTTGTGCATCGTTATCTCAAAAGAAAAAAGTACTATATATTACTGGAGAAGAATCGCTTAGTCAGACTAAATTACGTGCAGAGCGATTAGATGAAGATTCAAGTGAATTGCAAGTATTAGCTGAAACAGATCTTGAAGTTATTTATCAAACAGTAAAAGAAGAACAACCTGATTTACTAGTAGTGGATTCGATTCAAACAATATATCATCCTGAAATCAGCTCTGCGCCAGGTTCTGTTTCACAAGTTCGTGAAAGTACACAAAGTTTAATGAATATTGCTAAACAAATGAACATTGCAACTTTTATAGTGGGTCATGTAACGAAAGAAGGTCAAATTGCTGGCCCAAGATTGCTAGAACACATGGTTGATACTGTGCTTTATTTTGAAGGCGATGAACACCACGCATATCGAATTTTGCGAGCTGTTAAAAACCGTTTTGGTTCAACGAATGAAATGGGAATCTTCGAAATGAAGCAAAGTGGATTAAAAGGTGTAAATAATCCATCTGAAATGTTTTTAGAAGAACGTTCAACAAATGTTCCAGGTTCAACAATTGTTGCAACCATGGAGGGAACCAGACCACTTTTAATAGAAGTTCAAGCGCTGGTAACTCCAACGACTTTTAACAATCCGAGACGAATGGCAACAGGGATTGATCATAATCGATTAAGTTTGTTGATGGCTGTTTTGGAAAAGAAAGAAAATTATCTATTACAACAACAAGATGCTTATATCAAAGTAGCTGGCGGTGTAAAGTTAACGGAGCCAGCAGTTGATTTAAGTGTAATTGTAGCAACTGCGTCTAGCTTTAAAGATAAAGCTGTCGACGGATTAGATTGCTATATTGGAGAAGTTGGTTTAACGGGTGAGGTACGTCGTGTATCTCGGATAGAACAACGCGTGCAAGAGGCTGCAAAACTAGGTTTCAAACGTGTAATTATTCCTAAAAATAATATAGGCGGATGGACATATTCTGAAGGTATACAAGTAATAGGTGTAACTACTGTACATGAAGCATTGTCATTTGCTCTTCATTCATAAAACATCAAGAAAGGAGGACATTGTGTGAATATCGTTAAACTAATGGTTATTATTATTTACTTAATTATTGGGAGCGCATTAGGAATAATTATTATTCCTGAAATTGCAAATGATCTTGGATTACAAAACTCCAGCTTTTTAAAAAATCACTATGTAGATGGCATTATCGGTAGTATTTTTATGTTCTTAATTTTTGGTGTATTTATTAGACGAGTTACTAACGCTATAAAAGGTTTAGAACATTTTATTATGCGTAGAAGTGCTGTTGAAATACTATTCGCAACAATAGGTTTAATAATCGGATTACTTATTTCTGTTATGGTGTCGTTTATATTAGAATCAATTGGCAACTCTATTTTTAATCATTTCATTCCTGTCATAATTACGATATTACTATGTTATTTCGGTTTCCAATTTGGCCTTAAAAAACGAGATGAAATGTTAATGTTTTTACCTGAGAATATAGCGCGTTCCATGTCACAACATACTAAAAGTGCTACTCCAAAAATTATCGACACAAGCGCAATTATTGACGGACGTATTTTAGAAGTCATTCGTTGCGGTTTTATCGATGGCAATATTTTAATTCCACAAGGTGTTATTAATGAATTACAAATTGTTGCAGATTCAAATGACAGTGTTAAACGTGAAAAGGGTAAAAGAGGCTTAGATATTTTAAATGAATTGTATGATTTAGATTATCCTACAAAAGTCATACATCCGACTAAATCACATAGTGATATTGATACGATGTTATTAAAGCTAGCTAAACAATATCACGCAAATATTATAACGACAGACTTTAATTTGAATAAAGTTTGTCATGTACATGGTATCAAAGCATTAAATGTTAATGATTTATCAGAAGCAATCAAACCTAATGTTCATCAAGGTGATCAACTGCATATTTTACTGACAAAAATGGGTAAAGAGCCTGGTCAGGCAGTAGGATATCTAGATGATGGTACGATGGTGGTTGTTGATAATGCTAAAAATCTTATTGGCAGTCATGTCAATTTAGAAGTAGTCAGCTTATTGCAAACATCTTCAGGAAGAATTGTTTTTGCTAAAAAAATCGAAGATACAGTATCATTATAAAAACTGTAGTTGACGAAAACAAAATAGATATTAAAAGGTATATGAAATGGCGAAGTTTGTAATTTGAAGTATAACTATAACTAAATACAAAACATATCAGTTATCAAAAAATGCAAATAGTGCTAATATATCATTGAAACAAGTTCATTAAGTGTTAAATTTTAGATATTAATAAAGTTATTCTTATAGCAATCGAGACATACAAAATTAGAATCAATTTTAACGTATTTGAATAGTTAATTTGAAGTTTAATTTTACAGCACATAATATTCATTTTTAAGTCGTTGAAATGCGTATGTAGTGCAGTCTTGATTCTTAGGGATAGCTTTTTTAAAGTGTTGAAAAAACAACTGCTTTCTATTTAAAATTTAAGCATATTACCCAGGGAATTATGTTATGATTAAACAATGAAATTATTTTAAGGTCATGTTAAAAAGCATTGTTTCGTTTTAACAATAAGACGAGTTACACATTTGTTATGACGGTCGAAGATAGCAAATGAACAATTTATATGAACTAACTTGAAAATCTGATATTTAATTTAGGAGTGAAAAAAATGAGCGATCGTATAAGAGTAAGATATGCACCAAGTCCAACTGGTTATCTTCATATTGGTAATGCAAGAACAGCATTATTCAATTACTTGTATGCTAAACATTACAACGGAGATTTTGTGATTCGAATTGAAGATACTGATAAAAAACGTAATTTAGAAGATGGAGAAACATCACAATTTGATAATCTTAAATGGTTAGGATTAGATTGGGATGAGTCTGTAGATAAAGACAATGGCTACGGACCATATCGTCAATCTGAACGTCAACATATCTACCAACCATTAATAGATCAGTTACTAGCAGAAGATAAAGCATATAAATGCTATATGACAGAAGAAGAATTAGAAGCTGAACGTGAAGCGCAAATCGCTCGTGGTGAAATGCCTCGCTATGGTGGTCAACATGCGCATTTGACTGAAGAACAACGTCAACAATTTGAAGCAGAAGGACGCCAACCATCAATTCGTTTCCGAGTACCTCAAAATCAAACGTATTCATTTGATGATATGGTTAAAGGGAATATTTCATTTGATTCAAATGGTATTGGTGACTGGGTTATCGTTAAAAAAGATGGCATTCCAACGTACAATTTTGCAGTAGCTATAGATGATCATTACATGGAAATTTCAGATGTCATTCGTGGTGATGATCATATTTCAAACACGCCTAAACAAATTATGATTTATGAAGCATTTGGCTGGGAGCCACCTCGTTTTGGTCATATGTCATTAATTGTTAATGAAGAACGTAAAAAGTTAAGTAAACGTGATGGGCAAATTTTACAATTTATTGAGCAATATCGTGACTTAGGTTATTTACCTGAAGCGTTATTTAATTTTATTGCGTTATTAGGTTGGTCTCCTGAAGGTGAAGAAGAAATCTTTTCTAAAGAAGAATTTATCAAAATCTTTGATGAAAAGCGTTTGTCAAAATCACCAGCATTTTTCGATAAGCAAAAATTAGCATGGGTTAATAACCAATATATGAAACAAAAAGATACTGAAACAGTATTCCAATTAGCATTACCTCATTTAATTAAAGCGAATTTGATTCCTGAGGTGCCGTCAGAAGAGGATTTATCTTGGGGACGCAAATTAATTGCGCTTTATCAAAAAGAAATGAGTTATGCCGGTGAAATTGTACCTTTATCAGAAATGTTCTTTAAAGAAATGCCAGCTCTTGGTGAGGAAGAACAACAAGTGATCAATGGAGAGCAAGTACCAGAGTTAATGATGCACTTATTCAGTAAATTAGAAGCACTTGAACCATTTGAAGCGGCTGAAATTAAAAAGACAATTAAAGAAGTTCAAAAAGAAACAGGAATAAAAGGCAAGCAATTATTTATGCCTATTCGTGTTGCTGTAACAGGCCAAATGCATGGTCCTGAATTACCAAATACAATTGAAGTACTTGGTAAAGAAAAAGTGCTAAACCGTTTAAAACAATATAAGTAATGAAATAGACAAGATCAAGGTAGTATATACTTGAATTTTATAACGTAACCACATATGATAAAGTTGTATTAACAAATTACAACAATATGAATAGAGTATTTTATAAAAAACGAAGGATTAGTAATTAAATTTATACGATGCAGAGAGTGTACGGTTGCTGTGAGTACAACGTAGAAATTAATGAATGCACCTTCGTAAAATGAATTAAATATATAATGAGAGTGATGAGCATTAAGTTGACTAAGTTTCCTTGATAATTTGGAAGCGCCCGCAATTTTATTAATGTAATTCGCTAAATTCAGAGTGGAACCGTGCGGAAGCGCCTCTAACAATACAATTTGTATGTTAGTGGTGCTTTTTTTGATATTTAATTTCGCAGGTACTTCAATTATGTATTTACGTAGTTCAATCATTGAGGAGGAAATGATCTTGTTAAAAAGAATGAGAGACGATATAAAAATGGTATTTGAGCAGGATCCAGCGGCACGTTCAACATTAGAAGTCATTACAACGTATGCAGGTTTACATGCAGTTTGGAGTCATTTGATTGCACATAAGTTATACAACCAAAAAAAATATGTTGCAGCACGCGCGATATCTCAAATTTCAAGATTTTTCACAGGTATAGAAATCCATCCAGGTGCTAAAATTGGAAAGCGTCTATTTATAGATCATGGTATGGGCGTTGTAATAGGAGAAACATGTACAATTGGTGATAATGTGACAATCTATCAAGGCGTGACACTTGGTGGGACAGGGAAAGAAAGAGGGAAAAGACACCCAGATATAGGAGACAATGTTTTAATAGCAGCGGGTGCGAAAGTTTTAGGAAATATTAAAATAAATTCAAATGTAAATATTGGTGCAAATTCAGTTGTTTTACAATCAGTTCCAAGTTATTCAACGGTTGTTGGTATACCAGGACATATTGTTAAGCAAGATGGTGTTCGAGTTGGAAAAACATTTGATCATCGCCATCTACCTGATCCAATTTATGAACAAATTAAGCATTTAGAACGACAACTTGAAAAGACTAGGAATGGAGAGATTCAAGATGATTACATTATATAATACGCTTACACGTCAAAAAGAAGTGTTCAAGCCAATAGAGCCAGGAAAAGTAAAAATGTATGTATGTGGTCCTACTGTATATAACTACATTCATATTGGTAACGCGAGACCAGCAATTAATTATGACGTAGTGAGACGTTACTTTGAATACCAAGGATATAATGTAGAATATGTATCAAATTTTACAGATGTAGATGATAAATTAATTAAACGTTCTCAAGAATTAAATCAGTCTGTTCCCGAAATTGCAGAAAAATATATTGCTGCTTTTCATGAAGATGTTGGTGCGTTAAATGTTAGAAAAGCGACTTCAAATCCAAGGGTAATGGACCATATGAATGACATTATTCAATTTATTAAAGATTTGGTTGATCAAGGTTATGCATATGAAAGTGGTGGCGATGTTTACTTTAGAACACGTAAATTTGAAGGTTATGGTAAATTAAGTCATCAATCCATAGATGACTTAAAAGTGGGTGCTCGTATAGATGCAGGAGAGCATAAGGAAGATGCACTTGATTTTACATTGTGGAAAAAAGCGAAGCCTGGCGAGATTAGTTGGGATAGCCCATTTGGTGAAGGAAGACCAGGATGGCATATTGAATGTTCTGTAATGGCATTTCATGAGCTAGGACCTACAATTGATATACATGCGGGTGGTTCAGATTTACAATTTCCACATCATGAAAATGAAATAGCACAATCGGAAGCACATAATCATGCGCCATTCGCTAATTATTGGATGCATAATGGTTTCATTAATATTGATAATGAAAAAATGAGTAAATCACTAGGCAACTTTATTTTAGTTCACGATATTATTAAAGAAATTGATCCAGATGTATTAAGATTCTTTATGATTAGCGTACATTATAGAAGTCCAATTAACTATAATCTAGAATTGGTTGAATCAGCACGTAGTGGATTAGAGCGTATTCGCAATAGTTATCAATTAATTGAAGAGCGCGCACAAATTGCTACTAATATTGAAAATCAACAAGCATATATTGATCAAATTGATGCGATTTTAAATCGTTTTGAAACAGTTATGAATGATGATTTTAATACAGCTAATGCAATTACAGCTTGGTATGATTTAGCAAAACTTGCAAATAAATATGTACTAGAGAACACAACATCAACAGAAGTAATTGATAAATTTAAAGCAGTTTATCAAATTTTTAGCGATGTTTTAGGTGTACCGTTAAAATCTAAAAATGCAGATGAATTATTGGATGAAGATGTTGAAAAATTAATCGAAGAGCGTAATGAAGCAAGGAAAAACAAAGATTTTGCACGAGCAGATGAGATTCGAGACATGCTGAAATCACAAAACATTATATTAGAAGACACACCTCAAGGGGTTAGATTTAAACGTGGATAATCAACAAGATAATCACATTAAATTATTGAATCCATTGACCTTAGCATATATGGGAGACGCAGTCTTAGATCAATATGTACGTACGTATATCGTTTTAAAGCTTAAAAGTAAGCCTAATAAACTACATCAAATGTCTAAAAAATATGTATCTGCCAAAAGTCAGGCGCAAACGTTAGAATATTTAATGGAGAAAGAATGGTTTACAGACGAAGAAATGGATATTTTGAAGCGAGGGCGTAACGCGAAAAGTCATACTAAAGCTAAAAATACTGATGTTCAAACATATCGTAAAAGTTCAGCGATAGAAGCAGTGATAGGTTTTCTTTATTTAGAAAAAAGAGAAGAACGATTAGAGGCATTATTAAATGAAATAATAACAATAGTAAACGAAAGGTAGTGACAATGTGGAAGATACGGTTATTGTTGGTAGGCATGCTGTTAGAGAAGCGATTATTACTGGGCATCCGATAAATAAGATATTGATTCAAGAAGGAATTAAAAAGCAACAAATTAATGAAATTTTAAAAAATGCAAAAGATCAAAAAATCATTGTTCAAACTGTACCAAAATCTAAATTAGATTTTTTAGCAAATGCACCACATCAGGGGGTTGCAGCGCTTATTGCACCATATGAATATGCTGACTTCGATCAATTTTTAAAACAGCAAAAAGAAAAAGAAGGTTTATCGACAGTACTTATATTAGACGGCTTAGAAGATCCGCATAACTTGGGATCAATTTTAAGAACAGCAGATGCAACGGGAGTTGATGGTGTTATTATTCCTAAACGTCGTTCAGTTACACTAACGCAAACAGTTGCAAAAGCCTCAACAGGTGCAATTGAACATGTACCAGTTATTCGAGTGACAAATTTAGCTAAAACTATCGATGAACTAAAAGATAATGGCTTTTGGGTAGCTGGCACTGAAGCTAATAATGCAACAGATTATAGAAATCTTGAAGCGGACATGTCATTGGCTATTGTAATTGGTAGCGAAGGACAGGGTATGAGTCGCCTGGTAAGTGATAAATGCGATTTTTATATTAAGATTCCAATGGTTGGACATGTAAACAGTTTGAATGCTTCGGTTGCAGCAAGTTTAATGATGTACGAAGTATTTCGAAAAAGACATGATGTTGGAGAAATATAATGAAAGAACGTTACTTAATCATTGATGGATACAATATGATAGGACAATCACCAACGCTAAACGCCATTGCAAAAGAGAATTTAGAAGAAGCTAGAATGCAATTAATAGATGCAATTGCAAATTATAATGCAGTTATTTCAGATGAAATTATTTGTGTTTTCGATGCTTATGACCAATCGGGTGTTGAAAGAGAATACATGTATCATGGCGTTAAAACGATTTTTACCAAGGAAAAAGAAACAGCTGATAGTTTCATAGAACGTTATGTCTATGAACTTTATGACAAGCACACTAAGCATATTACAGTTGTAACAAGTGATATGAGTGAGCAACATGCTATCTTTGGATCAGGTGCATATAGAATATCATCTCGCGAAATGTGGAGAGACTTAAAAGAAAATGAAATTGATGTGAGTAAATCATTAGATGATATAAGTGAAAACAAGCCAAGAACTCGAATTCCGTTATCTTCTGAAATCCTTGCAGAATTTGAAAAAATACGAAGAGGACATCATAAGAAATGACATTTCCGTCATCTTGAAATTTTGAATGTAACAATATTAAACTAACCTTAAATTTTAGATAGAAGGGGTTAGTTTAATACTTGAAATATGATTTGACAACTCAAGATAGTACAATCAAACGTAACAATGCAATAAATGATAAAGACTTCGAAAAGTTAGTAATGGATCTACAACCATTAATTATTCGACGCATCAAAACATTTGGATTTAATCATTATGATTTAGAAGACTTATATCAAGAAATACTTATACGGATGTATAGGTCGGTCCAAACATTTGATTTTAGTGGAGAGCAGCCTTTCACAAATTATGTTCAATGTTTAATTACGTCTGTAAAGTATGATTATTTGAGAAAATATTTAGCTACAAATAAAAGAATGGATAATTTGATTAATGAATATAGAGTTACGTATCCATGTGTAATAAAGCGTTATGATGTTGAAAACAATTATTTGAATAAATTAGCAATTAAAGAGTTGATTCGTCAGTTTAAGTATTTGAGTGCATTTGAAAAAGATGTCATGTATTTAATGTGTGAACAATATAAGCCGAGAGAAATTGCTCAACTGATGCATGTAAAAGAGAAAGTGATTTATAATGCCATACAACGATGTAAAAATAAAATAAAACGTTATTTCAAAATGATTTGAAAAGCGCCTTAGGACGTGAATTGAATTAGAACGTGTTACTTCTTGATGGTTTGACATTTGTTATAAATTTTATGTATAGTATACTGGTATTATAATGAATAAAGGTGAATTATTGTGAGGAAAATACCTTTAAATTGTGAAGCTTGTGGCAATAGAAATTATAATGTTCCTAAGCAAGAAGGCTCGGCAACAAGATTAACCTTAAAGAAATATTGTCCAAAGTGTAACGCGCACACAATTCATAAAGAATCGAAATAAATACATTCGAAATAATACTTTGATAATATGTTCAAAGGATTTGGAGGTTGAGCAGATGGCTAAAAAAGAAAGTTTCTTTAAAGGCGTTAAGTCTGAAATGGAAAAAACAAGTTGGCCGACGAAAGAAGAGCTATTTAAATATACTGTAATTGTAGTTTCTACTGTTATATTCTTCTTAGTCTTTTTCTATGCCTTAGATTTAGGAATTACAGCATTGAAAAATTTATTATTTGGTTAGAGGAGTGAAGACATGTCTGAAGAAGTTGGCGCAAAGCGTTGGTATGCAGTGCATACATATTCTGGATATGAAAATAAAGTTAAAAAGAATTTAGAAAAAAGAGTAGAATCTATGAATATGACTGAACAAATCTTTAGAGTAGTCATACCGGAAGAAGAAGAAACTCAAGTAAAAGATGGCAAAGCTAAAACGACTGTTAAAAAAACATTCCCTGGATATGTTTTAGTGGAATTAATCATGACAGATGAATCATGGTATGTGGTAAGAAATACACCAGGCGTTACTGGTTTTGTAGGTTCTGCAGGTGCAGGGTCTAAGCCGAATCCATTGTTACCAGAAGAAGTTCGCTTCATCTTAAAACAAATGGGTCTTAAAGAAAAGACTATCGATGTTGAACTCGAAGTTGGCGAGCAAGTTCGTATTAAATCAGGTCCATTTGCGAATCAAGTTGGTGAAGTTCAAGAAATTGAAACAGATAAGTTTAAGCTAACAGTATTAGTAGATATGTTTGGCCGAGAAACACCAGTAGAAGTTGAATTCGATCAAATAGAAAAGCTTTAATTAACAATTAAAGTTATTAAACTAACCAAAAGATAAAAAAGAGTATTGATTTTTTAATTAGAAAAGTGTTAAAATTATGTGGTCGCGCTTTTAGAGCGCCCATTTCGTCACGAAATGTTAAGAGTGGGAGGGCAAAACTGAGCCCTGTGACCACATCACGATATCAAGGAGGTGCACATCGTGGCTAAAAAAGTAGATAAAGTTGTTAAATTACAAATTCCTGCAGGTAAAGCGAATCCAGCACCACCAGTTGGTCCAGCATTAGGTCAAGCAGGTGTGAACATCATGGGATTCTGTAAAGAGTTCAATGCACGTACTCAAGATCAAGCAGGTTTAATTATTCCGGTAGAAATCAGTGTTTATGAAGATCGTTCATTTACATTTATTACAAAAACTCCACCGGCTCCAGTATTACTTAAAAAAGCAGCTGGTATTGAAAAAGGTTCAGGTGAACCAAACAAAACTAAAGTTGCTACAGTAACTAAAGATCAAGTACGCGAAATTGCTAACAGCAAAATGCAAGACTTAAACGCTGCTGACGAAGAAGCAGCTATGCGTATTATCGAAGGTACTGCACGTAGTATGGGTATCGTTGTAGAATAATTTTACGAATATTAAATTTGATTACATGATTTAAACGATGAAGCAGATAACAGAGATAATAATGATGAATTATAAATATAATCTGAATGACTAGATTAATGATTGATTTATTCATAAGATTAATTCTTCTGTTGTCTGCTCTTAACTTGCATCTAGCAAGTAATGTGGGAGGAAATTCCGCTAAAACCACTAAAGGAGGAACTATAAATGGCTAAAAAAGGTAAAAAGTATCAAGAAGCAGCTAGTAAAGTTGACCGTACTCAGCACTACAGTGTTGAAGAAGCAATTAAATTAGCTAAAGAAACAAGCATTGCTAACTTTGACGCTTCTGTTGAAGTTGCATTCCGTTTAGGAATTGATACACGTAAAAATGACCAACAAATCCGTGGTGCAGTTGTATTACCAAACGGAACTGGTAAATCACAAAGTGTATTAGTATTC
Source organism: Staphylococcus sp. HMSC062H10 (assembly GCF_001836945.1). Taxonomy (NCBI): domain Bacteria; kingdom Bacillati; phylum Bacillota; class Bacilli; order Caryophanales; family Staphylococcaceae; genus Staphylococcus; species Staphylococcus sp. HMSC062H10. The sequence goes on from NZ_KV830982.1 coordinate 21,410, forward strand.
GCTAAAGGTGACAAAATTGCTGAAGCTGAAGCAGCAGGTGCTGACTATGTAGGTGAAGCAGAATACGTTCAAAAAATCCAACAAGGTTGGTTCGACTTCGATGTAGTAGTTGCTACACCAGACATGATGGGTGAAGTTGGTAAATTAGGTCGTGTATTAGGACCAAAAGGTTTAATGCCAAACCCTAAAACTGGAACTGTAACAATGGATGTTAAAAAAGCTGTTGAAGAAATCAAAGCTGGTAAAGTAGAATACCGCGCTGAAAAAGCTGGTATCGTACATGCATCAATTGGTAAAGTTTCATTTACTGATGAACAATTAATTGAAAACTTCAATACTTTACAAGATGTATTAGCTAAAGCTAAACCATCATCTGCTAAAGGTACATACTTCAAATCTGTTGCTGTAACTACAACAATGGGTCCTGGAGTTAAAATTGATACTGCAAGTTTCAAATAATAAATGATATAAACAATTACAGGCTGAAAGAAATATCTTTCAGTCTGTAAAAATATATTGACAATAAGTAATTTCCAAGTTATATTACTTATTGTGATTATTTTACCTAAGACAGTAGGAGTTATTTATAACTTAAAATTTATCCTACCGAGGCTAAAATTGACTTGAACGTGATGATCTATGATCTTTCAAGCACTTTTTGCCGTGGGTAGAAAGTGCTTTTTTTATTAATTTTAAAAAAAGCACCAAAAATTTAAATGGAGGTGTCTGAATGTCTGCTATCATTGAAGCTAAAAAACAACTAGTTGATGAAATTGCTGAGGTACTATCAAATTCAGTTTCAACAGTAATCGTTGACTACCGTGGATTAACAGTAGCTGAAGTTACTGACTTACGTTCACAATTACGTGAAGCTGGTGTTGAGTATAAAGTATACAAAAACACTATGGTACGTCGTGCAGCTGAAAAAGCTGGTATCGAAGGCTTAGATGAATTCTTAACAGGTCCTACTGCCATTGCAACTTCAAGTGAAGATGCTGTAGCTGCAGCGAAAGTAATTTCTGGATTTGCTAAAGATCATGAAGCATTAGAAATTAAATCAGGCGTTATGGAAGGCAATGTTATTACAGCAGAAGAAGTTAAAACTGTTGGTTCATTACCTTCACACGATGGTCTTGTATCTATGCTTTTATCAGTATTACAAGCTCCTGTACGCAACTTCGCTTATGCGGTTAAAGCTATTGGAGAACAAAAAGAAGAAAACGCTGAATAATTTTTAGCGTAAAAAAATTAAAAATAATGGAGGAATTATAAAATGGCTAATCATGAACAAATCATTGAAGCGATTAAAGAAATGTCAGTATTAGAATTAAACGACTTAGTAAAAGCAATTGAAGAAGAATTTGGTGTAACTGCAGCTGCTCCAGTAGCAGTAGCAGGTGCAGCTGGTGGCGCTGACGCTGCAGCAGAAAAAACTGAATTTGACGTTGAGTTAACTTCAGCTGGTTCATCTAAAATCAAAGTTGTTAAAGCTGTTAAAGAAGCAACTGGTTTAGGATTAAAAGATGCTAAAGAATTAGTAGACGGAGCTCCTAAAGTAATCAAAGAAGCTTTACCTAAAGAAGAAGCTGAAAAACTTAAAGAACAATTAGAAGAAGTTGGAGCTACTGTAGAATTAAAATAATTCAAGTATCTTAAACTTAATAATCAAAGTTTTATAGCAAGTATTGCTATAATATAATGATTCTTTGAGAAGTTAAAACCCCGTTATTTTGATAACGGGGTTTTATTCATTTAAAGACTGAGTGAAATGTTATAATTATAATGACGAGTTACAAAGTGAAGATGAGGTGGAATAATGAGTCATTATTATGATGAAGATCCAAGTGTAATTAGCAATGAACAACGTATTCAATATCAATTAAAGCATCATAAAATTGATTTAATAACTGATAACGGAGTGTTTTCGAAAGATAAAGTAGATTATGGTTCAGATGTTCTTGTTCAAACTTTTTTAAAAACGCATCCACCTGGTCCAAGTAAGCGAATTGCCGATGTTGGTTGTGGTTACGGACCAATTGGTTTGATGATTGCTAAAGTATCACCACATCATTCAATTACAATGCTAGATGTTAATCACAGAGCGCTAGCCTTAGTTGAAAAAAATAAAAAATTAAACGGTATTGATAATGTGATCGTAAAGGAAAGTGATGCTTTGTCTGCTGTGGAAGACAAAAGTTTTGATTTTATTTTAACCAATCCACCAATAAGAGCAGGGAAAGAAACCGTGCATCGCATATTCGAGCAAGCATTACATAGATTAGACTCGAACGGTGAACTATTCGTGGTAATTCAGAAGAAGCAAGGTATGCCATCTGCAAAGAAAAGAATGAATGAACTTTTTGGAAATGTAGAAGTGGTAAATAAAGATAAAGGATATTACATTCTGAGAAGCATAAAAGCTTGAAATGAAATGGATATTCTGTTATAGTTATATAATGTAAAAATTTATGTTCAATAAGTGTGTACTTTTACGTTAAATAGATAAGTTAATTAAGAATAAATATAGAATCGAAAATGGTGTCATCATTAGTGTTGCCGTTTTCTTTTTGTCTTTTTATTAATATGCTTATGGTATTTAGCTAAAAGCGGATCACATAATTTTTGAGGGGTGAATCTGTTTGGCAGGTCAAGTTGTCCAATATGGAAGACATCGTAAACGTAGAAACTACGCGAGAATTTCAGAAGTATTAGAATTACCAAACTTAATAGAAATTCAAACTAAATCTTACGAGTGGTTCCTAAGAGAAGGTTTAATCGAAATGTTTAGAGACATTTCTCCAATTGAAGATTTTACTGGTAATTTGTCATTAGAGTTTGTGGATTACCGTTTAGGAGAACCAAAATATGATTTAGAAGAATCTAAAAACCGTGACGCTACTTATGCTGCACCTCTTCGTGTAAAAGTGCGTCTAATCATTAAAGAAACAGGAGAAGTTAAAGAACAAGAAGTCTTTATGGGTGATTTCCCATTAATGACTGATACAGGTACGTTCGTTATCAATGGTGCAGAACGTGTAATCGTATCTCAATTAGTTCGTTCACCATCCGTTTATTTCAATGAAAAAATCGACAAAAATGGTCGTGAAAACTATGATGCAACAATTATTCCAAACCGTGGTGCATGGTTAGAATATGAAACAGATGCTAAAGATGTTGTATACGTGCGTATTGATAGAACACGTAAACTACCATTAACAGTATTGTTACGTGCATTAGGTTTCTCAAGTGACCAAGAAATTGTTGACCTTTTAGGTGACAATGAATATTTACGTAATACTTTAGAGAAAGACGGCACTGAAAACACTGAACAAGCGTTATTAGAAATCTATGAACGTTTACGTCCAGGTGAACCACCAACTGTTGAAAATGCTAAAAGTCTATTGTATTCACGTTTCTTTGATCCAAAACGCTATGACTTAGCAAGCGTGGGTCGTTATAAAACAAACAAAAAATTACATTTAAAACATCGTTTATTCAATCAAAAATTAGCTGAGCCAATTGTGAATACTGAAACTGGTGAAATTGTAGTTGAAGAAGGTACAGTGCTTGATCGTCGTAAAATCGACGAAATCATGAATGTACTTGAATCAAACGCAAACAGCGAAGTGTTTGAATTGCATGGTAGCGTAATAGACGAGCCAGTAGAAATTCAATCAATTAAAGTATATGTTCCTAACGATGATGAAGGTCGTACGACAACTGTAATTGGTAATGCTTTCCCTGACTCAGAAGTTAAATGTATTACACCAGCAGATATCATTGCTTCAATGAGTTACTTCTTTAACTTATTAAGCGGTATTGGATATACAGATGATATTGACCATTTAGGTAACCGTCGTTTACGTTCTGTAGGTGAATTACTACAAAACCAATTCCGTATCGGTTTATCAAGAATGGAAAGAGTTGTACGTGAAAGAATGTCAATTCAAGATACTGAGTCTATCACACCTCAACAATTAATTAATATTCGACCTGTTATTGCATCTATTAAAGAATTCTTTGGTAGCTCTCAATTATCACAATTCATGGACCAAGCAAATCCATTAGCTGAGTTAACGCATAAACGTCGTCTATCAGCATTAGGACCTGGTGGTTTAACACGTGAACGTGCTCAAATGGAAGTGCGTGACGTTCACTACTCTCACTATGGCCGTATGTGTCCAATTGAAACACCTGAGGGACCAAACATTGGATTGATTAACTCATTATCAAGTTATGCACGTGTAAATGAATTCGGCTTTATTGAAACACCATATCGTAAAGTTGATTTAGATACACATGCTATCACTGATCAAATTGACTATTTAACAGCTGACGAAGAAGATAGCTATGTTGTAGCACAAGCAAACTCTAAATTAGATGAAAATGGTCGTTTCATGGATGATGAAGTTGTATGTCGTTTCCGTGGTAACAATACAGTGATGGCTAAAGAAAAAATGGATTATATGGATGTATCGCCGAAGCAAGTTGTTTCAGCAGCGACAGCATGTATTCCATTCTTAGAAAATGATGACTCAAACCGTGCATTGATGGGTGCGAACATGCAACGTCAAGCAGTGCCTTTGATGAATCCAGAAGCACCATTTGTTGGCACAGGTATGGAACACGTTGCAGCTCGTGATTCTGGTGCAGCTATTACAGCTAAGCACAGAGGTCGCGTTGAACATGTTGAATCTAATGAAATTCTTGTACGTCGTCTAGTTGAAGAGAACGGCGTTGAGCATGAAGGTGAATTAGATCGCTATCCATTAGCTAAATTTAAACGTTCAAACTCAGGTACATGTTACAACCAACGTCCAATCGTTGCAGTTGGAGATGTTGTTGAGTATAACGAGATTTTAGCAGATGGACCATCTATGGAATTAGGAGAAATGGCATTAGGTAGAAACGTAGTAGTTGGTTTCATGACTTGGGACGGATACAACTATGAGGATGCCGTTATCATGAGTGAAAGACTTGTGAAAGATGACGTGTATACTTCTATTCATATTGAAGAGTATGAATCAGAAGCACGTGATACTAAGTTAGGACCTGAAGAAATCACAAGAGATATTCCTAATGTTTCTGAAAGTGCACTTAAGAACTTAGACGATCGTGGTATCGTTTATATTGGTGCAGAAGTAAAAGATGGAGATATTTTAGTTGGTAAAGTAACGCCTAAAGGTGTAACTGAGTTAACTGCCGAAGAAAGATTGTTACATGCAATCTTTGGTGAAAAAGCACGTGAAGTTAGAGATACTTCATTACGTGTACCTCACGGCGCTGGCGGTATCGTTCTTGATGTAAAAGTATTCAATCGCGAAGAAGGCGACGATACATTATCACCTGGTGTAAACCAATTAGTACGTGTATATATCGTTCAAAAACGTAAAATTCACGTTGGTGATAAGATGTGTGGTCGACATGGTAACAAAGGTGTCATTTCTAAGATTGTTCCTGAAGAAGATATGCCTTACTTACCAGACGGACGTCCGATCGATATCATGTTAAACCCTCTTGGTGTACCATCTCGTATGAACATCGGACAAGTATTAGAGCTACACTTAGGTATGGCTGCTAAAAATCTAGGTATTCATGTTGCATCACCAGTATTTGACGGTGCAAACGATGACGATGTATGGTCAACAATTGAAGAAGCTGGTATGGCTCGTGATGGTAAAACTGTACTTTATGATGGACGTACAGGTGAACCATTTGATAACCGTATTTCAGTAGGTGTAATGTACATGTTGAAACTTGCGCACATGGTTGATGATAAATTACATGCGCGTTCAACAGGACCATATTCACTTGTTACACAACAACCACTTGGCGGTAAAGCGCAATTCGGTGGACAACGTTTCGGTGAGATGGAGGTATGGGCACTTGAAGCATATGGTGCTGCATACACATTACAAGAAATCTTAACTTACAAATCCGATGATACAGTAGGACGTGTGAAAACATACGAGGCTATTGTTAAAGGTGAAAACATCTCTAGACCAAGTGTTCCAGAATCATTCCGAGTATTGATGAAAGAATTACAAAGTTTAGGTTTAGATGTAAAAGTTATGGATGAGCAAGATAATGAAATCGAAATGACAGACGTTGATGACGATGATGTTGTAGAACGCAAAGTAGATTTACAACAAAATGATGCTCCTGAAACACAAAAAGAAGTTACTGATTAATACGCAATTTACAAAACAGGCAAAAAGATACTAAGCTGAATTTTATTGATGATTCAGTTTAGTACTTTAAGCCATTTTAAAAAAATGCAAATCAATCAAATAGCACAGCTAATCTAAATTGAAGGAGGTAGGCTCCTTGATTGATGTAAATAATTTCCATTATATGAAAATAGGATTGGCTTCACCTGAAAAAATCCGTTCTTGGTCTTTTGGTGAAGTTAAAAAACCTGAAACAATCAACTACCGTACATTAAAACCTGAAAAAGATGGTCTATTCTGTGAAAGAATTTTCGGACCTACAAAAGACTGGGAATGTAGTTGTGGTAAATACAAACGTGTTCGCTACAAAGGCATGGTCTGTGACAGATGTGGAGTTGAAGTAACTAAATCTAAAGTACGTCGTGAAAGAATGGGTCACATTGAACTTGCTGCTCCAGTTTCTCACATTTGGTATTTCAAAGGTATACCAAGTCGTATGGGATTATTACTTGACATGTCACCAAGAGCATTAGAAGAAGTTATTTACTTCGCTTCTTATGTTGTTGTAGATCCAGGTCCAACTGGTTTAGAAAAGAAAACTTTATTATCTGAAGCTGAATTCAGAGATTATTATGATAAATACCCAGGTCAATTCGTTGCAAAAATGGGTGCAGAAGGTATTAAAAATTTACTTGAAGAGATTGATCTTGACGAAGAACTTAAATTGTTACGTGATGAGTTGGAATCAGCTACTGGTCAAAGACTTACTCGTGCAATTAAACGTTTAGAAGTTGTTGAATCATTCCGTAATTCAGGTAACAAACCTTCATGGATGATTTTAGATGTACTTCCAATCATCCCACCAGAAATTCGTCCAATGGTTCAATTAGATGGTGGACGATTTGCAACAAGTGACTTAAACGACTTATACCGTCGTGTAATTAATCGAAATAATCGTTTAAAACGTTTATTAGATTTAGGTGCACCTGGTATCATCGTTCAAAACGAAAAACGTATGTTACAAGAAGCCGTTGACGCTTTAATTGATAATGGTCGTCGTGGTCGTCCAGTTACTGGCCCAGGTAACCGTCCATTAAAATCTTTATCACATATGTTAAAAGGTAAACAAGGTCGTTTCCGTCAAAACTTACTTGGTAAACGTGTTGACTATTCAGGACGTTCAGTTATCGCGGTAGGTCCAAGCTTGAAAATGTATCAATGTGGTTTGCCAAAAGAAATGGCACTTGAACTATTTAAACCATTCGTAATGAAAGAATTAGTTCAACGTGAAATTGCAACTAACATTAAAAATGCGAAGAGTAAAATCGAACGCATGGATGATGAAGTTTGGGACGTATTGGAAGAAGTAATTAGAGAACATCCTGTATTACTTAACCGTGCACCAACACTTCATAGACTTGGTATTCAAGCATTTGAACCAACTTTAGTTGAAGGTCGTGCGATTCGTTTACATCCACTTGTAACAACAGCTTATAACGCTGACTTTGATGGTGACCAAATGGCGGTTCACGTTCCTTTATCAAAAGAGGCACAAGCTGAAGCAAGAATGTTGATGTTAGCAGCACAAAACATCTTGAACCCTAAAGATGGTAAACCAGTAGTTACACCATCACAAGATATGGTACTTGGTAACTATTACCTTACTTTAGAAAGAAAAGATGCAGTAAATACAGGCGCAATCTTTAATAATACAAATGAAGTATTAAAAGCATATGCAAATGGCTTTGTACATTTACACACAAGAATTGGTGTACATGCAAGTTCATTCAACAATCCAACATTTACTGAAGAACAAAACAAAAAGATTCTTGCTACGTCAGTAGGTAAAATTATATTTAATGAAATCATTCCAGATTCATTTGCTTATATTAATGAACCTACGCAAGAAAACTTAGAAAGAAAGACACCAAACAGATATTTCATCGATCCTACAACTTTAGGTGAAGGTGGATTAAAAGAATACTTTGAAAATGAAGAATTAATTGAACCTTTCAACAAAAAATTCTTAGGTAATATTATTGCAGAAGTATTCAACAGATTTAGCATCACTGATACATCAATGATGTTAGACCGTATGAAAGACTTAGGATTCAAATTCTCATCTAAAGCTGGTATTACAGTAGGTGTTGCTGATATCGTAGTATTACCTGATAAGCAACAAATACTTGATGAGCATGAAAAATTAGTCGACAGAATTACAAAACAATTCAATCGTGGTTTAATCACTGAAGAAGAAAGATATAATGCAGTTGTTGAAATTTGGACAGATGCAAAAGATCAAATTCAAGGTGAATTGATGCAATCACTTGATAAAACTAACCCAATCTTTATGATGAGTGATTCAGGTGCCCGTGGTAACGCATCTAACTTTACACAGTTAGCAGGTATGCGTGGATTGATGGCCGCACCATCTGGTAAGATTATCGAATTACCAATCACATCTTCATTCCGTGAAGGTTTAACAGTACTTGAATACTTCATCTCAACTCACGGTGCACGTAAAGGTCTTGCCGATACAGCACTTAAAACAGCTGACTCAGGATATCTTACTCGTCGTCTTGTTGACGTGGCACAAGATGTTATTGTTCGTGAAGAAGACTGTGGTACTGATAGAGGTTTATTAGTTTCTGATATTAAAGAAGGTACAGAAATGATTGAACCATTTATCGAACGTATTGAAGGTCGTTATTCTAAAGAAACAATTCGTCATCCTGAAACTGATGAAATAATCATTCGTCCTGATGAATTAATTACACCTGAAATTGCTAAGAAAATTACAGATGCTGGTATTGAACAAATGTATATTCGCTCAGCATTTACTTGTAACGCACGCCATGGTGTTTGTGAAAAATGTTACGGTAAAAACCTTGCTACTGGTGAAAAAGTTGAAGTTGGTGAAGCAGTTGGTACAATTGCAGCCCAATCTATCGGTGAACCAGGTACACAGCTTACAATGCGTACATTCCATACAGGTGGGGTAGCAGGTAGCGATATCACACAAGGTCTTCCTCGTATTCAAGAGATTTTCGAAGCACGTAACCCTAAAGGTCAAGCGGTAATTACTGAAATCGAAGGTGTCGTAGAAGATATTAAATTAGCAAAAGATAGACAACAAGAAATCGTTGTTAAAGGTGCTAATGAAACAAGATCATACCTTGCTTCAGGTACTTCAAGAATTATTGTAGAAATAGGTCAACCAGTTCAACGTGGTGAAGTATTAACTGAAGGTTCTATTGAACCTAAGAATTACTTATCAGTTGCTGGATTAAACGCGACAGAAAGCTACTTATTAAAAGAAGTACAAAAAGTTTATCGTATGCAAGGGGTAGAAATCGACGATAAACACGTTGAGGTTATGGTTCGACAAATGTTACGTAAAGTTAGAATTATCGAAGCAGGTGATACGAAGTTATTACCAGGTTCATTAGTTGATATTCATAACTTTACAGATGCAAATAGAGAAGCATTTAAACACCGTAAGCGTCCTGCAACAGCTAAACCAGTATTACTTGGTATTACTAAAGCATCACTTGAAACAGAAAGTTTCTTATCTGCAGCATCATTCCAAGAAACAACAAGAGTTCTTACAGATGCAGCAATTAAAGGTAAGCGTGATGACTTATTAGGTCTTAAAGAAAACGTAATTATTGGTAAGTTAATTCCAGCTGGTACTGGTATGAGACGTTATAGCGACGTAAAATACGAAAAAACAGCTAAACCAGTTGCAGAAGTTGAATCTCAAACTGAAGTAACGGAATAATAAGTATATAACAGAGGCTAAGGCTTTAGCCTCTTGTTATTTTTATGTAAATTATTTGATTTAATGTTGACGAATTCTCTTGTTCAATGTTAATATATTAAAGGTTGATGCAAGCAGAACTTTGGAGGATAAGTTATTGTCTAAGGAAAAAGTTGCACGCTTTAACAAACAACATTTTGTAGTTGGTCTTAAAGAAACGCTTAAAGCGTTAAAGAAAGATCAAGTTACATCTTTGATTATTGCTGAAGACGTTGAAGTATATTTAATGACTCGCGTGTTAAGCCAAATCAATCAGAAAAATATACCTGTATCTTTTTTCAAAAGCAAACATGCTTTGGGTAAACATGTAGGTATTAACGTCAATGCGACAATAGTAGCATTGATTAAATGAGAATTAGTAAGTGTTTTACTTACTAAATTTTATTTAACCTAAAAATGAACCACCTGGATGTGTGGGATTAAAAAGTGAAGAGAGGAGGACATATCACATGCCAACTATTAACCAATTAGTACGTAAACCAAGACAAAGCAAAATCAAAAAATCAGATTCTCCAGCTTTAAATAAAGGTTTCAACAGTAAAAAGAAAAAATTTACTGACTTAAACTCACCACAAAAACGTGGTGTATGTACTCGTGTAGGTACAATGACACCTAAAAAACCTAACTCAGCGTTACGTAAATATGCACGTGTGCGTTTATCAAACAACATCGAAATTAACGCATACATCCCTGGTATCGGACATAACTTACAAGAACACAGTGTTGTACTTGTACGTGGTGGACGTGTAAAAGACTTACCAGGTGTGCGTTACCATATTGTACGTGGAGCACTTGATACTTCAGGTGTTGACGGACGTAGACAAGGTCGTTCATTATACGGAACTAAGAAACCTAAAAACTAAGAATTTAGTTTTTAATTAAATCTTAAACTTAAAATATTTAATATAAGGAAGGGAGGATTTACATTATGCCTCGTAAAGGATCAGTACCTAAAAGAGACGTATTACCAGATCCAATTCATAACTCTAAGTTAGTAACTAAATTAATTAACAAAATTATGTTAGATGGTAAACGTGGAACAGCACAAAGAATTCTTTATTCAGCATTCGACCTAGTTGAACAACGCAGTGGTCGTGATGCATTAGAAGTATTCGAAGAAGCAATCAACAACATTATGCCAGTATTAGAAGTTAAAGCTCGTCGTGTAGGTGGTTCTAACTATCAAGTACCTGTAGAAGTTCGTCCAGAACGTCGTACTACTTTAGGTTTACGTTGGTTAGTTAACTATGCACGTCTTCGTGGTGAAAAAACGATGGAAGATCGTTTAGCTAACGAAATTTTAGATGCAGCAAATAATACAGGTGGTGCCGTTAAGAAACGTGAGGACACTCACAAAATGGCTGAAGCAAACAAAGCATTTGCTCACTACCGTTGGTAAGATAAAAGCTTTTACCCTGAGTGTGTTCTATATTAATGAATTTTCATTAAGCGTTCATGCTTAGGGCATCGCCATATCTATCGTATTTATTCAGTAATATAAACTGGAAGGAGAAAAAATACATGGCTAGAGAATTTTCATTAGAAAAAACTCGTAATATCGGTATCATGGCTCACATTGATGCTGGTAAAACGACTACGACTGAACGTATTCTTTATTACACTGGCCGTATCCACAAAATTGGTGAAACACACGAAGGTGCTTCACAAATGGACTGGATGGAGCAAGAACAAGACCGTGGTATTACTATCACATCTGCTGCAACAACAGCAGCTTGGGAAGGTCACCGTGTAAACATTATCGATACACCTGGACACGTAGACTTCACTGTAGAAGTTGAACGTTCATTACGTGTACTTGACGGAGCAGTTACAGTACTTGATGCACAATCAGGTGTTGAACCTCAAACTGAAACAGTTTGGCGTCAGGCTACAACTTATGGTGTTCCACGTATCGTATTTGTAAACAAAATGGACAAATTAGGTGCTAACTTCGAATACTCTGTAAGTACATTACATGATCGTTTACAAGCTAACGCTGCTCCAATCCAATTACCAATTGGTGCGGAAGACGAATTCGAAGCAATCATTGACTTAGTTGAAATGAAATGTTTCAAATATACAAATGATTTAGGTACTGAAATTGAAGAAATTGAAATTCCTGAAGATCACTTAGATAGAGCTGAAGAAGCTCGTGCTAGCTTAATCGAAGCAGTTGCAGAAACTAGCGACGAATTAATGGAAAAATATCTTGGTGACGAAGAAATTTCAGTTTCTGAATTAAAAGAAGCTATCCGCCAAGCTACTACTAACGTAGAATTCTACCCGGTACTTTGTGGTACAGCTTTCAAAAACAAAGGTGTTCAATTAATGCTTGACGCTGTAATTGATTACTTACCTTCACCACTAGACGTTAAACCAATTATTGGTCACCGTGCTAGCAACCCTGAAGAAGAAGTAATTGCGAAAGCAGACGATTCAGCTGAATTTGCTGCTTTAGCGTTCAAAGTTATGACTGACCCTTATGTTGGTAAGTTAACATTCTTCCGTGTGTACTCAGGTACAATGACATCTGGTTCATACGTTAAGAACTCAACTAAAGGTAAACGTGAACGTGTAGGTCGTTTATTACAAATGCACGCTAACTCACGTCAAGAAATCGATACTGTATACTCTGGAGATATCGCTGCTGCGGTAGGTCTTAAAGATACAGGTACTGGTGATACTTTATGTGGTGAGAAAAATGACATTATCTTGGAATCAATGGAATTCCCAGAGCCAGTTATTCACTTATCAGTAGAGCCAAAATCTAAAGCTGACCAAGATAAAATGACTCAAGCTTTAGTTAAATTACAAGAAGAAGACCCAACATTCCATGCACACACTGACGAAGAAACTGGACAAGTTATCATCGGTGGTATGGGTGAGCTTCACTTAGACATCTTAGTAGACCGTATGAAGAAAGAATTCAACGTTGAATGTAACGTAGGTGCTCCAATGGTTTCATATCGTGAAACATTCAAATCATCTGCACAAGTTCAAGGTAAATTCTCTCGTCAATCTGGTGGTCGTGGTCAATACGGTGATGTTCACATTGAATTCACACCAAACGAAACAGGCGCAGGTTTCGAATTCGAAAACGCTATCGTTGGTGGTGTAGTTCCTCGTGAATACATTCCATCAGTAGAAGCTGGTCTTAAAGATGCTATGGAAAATGGTGTCTTAGCAGGTTATCCATTAATTGATGTTAAAGCTAAATTATATGATGGTTCATACCATGATGTCGATTCATCTGAAATGGCCTTCAAAATTGCTGCATCATTAGCACTTAAAGAAGCTGCTAAAAAATGTGATCCTGTAATCTTAGAACCAATGATGAAAGTAACTATTGAAATGCCTGAAGAGTACATGGGTGATATCATGGGTGACGTAACATCTCGTCGTGGACGTGTTGATGGTATGGAACCTCGTGGTAATGCACAAGTTGTTAATGCTTATGTACCACTTTCAGAAATGTTCGGTTATGCAACATCATTACGTTCTAACACTCAAGGTCGCGGTACTTACACTATGTACTTCGATCACTACGCTGAAGTTCCAAAATCAATCGCTGAAGATATTATCAAGAAAAATAAAGGTGAATAATATAACTTGTTTTGACTAGCTAGCCTAGGTTAAAATACAAGGTGAGCTTAATTCTAAGCTATCATCTTTATAGTTTGATTTTTTGGGGTGAATGCATTATAAAAGAATTGTAAAATTCTTTTTGCAATCGCTATAAATGATCTTCTCATGATGGTGAGAAACTATCATGAGAGATAAATTTAAATATTATTTTTAATTAGAATAGGAGAGATTTTATAATGGCAAAAGAAAAATTTGATCGTTCTAAAGAACATGCCAATATCGGTACTATCGGTCACGTTGACCATGGTAAAACTACTTTAACAGCAGCTATCGCTACTGTATTAGCTAAAAATGGTGACTCAGTTGCACAATCATATGACATGATTGACAACGCTCCAGAAGAAAAAGAACGTGGTATCACAATCAATACTTCTCATATTGAGTACCAAACTGACAAACGTCACTATGCTCACGTTGACTGCCCAGGACACGCTGACTACGTTAAAAACATGATCACTGGTGCTGCTCAAATGGACGGTGGTATCTTAGTAGTATCTGCTGCTGACGGTCCAATGCCACAAACTCGTGAACACATTCTTTTATCACGTAACGTTGGTGTACCAGCATTAGTAGTATTCTTAAACAAAGTTGACATGGTTGACGATGAAGAATTATTAGAATTAGTAGAAATGGAAGTTCGTGACTTATTAAGCGAATATGACTTCCCAGGTGACGACGTACCTGTAATCGCTGGTTCAGCTTTAAAAGCTTTAGAAGGCGATGCTAAATACGAAGAAAAAATCTTAGAATTAATGGAAGCTGTAGATACTTACATTCCAACTCCAGAACGTGATTCTGACAAACCATTCATGATGCCAGTTGAGGACGTATTCTCAATCACTGGTCGTGGTACTGTTGCTACAGGCCGTGTTGAACGTGGTCAAATCAAAGTTGGTGAAGAAGTTGAAATCATCGGTTTACATGACACATCTAAAACAACTGTTACAGGTGTTGAAATGTTCCGTAAATTATTAGACTACGCTGAAGCTGGTGACAACATCGGTGCATTATTACGTGGTGTTGCTCGTGAAGACGTACAACGTGGTCAAGTATTAGCTGCTCCTGGTTCAATTACACCACATACTGAATTCAAAGCAGAAGTTTACGTATTATCAAAAGACGAAGGTGGACGTCACACTCCATTCTTCTCAAACTATCGTCCACAATTCTATTTCCGTACTACTGACGTAACTGGTGTTGTACACTTACCAGAAGGTACTGAAATGGTAATGCCTGGTGATAACGTTGAAATGACAGTAGAATTAATCGCTCCTATCGCGATTGAAGACGGTACTCGTTTCTCAATCCGTGAAGGTGGACGTACTGTAGGATCAGGCGTTGTTACTGAAATCATTAAATAATTTCTAATTTCTTAGATTTTATATAAAAAGAAGATCCCTCAATCGAGGGGTCTTTTTTTTAATGTGTAAATTTTGTAATGGCTATTCGATTTAGAAGAACAATAATTGATGAAAGTCTGACTAATAAAACTTATAACTGATAATACTGTTTAAATAAAATTGTAGAGTCTTGAACATTGTAAAATGCTCCATTCAAAGTTTTCATTTTTTCAATGTCTACTTTGAATGGAGCATTTCATTAGTTTATGTCTCAGATTCATGTCTTTCAATTAATTTAATACTTAATTTGTTTTAAATACTTGCTCTAATTCAATGATTTTTAAAAATACAGCTACAGCGTATTTTAATGATTTTTCATCAATATCAAATTTGGGATTATGGTGTGGCGCTGTAATACCTTTACTTTCATTACCACAACCAGTCAGAAAGAATGCACCTGGTCGTACTTTCAAATAATGTGAAAAATCTTCTCCAATCATCATTAAATCTGATTCATTAAAGCGTACATGTAAGTCATTTGTTGCTTCTTTAATAACTTGATATGCTTTCTCGTTGTTATGGACAGGCAAATACCCTTTAATATAATTCAAATCGTAGTTAATATCATTTGCTATTGCTAAACCTTGTAGTAGCTTATCCATTTTGTCCATTACATGATTCTGTATATCTGAATCGAATGTTCTAACTGTACCTTTACAAAATGCTTGATCAGGAATAACGCTATCTGTGGTACCTGCTTGAATCATTCCAAATGAAAGGACAGCTTGTTTAACTGGATCGATTGTACGTGAAATTATTTTTTGTGCACTTAAAATGAACTCTGCCATGATTACTATTGGGTCAATGGTTTCATGAGGTTTGGCACCATGACCGCCACGACCTTTAATTGTGACACTAAATTCATCTGGAGAGGCCATGATTGCCCCCGCACGTGAATGAATAGTTCCTGTAGGATAACCACTCCATAAATGTGTACCGTAAATTCTATCTACATCTTCCAGACATCCAGCATCTATCATTTCTTGAGAACCACCTGGCATGATTTCTTCGCCGTACTGGAATATTAATACAACATTACCTTCTAATAAATGTTTATGTTCATCTAAAATTTCTGCAACAGTAAGTAAAATTGCTGTATGACCATCATGCCCACACGCATGCATACATCCTGGATTTTTAGACTTATAAGGCACATCGTTTAATTCCTCGACAGGTAACGCATCAAAGTCAGCTCTTAGTGCAATTGTGGGTCCGTCGCCTGAGCCTTTAAATGTTGCTTTAATTCCATGAAGTCCAATAGGAGTTTCAATATCACAAGATAACTGGCTTAATTGGTTAACAATATAATCATGTGTTTGAAATTCTTCAAAAGATAACTCAGGATATTGGTGTAAATAACGTCTGAGTTGAATTGTTTTATTTTCTTTATTATTTGCTAGTTGAAACCAATCTAACACCCTTATCACTACTTTCTAAAATAATGTTTATAGTATAACATTTTATGAAATTATCGTACTAAATGATTGCTTTGAGATATTTTATCTATGAATGATAAGGCTTTCAAGTTATGTAGAATTACTGTATGATAAAGGTATTACCAAACAATACTTAAGGGGGATTATATACTGTGGTTCAATCATTACATGAGTTTTTAGAGGAAAATATAAATTATCTAAAAGAAAATGGTTTGTATAATGAAATAGATACAATTGAAGGTGCAAACGGACCAGAAATCAAAATCAATGGGAAATCATACATTAACTTATCTTCAAATAATTATTTAGGACTAGCAACAAATGAAGATTTGAAATCAGCTGCAAAAGCAGCTATTGATACACATGGTGTAGGTGCAGGCGCTGTTCGTACAATCAATGGTACATTAGATTTACACGACGAATTAGAAGAAACACTAGCAAAATTTAAAGGAACAGAAGCTGCAATAGCTTATCAATCAGGATTTAATTGTAATATGGCTGCTATTTCGGCTGTTATGAATAAAAATGATGCTATTTTATCAGATGAGCTTAATCATGCATCAATTATTGATGGATGTCGCTTATCTAAAGCTAAAATTATTCGAGTTAATCATTCAGACATGGATGATTTACGTGCGAAAGCAAAAGAAGCAGTTGAATCAGGTCAATACAATAAAGTTATGTATATCACTGATGGCGTTTTTAGTATGGATGGTGATGTGGCTAAATTACCTGAAATTGTAGAAATTGCAGAAGAATTTGGTTTATTAACTTATGTTGACGACGCTCATGGTTCAGGTGTTATGGGTAAAGGTGCTGGTACGGTTAAACATTTTGGTTTACAAGATAAAATCGATTTCCAAATTGGTACGCTTTCTAAAGCAATTGGTGTCGTTGGCGGTTATGTAGCAGGTACAAAAGAGTTAATAGATTGGTTAAAAGCACAATCACGACCATTCTTATTCTCTACATCATTAGCACCTGGGGATACTAAAGCAATCACTGAAGCAGTTAAAAAGTTAATGGCTTCAACTGAATTACATGATAAATTATGGGACAATGCGCAATATTTAAAAAATGGATTGTCAAAATTAGGATATGATACAGGTGAGTCAGAAACTCCAATTACACCAGTAATTATTGGTGATGAAAAAACAACTCAAGAATTTAGTAAGCGTTTGAAAGACGAAGGTGTCTATGTGAAATCTATCGTTTTCCCAACAGTGCCAAGAGGTACAGGACGTGTAAGAAATATGCCTACAGCTGCACATACAAAAGACATGTTGGATGAAGCAATTGCGGCTTATGAAAAAGTAGGAAAAGAAATGAAGTTG
Source organism: Staphylococcus sp. HMSC062H10 (assembly GCF_001836945.1). Classification (NCBI taxonomy): domain Bacteria; kingdom Bacillati; phylum Bacillota; class Bacilli; order Caryophanales; family Staphylococcaceae; genus Staphylococcus; species Staphylococcus sp. HMSC062H10. The sequence goes on from NZ_KV830982.1 coordinate 39,215, forward strand.
ATTTAATATTTATTTATTCCCACGGCAAATATTGTCGTGGGCTTTTTTTAAAATGTTTAGTGCTCCCCAAAATTCAAGTTTGAATTTTAAAAGCATCTTGTAGAATTTAGTTTTATTTTTACAAAGAAATTCATTTTGATTATTTTTGATAATGAGCATTTTAATAGTAATACATGTTTATGGTGTGTAGTATATGTCTATACTAGTATTAACTATATAGAGAAAGTAGGAATAAACTATGTCACAAGATGTAAATGAATTAAGTAAGCAACCAACGCCAGATAAAGCAGAAGATAACGCATTTTTCCCATCACCATATTCCCTTAGTCAATATACAGCACCTAAAACAGATTTTGATGGTGTTGAACACAAAGGTGCCTATAAAGATGGTAAATGGAAAGTATTGATGATTGCTGCTGAAGAGAGATATGTATTATTGGAAAATGGAAAAATGTTCTCTACGGGTAATCACCCTGTTGAAATGTTATTACCTTTACATCATTTAATGGAAGCAGGTTTTGATGTTGATGTTGCGACATTATCTGGTTATCCAGCTAAATTAGAATTATGGGCTATGCCAACTGAAGACGAGGCAGTTATAAGCACTTATAATAAATTGAAAGAAAAATTAAAACAGCCAAAAAAATTAGCAGATGTGATTAAAAATGAATTAGGACCTGATTCAGACTATTTATCTGTCTTTATCCCAGGTGGGCATGCTGCAGTTGTTGGTATTTCTGAAAGTGAGGACGTTCAACAAACATTAGATTGGGCATTAGAAAATGACCGCTTTATAGTTACATTATGTCATGGACCAGCAGCACTACTTTCAGCAGGGCTTAATAGAGAAAAATCTCCATTAGAAGGATACTCTGTTTGTGTCTTCCCTGACTCATTAGATGAAGGTGCAAATATTGAAATAGGTTATTTACCTGGACGCTTGAAATGGTTAGTTGCTGATTTATTAACTAAACAAGGATTAAAAGTAGTCAACGACGATATGACAGGAAGAACGTTAAAAGATCGCAAATTATTAACAGGTGACAGTCCTTTAGCTTCAAATGAGTTAGGAAAATTAGCAGTTAATGAAATGTTAAATGCAATACAAAATAAATAATTAAATATTAATTAGAGGAGCCTCATATGTAAATGTATGAGTGCTCTTTTTTTGGCAAAATTTTAGTGATACTTGTAAAATAGAACCTATTATGAGTATGATTTAAGAAAACGCTTGCAAAACTAATAACCGCAACTAGCGATATGGAGGAAACATGATGTCTTATAGCATTGGAATTGATTATGGAACTGCTTCAGGCCGTGTGTTTTTAATTAATACAACTAACGGTCAAGTAGTATCAAAATTTGTGAAACCATATACACATGGTGTCATTGAGAGTGAATTAAATGGTTTGAAAATACCACATACATATGCACTTCAAAATAGTAATGATTATTTAGAAATTATGGAAGAAGGAATATCATATATAGTACGTGAATCAAAAATTGATCCAGTCAATATAGTAGGTATTGGTATAGACTTTACTTCATCTACTATTATTTTTACTGACGAAAACCTTAATCCGGTACATAATTTAAAACAATTTAAAAACAATCCACATGCGTATGTGAAACTTTGGAAACATCATGGTGCATATAAAGAAGCAGAGAAATTATATCAAACTGCTATTGAAAATAATAATAAGTGGTTAGGCCATTATGGATATAATGTTAGTAGTGAATGGATGATTCCCAAAATAATGGAAGTCATGAATCGAGCACCAGAAATTATGGAAAAAACGGCTTATATTATGGAAGCGGGCGATTGGATTGTAAATAAATTAACTAATAAAAATGTACGCTCGAATTGTGGATTAGGTTTCAAAGCATTTTGGGAAGAAGAAACAGGGTTTCATTATGATTTATTTGATAAAATAGACCCCAAATTATCAAAAGTAATTCAAGATAAAGTATCTGCACCGGTTGTTAATATTGGTGAAGCAGTAGGGAAACTGGATGATAAAATGGCACAGAAATTAGGATTATCAAAAGAGACTATGGTAAGTCCTTTTATTATTGATGCCCATGCTAGTTTATTAGGTATTGGATCTGAAAAAGATAAAGAAATGACTATGGTGATGGGAACAAGCACATGCCATCTTATGTTAAATGAAAAGCAACATCAAGTGCCAGGTATATCAGGTTCTGTAAAAGGAGCAATTATTCCAGAATTATTTGCTTATGAAGCGGGGCAATCAGCAGTAGGTGATTTGTTTGAGTATGTCGCTAAGCAAGCACCAAAGTCATATGTAGATGAAGCAGCAAATAGAAATATGACTGTATTTGAATTAATGAATGAAAAGATAAAACATCAAATGCCAGGTGAAAGTGGGCTCATTGCTCTTGATTGGCATAATGGAAATCGAAGTGTATTAAGTGATAGCAATTTAACAGGTTGTATCTTTGGATTAACTTTACAAACTAAGCATGAGGATATTTATAGAGCATATTTAGAAGCTACAGCATTTGGTACTAAGATGATTATGCAACAGTATCAAGATTGGCATATGGAAGTAGAAAAGGTATTTGCATGTGGCGGTATACCTAAAAAGAATGCTGTTATGATGGATATCTATGCGAATGTACTGAATAAAAAACTAATTGTTATGGATAGTGAGTATGCACCAGCAATAGGCGCAGCAATATTGGGTGCAGTCAGTGGTGGCGCACATAATTCAATTAATGATGCAGTTGATGCTATGAAAGAGCCAATTTTATACGAAATTAATCCAGAAGCGGAAAAAGTACAAAGGTATGAAACATTATTTAAAGCTTATAAGTCTTTACATGATATCCATGGTTATAAAAAAGCTAATATAATGAAAGATATTCAGAGTTTAAGAGTTGAGGGATAAAAAATTTAATTTGACATTAATTAGTAATATTCAACGCTATAAATTACTAAAATCAATTAATACAGCTAGAATTTCCATTTACAGAAATATCAGCAACATGTACATGTCATATATACAAGAAAGCGCTTTTATATTATAATTATTATGAAAATGAATATTATGTCCGCGCGTGGTGGACTATGGTTATATAGAAGAGACAAAGGAGATATTTCTATGAAAAAAATTATGATTACTGGTGCATTAGGACAAATTGGTACAGAATTAGTTGTTAAGTGCAGAGAAATTTATGGGACAGATAATGTTCTTGCTACAGATATTAGGGAACCTGAAGCAGACTCACCTGTACAAAATGGACCATTTGAAATCTTAGACGTAACAGATCGTGACCGCATGTTTGAGTTAGTTAGGGACTTTGAAGCGGATAGTCTAATGCATATGGCAGCATTATTATCAGCAACTGCTGAGAAAAATCCAATTCTTGCTTGGGATTTAAATATGGGTGGATTAATGAATGCATTAGAAGCTGCAAGAACTTACAATTTGCACTTTTTCACACCAAGTTCAATTGGTGCATTTGGAGACTCAACTCCTAAAGTTAATACGCCACAAGTAACGATTCAGCAACCTACGACAATGTATGGTGTAAATAAAGTAGCTGGCGAATTGTTGTGTCAATATTATTTCACACGATTTGGTGTAGATACAAGAAGTGTTAGATTCCCTGGTTTAATCTCGCATGTTAAAGAACCGGGTGGTGGCACAACGGACTACGCAGTTGAAATTTACTTCAAGGCTGTAAGAGAAGGACATTATACAAGCTTCATAGATAAAGGGACATATATGGATATGATGTATATGGATGATGCGATTGATGCAATTATTAAACTTATGGAAGCAGACGATGCGAAATTAGAAACAAGGAATGGTTATAATTTAAGTGCAATGAGCTTTGATCCAGAAATGGTTAAAGAAGCAATACAAGAATATTACCCAGATTTCAAATTAGAATATGATGTTGATCCTATTAGACAAGGTATCGCTAATAGTTGGCCGGATTCTATTGATACAAGCTGTTCACGTGGCGAATGGGGATTTGATCCTAAATATGATTTAGCGAGCATGACTAAATTAATGTTAGAAGCTATTGAACAAAAAGATACTGTTAAAAATAATAACTAATCATTTCCATTCACTTTAATACACGGAATGATATTTTAAATTACTCTTTATTTTAATAAACTAGTGCATGAATTCTAATATTATTAATTATACATATTGAATTCGCGAGCTTAGTTCATTTTTAAATAAAGAGTTTTTTGTATTAAAAAGATATAATTCAAACACAGATTACTTGTCTCTATGAAAATAATACGTTTATACTAAAAGATATAGGCTTTCTGAAAAAGTGTTAATTAATTTCGAATTTTTAGAAAATTTATTGAACAGTAAAATAGGGATTGTTATAATTTATGTTAAACAAATTCTTATACTATATTATTAGGAGGCAATCACCATGTCACAAGCAGTTAAAATTGAATTACGCGAAACATTAAAAGAAAAACCAGATACATCTCAATTAGGATTTGGTAAGTATTTTACAGATTATATGTTGAGTTATGATTATGATGCGGATAAAGGATGGCATGATTTGAAGATTGTGCCTTATGGTCCAATTGAAATTTCGCCAGCAGCACAAGGTGTTCACTATGGACAATCAGTGTTCGAAGGTTTAAAAGCATATAAAAAAGATGGAGAGGTTGCACTTTTCCGTCCAGATGAAAACTTTAAGCGTCTTAATAACTCGTTAGCACGCTTAGAAATGCCTCAAGTCAATGAAGGTGAATTGCTAGAAGGACTTAAGCAATTAGTTGATTTAGAGAGAGAATGGGTTCCGGAAGGTGAAGGTCAATCATTATATATTCGTCCTTTTGTTTTTGCGACAGAAGGGGTACTTGGCGTTGGTGCATCACATCAGTATAAATTATTAATTATTTTATCTCCTTCAGGTGCATATTATGGTGGTGAAACTTTAAAACCAACTAAAATCTATGTAGAAGATGAATATGTACGTGCTGTTCGTGGCGGTGTAGGCTTTGCGAAAGTTGCAGGTAACTATGCGGCAAGTTTATTAGCACAAACTAATGCAAATAAATTAGGTTATGACCAAGTATTATGGCTTGATGGTGTTGAACAGAAATATATCGAAGAAGTTGGTAGCATGAACATTTTCTTCGTTGAAAATGGCAAAGTAATTACACCAGAGTTGAATGGCAGTATTCTACCTGGTATTACACGTAAATCTATTATCGAATTAGCTAAAAACTTAGGATATGAAGTCGAAGAGCGCCGCGTATCAATCGATGAATTATTCGAATCATATGATAAAGGTGAGTTAACAGAAGTATTTGGTAGTGGTACTGCAGCAGTTATTTCACCTGTGGGTACATTGAGATACGAAGATCGTGAAATTGTGATTAATAATAATGAGACTGGTGAAATTACTCAAAAATTATATGACGTCTACACTGGTATTCAAAATGGTACTTTAGATGATAAAAATGGTTGGAGAGTCGTTGTACCAAAATATTAATAAAAATTGAATATGATCATGAAAACAAAATGTAAAAGTTAATCATGACTAAAATCCCTTTCAATGAAGCGAAGCATGGTAATAAATTAAGTTTACAATGTTTATTGTTAAGTATTGAAGGGGATTTCACTTATTATTATATTTAATTCAATATTTAAAAAGAACAATATTACGAGTTCATTTTCAGGGGAATAACGAACATCATAGAATCAGCATAATACGAAATAAATAAATAGGAGTATTGATATTAATGGAATGGATATTATTTGATAAAGATGGTACGTTAATTGAATTTGATAGAAGTTGGGAAAAAATAGGCGTAAGATTTGTTGAATCATTACTAGATACATTTCCAGTACAAAATAAAGAAGTGGCACTTAGACAACTCGGTGTCATTAAAGAATCTATTGATCCAAAATCAGTGATGGGTTCAGGATCTTTACAACAAATTATAGATGCATTTAATGATGTGACAGGACAAGATACAACTGAATGGTCAAAGTCAACGAGTCAAAAACTTGTAGATGAAAGAATTCCTGAAATTAATTGGGTAGATGGTGTTGAGGAAACGCTTCAAAAGTTGAAATCACGAGGATACAAATTAGGTGTCGTAACCAGTGATACTAAAAAAGGTGTAGAACAATTTTTGACTCATACGAATGCAACATCATTATTCGATATAATTATTTCGACTGAAGCACATGCCTATGAGAAGCCCAACCCTAAAGTTTTAGCCCCATTATTTGACAATCATGATGTGGCTCCTAATCAAGTAGCTATTGTAGGTGATACTGCCAACGATATGAAAACCGCTAGCAATGCAAATTTAGGGATGGCAATTGGTGTATTAACTGGCGTTGCAACTAAAGAGGAATTGCACGAAGCCGATGTAATTTTAAACAGTGCGAAAGATATTTTAGAAGTATTAAAATAAAAAGAAAGACATAGTGTAAATGCAGAAGAATGTACGCATAGAAATTCAATAAGGTAATAGATGATTTCTATGGAATATACATTAAATTAAAGCTTTTATACTATGTCTTAATATATTTATCGCATATCTATTTGACGATACGTTTTTATAATACGAGCGATTTTATCAATCATAGGATTTAAAGAATCAGGATCTTTGTGTATATCATATTCATTAATGTTGATACGTACAACTGGACATGCATTAAAGCTGTTAATCCAATCGTCATAACGTTTAAATAACTTTTTCCAATATTCAGGGTCAGTATTTATTTCCATTTCGCGACCACGTTCAATAATGCGATCAATGACCTCATCATAGTTACATTCTAAATAAATCATTACATCAGGTTTAGGAAAATAAGGTGTCATGACCATGGCATTAAATAAGTCTGAATATGTTTTGAAATCCTCTTTACTCATTGTGCCTTCTTCTTCATGCATTTTTGCAAAAATATCAACATCTTCATAAATTGAGCGATCTTGGACAAAACCACCACCATATTCAAACATACGCTTTTGTTCTTTAAAACGTTCAGCTAAGAAGTAAATTTGCAAATGGAAACTCCATCGTTCAAAATCGCTGTAAAATTTATCTAAATATGGATTATGTTCGACATTTTCAAAAGACGTTTTAAAGTTTAATTTATCTGCAAGTGCTTGCGTTAGAGTTGATTTTCCAACACCAACTGTACCTGCAATGGTTATAATGGCATTTTGTGGAATACCGTAATTATTCATTGGTAATATCTCCTATCATAGGTAATATAATATGTAATATATCTTCGTAATCTTGTTCATTTTTAAGAAAATCAATAGAAGTTGTATCGATTAAAACTACATTTGAACCATTACTTTGTAAGGACTCATAATATTCACGATAATCTTTTTTTAACTTTAACAGATATTCATCTTCTATTTGATGCTCAAAACTACGGTTACGTTTAGCAATTCTAGATTTTAACACATCAAGGTCTGCATCTAAAAAGATAATCATATTCGGCATAATCATATCTTCAGTTAAAATATCATAAATTTTACTGAATTTCTGAAATTCAACAGAACTCAAAGTATTTTTAGCAAATATCTTATTTTTATGTATATGATAATCACTAACTACACCTTGATTTAGTTGTGTTACATCTTGAAATTGCTTATATCTATTGCATAAAAAGAACATTTCAGTTTGAAAACTCCATTTAGAGATATCTTCATAAAAGTCTGATAAAAATGGATTTTCTGTGATGATTTCTTTTTCTTCATAAAAATCTAAAGTTTGACTTAATTTGTGTGCAAGTGAAGATTTACCTACGCCAATAGGACCTTCAATTGCTATAAAAGGTTTGTTCATATTCACATCTCCAAATGTTAAAATAGACATTGAGTATTGTACCATAAGTGAGGTATCTGGACATAAATGACAAATGATATATATTTTATGACATTAGCGATTGAAGAAGCTAAAAAAGCAGCTCAACTTGGCGAAGTACCTATAGGTGCTATCATCACTAAAGATGATGAAGTTATCGCTAGAGCACATAATTTAAGAGAAACACTACAACAACCAACGGCGCATGCTGAACATATTGCAATTGAACGTGCAGCCAAAGTGTTAGGTAGTTGGCGTTTAGAAGGTTGCACATTATATGTAACCCTAGAACCATGTGTCATGTGCGCAGGAACAATTGTAATGAGTCGCATTCCAAGAGTCGTCTATGGCGCAGATGATCCTAAAGGTGGCTGTAGTGGCAGTTTAATGAATTTATTGCAGCAATCTAATTTTAATCATCGTGCAATTGTTGATAAAGGTGTACTTAAAGAAGCATGTAGCACATTATTAACAACATTTTTTAAAAACTTAAGAGCCAATAAGAAATCCACCAATTAGACGATAGTACATACTAATTAAAATTTGTTAGAATTACATTATATGATAAATTAATGACAATATAAATGTTAATAGAAAAGTATGTGCGCTGAGTATATATTCTTATTTAAGAACAAGATTTTAAATTTACGAAACGAGGTAACATAATGATAAAACTAATAGCCACTGATATGGATGGCACGCTACTTAATGCAGCACATGAAATTTCTCAACCTAATATTGATGCGATTAAATACGCTCAAGAACAAGGGATAACGGTTGTTATCGCGACAGGTCGAGCATTTTATGAAGCACAAGCACCAGTTGCTGACACAGATTTAACAGTACCATATATTTGTTTGAATGGTGCTGAAGTACGTGATGAGACTTTCAATGTAATGAGCACTTCACACCTTAATAAATCGTTAGTACACAAAATTAAAAATGTTTTAAAAGATGCAGGTATTTATTATCAAGTATACACGAGTCGTGCGATTTATACTGAAGATCCACAAAGAGATTTAGACATTTATATAGATATTGCTGAGCGTGCAGGTCAACACGCAAACGTTGAGCGTATTAAAAATGGTATTCAAAGACGCATAGATAATGGTACGTTGAAAGTTGTTGATAATTATGATGCTATTGAAAACATTCCTGGTGAATTAATTATGAAAATATTAGCATTTGATGGAAATTTAGAAAAAATTGACAAAGCTAGTAAGATTTTAGCTGAATCTCCGAATTTAGCTATATCATCATCTTCGAGAGGAAATATAGAAATAACACATTCAGATGCACAAAAAGGTATTGCGCTAGAAACAATTGCCGAAAGATTAGGGATTGAAATGAAAGATGTCATGGCAATAGGTGACAATTTAAATGACGTATCAATGTTAGAGAAAGTTGGCTACCCAGTTGCGATGGAAAATGGTGCTGAAGAAGTTAAAAAAATAGCAAAATATGTCACAGATACGAATGAAAATAGTGGTGTTGGAAAAGCTATTATGAAATTATTACGTGAACAACAAGATTAATAAAAAAGAGGGGTCAAATATGAAAGGATTAATTATTATTGGCAGTGCACAAGTGAATTCACATACAAGTGCACTAGCAAGATACTTAACTGAGCATTTTAAAACACATGATATTGAAGCGGAAATATTCGATTTAGCAGAAAAACCGTTAAATCAATTAGATTTTTCAGGAACAACACCGTCTATAGATGAAATCAAACAAAATATGAAAGATTTGAAAGAGAAAGCAATGGCGGCGGACTTTTTAATATTAGGAACGCCAAACTATCATGGTTCATATTCTGGAATATTGAAAAATGCTTTAGACCATCTAAATATGGATTATTTTAAAATGAAGCCAGTAGGATTAATAGGCAATAGTGGAGGTATTGTCAGCGCTGAACCGTTATCACATTTAAGAGTTATTGTCAGAAGTTTATTAGGCATTGCAGTACCAACTCAAATTGCAACACATGATTCAGATTTTGCTAAAAATGAAGATGGTACATATTACTTAAATGACAGTGAATTCCAATTACGTGCAAGATTATTCGTCGATCAAATTGTATCATTTGCGCATAATAGTCCATATGAACATTTAAAATAAATTAAATAAAACATGTGAATATACATTAAAAATAGGTATGTAGCTTAAGACATTTCATTGAGAATGCTTTTAAGTCACATGCCTATTTTTTGTTCTAATGCACCAATAGTAAGCCTTTGAGTTTACTGTTGTGAGCAATGTTATTAATTAAAATAAGATGTAATAGCGAAATGAAAACAAGCTTAGATTAAAAGTAAGGTTTAAAAATATAGATAAATAATTTAAAGCAATGGAAGAAGAAAAGTATTAAAAATTGCAATTCTTAATCTGAAATACATATTAATATTTACTGTAAATAACATTGTAAAATAAAAGAAAAAAATTAAAACATTGTACTTTATCGAAAAGTGTATTAAGATAGAAAGGCAGAAATTTTTATATGCAAATTATTATATTTATCAAATTTTGATATTTTAAAGGAGTATTATTAAATGAATAATAAAAAGACAGCAATAAATAGAAAAGGCATGATACCAAATCGATTAAACAAATTTTCGATAAGAAAGTATTCTGTAGGTACTGCTTCAATTTTAGTGGGGACAACATTGATTTTTGGGTTAAGTGGTCATGAAGCTAAAGCGGCAGAACATACGAATGGAGAATTAAATCAATCAAAAAATGAAACGACAGATTCAAGTGAGAATAAAACAACCGAAAAAGTTGATAGTCGTCAACAAAATAATATTGAACAAAGTACAACGTCAAACCAACCAAAAGTAAATGAGTCTGATAATACTTCAGTTAAAGAAACTACTGAAGAAGCTCAAAATACAACTTCTACACAACCAACTAAACAAAATAACGATGCGACGGCAAATAAAGATAATTTAGAGGCTCAAAATATTTCAACGCAGGCTAAAGATGTTTCAGCTACTCCCAAAACAACGACTATTAAACCAAGAACATTAAACCGTTTGGCTGTGAACACAGTAGCAGCACCACAACAAGGTACAAATGTTAATGATAAAGTTCATTTTTCAAATATTGATATTGCTATTGATAAAGGACATGTCAATTCTACAACAGGTAAAACTGAATTTTGGGCGACTTCTAGTGATGTTTTAAAATTAAAAGCGAATTACACAATCGATGATTCTGTTAAAGAGGGCGATACATTTACATTTAAATATGGACAGTATTTCCGTCCGGGTTCTGTAAGATTACCTTCACAAACTCAAAATTTATATAATGCCCAAGGTAATATTATTGCAAAAGGTATTTATGATAGTACAACAAACACAACAACATATACTTTTACGAACTATGTGGATCAATATACAAATGTTAGCGGTAGCTTTGAACAAGTTGCATTTGCGAAACGTGAAAATGCGATAACTGATAAAACTGCTTATAAAATGGAAGTAACTCTTGGTAATGATGCGTATAGCGAAGAAATCATCGTAGATTATGGTAATAAAAAAGCACAACCGCTTATTACAAGTACAAATTATATTAATAATGAAGATTTATCTCGAAATATGACTGCGTATGTAAATCAGCCTAAAAATACATACACAAAAGAAACATTTGTTAGTACTTTAACAGGTTACAAATTTAATCCAAATGCTAAAAACTTTAAAATTTATGAAGTAACTGATCAAAATCAATTTGTTGATAGCTTTACACCTGACACTTCAAAGCTTACAGACGTAACTGATCAATTTGATATTACTTACAGCAATGATAATAAGACTGCAACAGTTGATTTAATGAAAGGCCAAACAAGTAGTAATAAACAATATATTATTCAACAAGTTGCTTATCCAGAGAATACATCTACAGACAATGGAAAAATTGATTATACGTTAGAAACAGACAAAACTAAGTACAGCTGGTCGAATAGTTATTCCAATGTAAATGGCTCATCAACTGCTAATGGCGACCAAAAGAAATATAATCTAGGTGACTATGTATGGGAAGATACAAATAAAGATGGTAAACAAGATGCCGATGAAAAAGGAATTAAAGGTGTTTATGTCATTCTTAAAGATAGTAACGGTAAAGAATTAGATCGTACGACTACTGATGAAAATGGTAAATATCAGTTCACTGGTTTAAGTAACGGTACATACAGTGTAGAGTTTTCAACGCCAGACGGTTATACTCCGACAACTGCCAATGCAGGGACTGATGATGCAGTTGATTCAGACGGTCTAACTACAACAGGTGTCATTAAAGATGCAGATAATTGGACATTAGATAGCGGATTTTATAAAACACCAAAATACAGTTTAGGTGATTATGTTTGGTACGACAGTAATAAAGATGGTAAACAAGACTCAACTGAAAAAGGAATTAAAGGTGTTAAAGTTACTTTGCAAAATGAAAAAGGCGAAGTCATTGGTACAACTGAAACAGATGAAAATGGTAAATATCGTTTCGATAATTTAGATAGTGGTAAATATAAAGTTATCTTTGAAAAGCCTGCTGGCTTAACACAGACAGGTACAAATACAACTGATGATGATAAAGATGCAGATGGTGGCGAAGTTGACGTAACAATTACGGATCATGATGATTTCACACTTGATAATGGCTACTACGAAGAAGAGACATCAGATAGCGACTCAGACTCAGATAGCGACTCAG
>NZ_KV830983.1:0-1077 GCF_001836945.1 Staphylococcus sp. HMSC062H10
ACTTAACATATATTTTGGGACCTTAGCTGGTGGTCTGGGCTGTTTCCCTTTCGAACACGGACCTTATCACCCATGTTCTGACTCCCAAGTTAAATTAATTGGCATTCGGAGTTTGTCTGAATTCGGTAACCCGAGAGGGGCCCCTCGTCCAAACAGTGCTCTACCTCCAATAATCATCACTTGAGGCTAGCCCTAAAGCTATTTCGGAGAGAACCAGCTATCTCCAGGTTCGATTGGAATTTCTCCGCTACCCTCAGTTCATCCGCTCACTTTTCAACGTAAGTCGGTTCGGTCCTCCATTCAGTGTTACCTGAACTTCAACCTGACCAAGGGTAGATCACCTGGTTTCGGGTCTACGACCAAATACTAAACGCCCTATTCAGACTCGCTTTCGCTACGGCTCCACATTTACTGCTTAACCTTGCATCAAATCGTAACTCGCCGGTTCATTCTACAAAAGGCACGCCATCACCCATTAACGGGCTCTGACTACTTGTAAGCACACGGTTTCAGGTTCTATTTCACTCCCCTTCCGGGGTGCTTTTCACCTTTCCCTCACGGTACTGGTTCACTATCGGTCACTAGAGAGTATTTAGCCTTAGGAGATGGTCCTCCCAGATTCCGACGGAATTTCACGTGCTCCGTCGTACTCAGGATCCACTCAAGAGAGACAACATTTTCGACTACAGGATTATTACCTTCTTTGATTCATCTTTCCAGATGATTCGTCTAATGTCGTCCTTTGTAACTCCGTATAGAGTGTCCTACAACCCCAACAAGCAAGCTTGTTGGTTTGGGCTCTTCCCGTTTCGCTCGCCGCTACTAAGGGAATCGAATTTTCTTTCTCTTCCTCCGGGTACTAAGATGTTTCAGTTCTCCGGGTGTGCCTTCTGATATGCTATGTATTCACATATCGATAACATGACATAACTCATGCTGGGTTTCCCCATTCGGAAATCTCTGGATCAAAGCTTACTTACAGCTCCCCAAAGCATATCGTCGTTAGTAACGTCCTTCATCGGCTTCTAGTGCCAAGGCATCCACCGTGCGCCCTTAATAACTTAATCTATGTTTCCA
>NZ_KV830984.1:0-212 GCF_001836945.1 Staphylococcus sp. HMSC062H10
CCAGAATGAGAAATATGATGATTGTTTTCAGTGATTTCCTCGATTGGTCCTTGTGCTTGACCATGTTCTTCAGGTAGTTCATCTACTAGTTCAATCAGATTACTTTCAGTTGTATATTCTTTCGTATCTTCAACTGTTGTATGGTCGCTCACTGCGCCAGTTACAATACCTTTTGTAGACTCTTCGTCAAATTCAACTAAGTTAGACTCAGT
>NZ_KV830985.1:0-5027 GCF_001836945.1 Staphylococcus sp. HMSC062H10
TAGAATTTGTCCAATTAAGTGTAGACGATTCAATTAAATGCTTTCTCAACTTAAAATCTAATTCTTTTAGTGATATTTCTTCTTTTTTAATATCATAAGGGTATCCTCTCACAAAAGCATCTTCACCATTTTCTTTTATAACATTTAATCTTGGTGTGCTGACAAAGCCGGATGTTTTATTGGTCTTTGTTACACCACCAACAGTATATGATATGTCGTGCTTGTCTCTTCTTTCTTGAACAAAAAACACATCTAAGCCCGTATGTCTTCGCTGTTGATATTTACGGTACTCATCTCCAGGCAATAATACTTGAGTCTTCATACCTCTATATTTAAAACGTAAGTTGTTTTTACCATGTTTCAAAGCATTAATGTTTTTCATTTCCTTAAAGTTTCCACTGTAGTATCGGTGTAATGCTTCTTTGTCATGTTTGTTTACTGACTTATGAATTTGTTTTGCATGACCTGAATGGGCCTCTGTTGTTAAAGTTCCTGTTGTTAAAATCCCTAATGCTAATGTAGCTTTTGCTAATACTGTCAATTTCATATTTATTTACTCCAATCTTAATATATTGGATTGTTTTCATTACGTAATTTGAATCATATAGGCTTATTATAACGTCTATCATTTAACGCGATAATTAACCTCGATTTAAATATGCGTGAATTATTATTAATGAAAAACAAATATATTTTAATGTTCAGATTCAATGCCTTTCACGCTTTACATGTCGTTGTTTAGCTGAGTCATTGTTTACTACAACAAATGTTGATACTCTGTTCTGCACTTTGAAATGCAAAAAACAACTTAACAACAGTAATGTATTTAACACGGTTCCTTATATAAGGACACGGGTGTCAATGCACATTTTGTCGTTAAGCCGCTTCTTAATCTATTATGCTTAATTAATTCAAATTCACTTCAATATTTTTAATTTGCTTACTATCTATTACATCAAACATACGATCAAAACTTAATTTTTCACTTAAATCAATTTCATGCTTCTTTTCGTCTTTCATATTAATAACGATTCTACCTTTATCTGACGCGCCTTTATACAATCTATATTTTTCGACTAACATTTTTCTTATTTTAAAATCAAGTTCCTTCAACGATACTTCTTCCTTTTGAATAAAGAACAACTCTTTTATCGAAAAGCCATCTTTAGGATCAACTTTTTTAACTTGCAGTCCTGGATGACTTACATAGCCAAACACGGATCTCACATTTTTCTTTGTTATACCGCCAACGGTATATATGCCGCCTTTAGTATCTATTAATTCAGGTACTGCAAAGACATCACGGCCATGCATCAGTTCTTTATATTTATTTCTATCGTCGCCAATTAGAAATACTTTGAAATTTTTATTTCGTTGGTTAAAGTTTAAAACGTTAGACCCATAATAATCTTCACTTTTAACACTAATGTTTGTTGATTCATAGCTTTCTTGAGAATAGTAATCTTTTAGCATATTTATATAATATTGGCGTTGTGTTTCATCCAACTTTACTTTCGCGTGAACAGTTTGACTTTCTGCTGTCATCACACCTGTAGTTAATATTCCTAATGCTAATGTTGCTTTAGCTAATACTGTTAATTTCATATTTCTGTGCTCCAATCTATTGTATTGGATTGTTTTTATTACGTAATTTGAAACATCTGCCTTTATTATAAAGTGCTTCAAAACAAACTGACATTAACGTGCGTTTAAATAACTTTGAATCATTGTTAATGAACACCTAATTAATATTCAAAGCACGTGGTTTTAATGAGTGGTATGACTTATTTAGTATACTCGTGACTTGTGTTATCAAATGTAAAAAAACAGCCTAACGACGGCATTGCTTTAAATACGCTCCTTTGATAGGATATACATATTTATTCAACGTTTCATCGTTAAGCTGCTTCAAAATTTATTACTTTAAAGTCATTGATTGCTTACTTTAAATTTGGTTAATAGTGACTGCTATACCTCTAATGTCTTTACTATTCAACACATCGCCCATGCGCTCGAATTCCAATTTATCACTTAAATCAATTACTTCTCTTTTCTCGTCTTTCAAATTGATAATGATTTTACCGTATTTAGATGTACCTTGATATAATCCGTAATTTTCAACTAATTGTTTTCTAATTTTGAAATCAAGTTCTTTTAATGAGATTTCTTCTTTTTGAATTAAAAATGAGTCAATTGATGCATCTAAATTTCCGCCATCAACTTTATTAACAACTAATTGTGTTTTAGTTTCAGAAGTTTTGTTATTGCTCTTCGTTACACCACCAACAGTAGATAGTCTGCCGTTTGGATCAATTAATTCTTGTACCACAAAGACATTTTGACCTTGAAGACCTTCTTTATATTTATCTTTATCTTTTCCTAGTAAGAATAATTGGTGATTTTGATCTTTTTGGTTAAAGCGTACAACGTTAGAACCATTGTAGTTTTCAACCTTCCCGCTAATATTACTATATTCAAAACTTGGTGCTGAGTAGTATCGATGTAAGTCTTTAATATCATATAAATGTTGTACTCTCTCTTGCTTTTCTGCCGCTTTTACTGCTTGACCTTCTGATGTAATGACACCAGTAGTTAATAAACCTAATGCTAATGTTGCTTTAGCTAACGTTTTTAATTTCATAGTATTATTCTCCCAATCTATTTATAAATTTTGTCTTAATATATGTTTATGTGATTAATTCAATTACGTAATACGAACAATCTACTATCATTATATATGCAGGATACTGCGCTATGAATTAACCCCATTTTAACTATTCCTGAACCAACGTTAAGCTAATTAATGGAATCCTAACAGTATTAATCATTTTTTATAACACTATGCTATTTTTTTCACCATTCACACTTTCCTTCAATTTAATTATGTTTTCCACATTGTTTCATGTCACCAATGCGACACCGTGCAACTATAGGTATCAACCATTTTCACAAGTTTTATTGTCGTTATCATCTTTCATCGACCCACTTCACTTCCGATTATCATGACTCAAAAAAGAAGCTAAGCAACCTATGCTGCCTAGCTCATCTATACTATCCATATTTTACTATTATCCATGTTTTGTTGAATTATCTAATATTGGCTTCTATTTTATCAATATTTCTGCCATCTATGACGTCACTCATTCGGTTTGTTTGTAACTTTTTATTGAGTTCAAACGTATAATAGCCGCCATCTTTCATTGTCACTTTTATCTTGCTAGCTTTAGGAAACTTTTTATACAAATCAAAATCTTGAATTAAATACTGTCGTAATTTAAAATCAAGTTCTTTCAGCGAAATCTCTTCCTTATAAATGTAGTATCTTTTAACATGTACAGAAACACCTGCACCTACTTCTTTTTTAATAACGAATCTAGGTGCGCTTAAGTAATCATAATAAGCACCTTTATTTTTCTTAGTAACACCACCATATGAATACACTGTGCCGTTGCGATTTTCCGCTTCTTTAACTACAAATATATCGAGACCTGGATTTTTACGTGCTTTAATCCTTTCTATATCTTTACCAAAAATTTGTATTCTTGTGAACTTTCTATTTTTATCAAAGATAAGGTAGTGCTTGCCACCTTTGCTATAACGATAGCCAGTAACATTTTTAAGTTCCTTACTTGCGCCACTATAGTAATCTCTTAAGTCAAAGATATCTTTTGTCACATTTTCATATTTTGATTCATGTTCGCTCGCATCTACAGTTTGAGCCGTAGATGTTATAACCCCAGTTGCTAAAATACTTAGAGCTAAACTGGCTTTCGCAATTGCTGTCATCTTCATAGTTGTATGCTCCAATCGTAATTATTAGATTTGTTCGATTACGTTTATTGAATCATACAGCTTTATTATAGTTGGCGTATGTCTCTATTCACATTAAACCTTGTTTAACTATATTTGAATCATCGTTAATTAAATTAAAGAATCCATAATGTTCGTTAAATAAAAATGACTTTTGTTGTACTTCAACGCTTGATAGATTGGTATTTTTAGACACATATAGGACATAAGCATGTTGTGTTTGGTCAACATCAAATATTCGCCTTCTTATACCACTGCGTAACACGAAAGAAGCTGAGCAACATGTAAATCGTTGTCACTCAACTTCTCATTTCATCGTTCAACGGTTCTATGCAGTATCCATCACGATGATTTTAGATTCACTTCAATTCTATCAATATTTGTACCATCAATAACATCTGCCATGCGATGTTCTTGTAATTTTTTGTGTAATTCAAACGTGTACTTCCCACCATTTTTCATTTTAATAACAATTGTTCCTGAACCAATATTACCGTACAGATTATGTTGTTCAATGAGTTGCTTTCTCAATTTAAAATCAAGCTCTTTCAAGGAAATCTCTTCTTTTGTAATCTTGTATTCTGAAACATCGCGTGAGATTTTGCCTTCCTCATCTTTTTTAGTAATGCTTAATTCTGCTTTATGATCAACTTTTTTACTATTTGTCTTCGTGATACCCCCGACAGAATATTTTTTTAATTGATATTTATTGTCCTCTAAAACGATAAATACATCAATATTATCGTAAGGTCCATCTTTATATTTCATATCATCTTTTCCAACTAAAGCTATTTTATAAATGAACCAATCCGGTATAACATTCATAAACCTAACTGTCGTCCATGGTTTCAACATAAAGCCAAATTGCTTTTCGAATTCTAAACTCGGTTTCGTATAATATGATCTTAAATCCTTATATTTAGGGTTTATTTCCTTTTGTGCTTGTTTTGTGGTTGGCGATTGCGGTTGTACATTTGGTGGGGGTGTTGTAGTTACGCTTGGTGTTTGTTGTGTTGCTTCTGCTTTTGATGAAGGCGATGTTGTTGCTTTTTGTATGTTAGATTTTGGCGTCTGTTCTGTTTTAAGTGCTGATGCTACTTCTGCTTTGGCTGATTGCGTTGTTACTATACTTACGCCTGTTGTTAAAAGTGATAGTGCTAAACTGGTTTTCGCAATTTGTGTCATTTTCATAGTTGTATGCTCCAATCGTAATTATT
>NZ_KV830985.1:5127-5476 GCF_001836945.1 Staphylococcus sp. HMSC062H10
CGATTGTTCTTTACGTAATTAGAATCATACAACTACATTATAGAAGACGTATCGGTCTATTCACATTAAACCATGTTTAACTATATTTGAATCATCGTTAAGTAATCCATAATTTTCGTTAAATACAGATGGTTTCGAAGCGATTCAATGCATGCAAATTGGGCATTGCATCATTTTCAAGACTTTGAGATGTCACTTTTACAAACAAGTGAATATTTTCCCTTAACATCATTACGCAAAACAAAAGAAGCTAAGCAATGATGTAGGTCATTGTTGCTTAACTTCTCGTTTCATCGTTCATAGGTTCTATGTAGCATCCATCACGATGATTTTAGATTCACTTCAATTC
>NZ_KV830985.1:5576-19712 GCF_001836945.1 Staphylococcus sp. HMSC062H10
AACCAATATTACCGTACAGATTATGTTGTTCAATAAGTTGTTTTCTCAATTTAAAATCAAGTTCTTTCAAGGAAATCTCTTCTTTAGTAATCTTGTATTCTGAAACATCATGTGAGATTGTACCGTTTTTATCTTCTTTAGTAATACTGATTCCTGCTTTGTAATCAACTTTCTTTCTATTTGCTTTTGTGATACCACCGACCGAGTATTTGTCTACGCCATATTTATTTTGTTCTAAAACGATAAATACATCGACATGTCGGTGCACGCCTTCACCATATTTCTTATCATCTTTTCCAACTAAAGCTATTTTATATATGAAATAATCTGGAACAATATTCATAAATCTTATTGTTGTCCATTTTTTGATAATAATACCCAACTCATTTTTAAATTCTAAACTTGGTTTCGTATAATATGATCTTAAACCTTTAAATTTAGGGTTTATTTTCTTTTGTGCTTGTTTTGTGGTAGGCGATTGCGGTTGAGGCGTTTCTACACTAGATGAAGGCGGTGTTGTTGGTTTTGGTGTTGGTTGTGTTGATTGCGGTTGTGCATTTGGTGGAGGTGTTGTAGTTACGCTTGGTGTTTGTTGGGTTGCTTTTTGTATGTTAGATTTTGGTGTCTGTTCTGTTTTAGTTGAAGGCGATGTTGATACATTTTCTGTGTTAGACTTTGCCGCCTGTTCAGGATTAGCCGTATGATTTTGTTCTGCGTTCACTGCTAGCGTTGTAGTTGTGATTGCGCTTGGTGATACGCTTATCATTGCTAACTGTTCTGATTTAAGTGCTGATGCTACTTCTGCTTTGGCCGATTGCGTTGTTACTATACTTGCACCTGTTGTTACAAGCCCTAACGCTAAACTCGCTTTCACAATTGTTCTTATTTTCATAGTTGTATGCTCCAATCGTAATTATTCGATTGTTCTTTACGTAATTAGAATCATACAACTTCATTATAGAAGACGTATTGGTCTATTCACATTAACCCTCGTTTAACAATTGTTGAAGTATTATTAAGTCATTTAAGCAAAAAATAATGAGTACTTTCAAGGTTTATGTGGTGTTACTACGTATCATTGAAATGATTTTAAGACATAAAAAAGAAGTTAAGTAATGTTTTATCATCACTTAACCTCACTATTGCAATTTCAATTCATTACGACGACCAATCTAAGTATTATGCTTTTTTAACTTTGACTTCAATTCTATCAATATCTATAACTTTGACGATATCGCCCATTCGGTCTTCTTGTAACTTTTTATCCAATTCAATTGTATACTTGCCATAGTATTTCATTTGGACAGTAACTGTTCCTGAACTCATTTCCCCATAAAGACCATAATGATCAATAAGATGTTTTCTTATTTTAAAATCAACCTCTTTCAATGTCATTGCTTCTTTATCTATTTTAAATGGGAAAAAGTCATATGCATATTCACCAGTGTGATCTTCTTTAATGACTCTTGCTTCTGCTACTTGGTCGACAACTTTATCGCTTGCTTTTGTGATACCACCAATCGAGTACTTTGCACCTTCAAATCTCTTATCCTCATTAACATAAAATATATCAAGGTTGCGATGTACACCCGTATGATAGTGTTCCTTATCTTTGCCAACTAAAGCTAGATTATTAACTGTATTACCTTCTATCATATTCATAAATTTAGTGCCTGGTTTAGGTTGAATACTACTGATATAACCTGTCACATTTTTATATTCAACACTCGGTTGAGTATAGTACGCTTTTAAATTTTTACTATTTTGACTTACTTGAACATGTTTATTTTCGGCATGCACCGGTTGTTCCGTTACAGTATTTACACCTGTAGCTAAAATACCCAAGACTAAACTTACTTTTGCAATTGATTTCATTTTCATAATTGTATGCTCCAATATATTAGATTAGATTGTTTTATTACGTAAATTGAATCATACAACCATATTATAGGAGCTGTATGCTGATATTCACATTAACCCTTTTTTAACTATTCATAAAATATGATTAAACTAGTTAAGTAAAAGATAATGCGTGGTGCGACTGTTTGTGTGAGTTTTCTAACTTTGACCCTCAAAAAAAGAAGCTAAGCAACAGTACGTCGCTTAACTTCCATATATTTCCATAACAAGCACGATTCAACATAGCGCTTTGCTGTTAGAAAGTATTATTTCATTTCTACTAGAATTTTTTGTATTTGTCTGCCGTCGATAGAATCACCCATACGTTCTTTTTCAAGTTTTTGACTTAAATCGATTGTATGTGATTTGCCATCTTTCATTGTAATTGTAATTTGACCTTGTTTAAGACCATTTGAATACAAGCCGTGTTGCTTAATTGCACGTTCTCTTAATCTATAATCAAGTTCTTTTAGCGAAATGTCTTCTTTATAAATTTGATACAGACTATTTTGTGGTTCTTCTTTACCTTTCTTGATTTCAAGAATTGGTGTGTGTATATAGTCGTAATACACTCCTCTATTAGTTTTTGTTACGCCACCAATCGAATGATTATCAGCTTGTCTACCGTTTCCTTCTCTAACAACAAACACATCTATATCTGGGTTAACTTCTTCATTATATTTATCTTTATCAGAACCAACTAAAGATATTTTATTATATTGTCCATTGTATATAAAATCAATGAATCTATCTTTACCTTCAATAAATCCATATCCAGTTACTTTTTTATATTCAAAACTTGGTCCACTATAATAAAGTTTTAAATCAGCCTCACTTTGTTGTTTTACTTCTGTTTTCGCTTGTACTGATTGTGTATTCGACGTAATTACACCTGTTGCTAACATTCCCAATGCTAAACTTGCTTTTGCTATCGCTTTAAATTTCATAATTTTTAGCCCCAATCTATTTAAATTTGATTTTTCAATTACGTAATATGAACAATCTACCTACATTATATTGAGGCGCTATTCCCTTTCAAATTAAACCTCATTTAACTAAACTTGAATCATTGTTAAGGTAATTAATAAAATGCTAACTGTTATTAATCAATTCTTATCCTACGAGACTCATTTTTATACAATTCACACTTTATACCATTTTAATTTTAAAAACTGTAAAACTTTCAGACACAAAAATGACACCATATCGTCGCAGTACCATGTAAAAATTATCAAAGATTATGGTGACACACATCAACTAAAACGCGTCATTACGGTATTTCCAACATTAATAACATATACGAATTTACTATACACAGCGACAATAAATACAGATTACAATTTTTTATTAAATCAAATGTTTTGAAAATCATCGAATAAGTATTATGTTATGTATATAAAGATTAGGAGATGAAGTGAATGAATATTATGTTAACAGGTGCTACAGGTCATTTAGGCACACATATTACAAATCAAGCCATTGCAAATCACATAGATCATTTTCACATTGGTGTTAGAAATGTTGAGAAAGTTCCAGAAGATTGGCGCGGAAAAGTTCCTGTTCGACAATTAGATTATTTTAATCAAGAAAGCATGGTAGAAGCATTTAAAGGAATGGATACCGTTGTGTTTATTCCAAGTATTATCCATCCATCATTTAAACGTATTCCTGAAGTGGAAAATTTAGTATATGCCGCAAAGCAAAGTGGCGTTGCTCATATCATTTTCATAGGTTATTACGCAGATCAGCATAATAATCCATTCCATATGAGCCCTTATTTCGGATATGCATCACGTTTATTGGCAACAAGTGGCATTGATTATACGTATGTAAGAATGGCAATGTACATGGATCCACTTAAACCATATTTACCAGAATTGATGAATATGCATAAACTGATTTATCCAGCTGGTGATGGTCGTATTAATTATATTACTAGAAATGATATTGCTAGAGGTGTCATTGCTATTATTAAAAATCCAGATACTTGGGGCAAACGTTATTTATTATCAGGCTACAGTTATGATATGAAGGAACTTGCCGCTATTTTATCTGAGGCATCAGGCACAGAAATTAAATATGAACCCGTTTCATTAGAGACATTTGCAGAAATGTACGATGAACCTAAAGGCTTTGGTGCATTATTGGCATCAATGTACGACGCAGGAGCAAGAGGACTATTAGACCAAGAATCCAATGATTTCCAACAATTAGTCAATGATCAACCACAGACACTGCAATCATTTTTACAAGAAAATATTTAATACTAAAGGAGCGTTACAATGAATATCATCTCGACAATTTTAATCATATTTGTAGCATTAGAGTTTTTCTATATTATGTATCTCGAAACATTCGCAACAACTTCAAGGAAAACAAGTGAAACATTTAATATTAGCATTGGTAAATTGAAAGACAAAAATATTAACGTACTTTTGAAGAACCAAGGCGTATATAACGGTTTAATCGGAGTTTTGCTAATATACGGTTTGTTTATCAGCAGTAATCCAAAAGAAATATGCGCAGCTATTTTAGTGTATATCATTGGCGTTGCTATTTATGGTGGCCTTTCAAGCAATATTAGTATCTTTTTCAAACAAGGCACATTGCCAGTATTGGCACTCATATCAATGCTTTGGTAAGAATTGGTGTTTGGGGGAGGAGTAGGTGCAGACTGGGGTTTGGAGGGTTTGGAGGGTTTGGAGGGTTTGGATGTGGACGTTCATAAACTCAGAGTATTTCATCCTGGTATGTCAAGCAGAGGTGACAGTAGCGTTGCCTCTGTTTCCTTATAGAAAGTTTATTTAATGAAGAAAACCCATATCTGTTTTAATTTTGAACTGATAAATTCTCCATATATTAGAATGGCTACTTTATCTATTGCATCAATCCTTTAAAACAAAAAACCCATGATTTCGAAATTCCCATATGGTGGGGTTTCTACTTTCATGGGTCTGTTAACTAAATTATCTATACTGATATATTATCACAATCAAACTATTATTAAAACAATTTTAAAAATTATTTTTATAAGAAATAACGCAACTCAATAAATTAGTCCATTGCTTATATTCTCAATCCTTACTTTTCATGTACTATCGTTTCAATCATGTTTTGGTCAAAAAACGTATTTTCATCATAAACTTTTATACCTTCATTAATGAGTAAAGCAGTTGCCACACCTACACCCTTTTTCTTATTTCCTGTAAAATTCCCATCATATATCTCTTGTGATCCACATGATGGGCTATTTGCTTTTAAAATAACTGTATCACATTGATATTTTTTCAAAATTTTTAATGTAACTATTGCTCCATGTTTATAATCGTCAGTTACGTCTTTGTTCGAAATAGTAACAACCTTTGCAGCGTCATTCCACACATCAAAACCATCGCCACCAATAATTTCTGCAGGTTCTCTAGGAATTAATAATCCACCAAGTAATTCTGGACATGCGTGAATAGCTTTTCCGCTGTCTATTAATTTTTTCAATCTAACATTCAATTGATTACCACCATCGTATCTTACATTATCGCCTATCAAACACGAACTAATTAAAATCATCCCAACCACCTATAAATCATTTTGTTTTAATTTATTTGTCGTATTGCTAATGCCCCTTATGCTTCTCTTTGGCTTTGACCTTTTTAATTTCTCTTTTTCTTTTTTGAAATGCATCACGTTTTTCTTTATAGCGCTTCCGTTTTTGTTTTTTCTTTAGTTCTAATTCTTTCTTAATAGCTATTTGTGCTTGGGTAGAGTATTTAGGTTTCTTTTGCTCTTTAGCAATTTGTCTTTGTAGCCTTTTCGGATTTACTTTCCTTGAAATATTTTTAGTACAAACAATAGTTTGCACATCATCAATACTTTTCATTAATTGATGATGAATAAAATCTAATACCTCTAAATCATCAGGTTCATTCCCAAATGTGTATTGGATAAATTTAGAATTATTTACCATTTTATATTCTACTAATGCTACAAAAAATTGCCCATTGTAAAAAATAGATAGCTCCATGCTATCCCTCCTCTAGTTTTATTAGAAATGACGGACGACCCGAGGAGGAAGGTTACTGACAGTTTTAAAACTGCATTGGGACTACCAACCCAATTGTGTTTTTACACTTCTATATACAGAATACATTGCACAACGTTACATGTAAACTGTAATTTTAAAAATTCACATTAAAGAACGTGTATGTAAATAATGCTAATAAAATATTCACAGGGAAGTAGTTACACCCCATTAGTGTTGTTTGGCATTGCATAACGCTTTTAAGAGAATTATTTGGTAACAATAAGAAACTATTTACACAACCTATTTTGTATAGTAAAATTATTTTATAAGACTTAAATTGAATTGTACAAGGAGTGAATATCGTGGTACCAGAAGAAAAAGGTTCTATTACTTTGTCAAAAGAAGCAGCTATCATATTTGCAACCGCAAAATTCAAACCATTTAAGAACAGAATTAAAAATAACCCACAAAAAACAAATCCATTTCTTAAATTACATGAAAACAAAAAATCTTAATCATTTTATTTATAGCATTTCTGATCTCAGAAATTTAATAAAGGACAACGCCCTCTTTCATAACTATATAAGTCAAGAAACCAAGAAATTCCAAACATCTTTAAACCCTTCAATAGCACATTTCTTAAAACATAA
Organism: Staphylococcus sp. HMSC062H10; assembly: GCF_001836945.1. Lineage (NCBI taxonomy): Bacteria > Bacillati > Bacillota > Bacilli > Caryophanales > Staphylococcaceae > Staphylococcus > Staphylococcus sp. HMSC062H10. The sequence continues at coordinate 12,144 of NZ_KV830985.1, forward strand.
AGCAATAACAATGAACGATCAAAATTCCTTACGTACTCATGATGTGTCAGTGAATCGTCTACACTTAATTGAACAAATTCTATGAGAATAGATATTGTTAAATTAAGAAAGTAGTCAATTTTATTATGACAAAAGAAAGAAGAACATTTAGTTCAGAGTTTAAGTTACAAGTGGTTAGATTATATGAAAATGGTAAGCTTAAGAATGAAATTATACGCGAGTATGATTTAAAACCCTCAATTTTCTCAAATTCGATAAAACAACACCAAAATACTGAATCCTTCAATCATCAAGATAATTTAAAAAGTGATGAAAAAGAGTTAATAAAATTACGCAAAGAAGTTCAACATTTAAAAATGGAACATGTATCTGCTTTAAATCATTTACTTCATCGTAATAAAATACAATCACATATATATGATATTTTTATAATTGCAGTACTTTTTGATTAATTCGCCATGATTATTTTCACAGACTTTAATATCACCATACACAACAACACCACTGAAACATGTATATCGCATTTTAATTTAATTTCATCCATTTTTGTGCGTCATTTAATTCGGTCGCCAAACTTATATCAGAAGATATTTTTTCTATTTCTTGAAACTTTTGTATAAGTTCATCAAATTCTTTTAAACGTACTAAATGATTTAATTAAATATAGTGTTTATATATATGACAGCAACAAAATTGATTGTGAATCTATATATGAAATAGAAAATTTTCTAACTTCAAATATTAGAGTTGATTTAGAAACTGAACTTTTTAAAGATACATTACTTGAAGATTCTAATTTATCTGATTATATAAAGAACCAACTTCTAACGATATGGAGAGACTAAGAAATAGTTTAAATTTATTCAATTTCAATAAAAACTCATAATAATATTTAAGTAAGTTAGATTGCTTTTAGCATTAGGAATTCGCTTATAATTAGATGTTCAATATAGGCTTTTTTACACATACATGAACTATAAAAAGCGAATAAATAGGAGGTCATTGCGAAATTTGCTAAATACAAAATTGATGAGTTCCACCTAATAAAAATTGTTGGTTTTATAGTAACATCTATTTTCGTACCATTCATGTTAATTTCAGTGCTAATAATGCTGATATAAAGAAGAATAAAATGATTAGGAGAACACTATTTAATGTCTAAAAATATCAATCAAGCAAATAGTAAATTAAATACGTCAAACAAAAAACTAAAACAAGCTTATTCAAAATCCGATAGTAAAAACTTGAAAGTTATATACATGCCTCATTGGCTAGAGTTTTATTCAATTGCTATACATAGCGATGTTACAAGCAATAAAAAAAGATATTATAAATCATATAGCAGGGGAACAGTGGTATATGTAAAACTAGGGAGTAATATTGGTAGTGAGTTTTCTGGTAATCATTTTTGTGTAATATTAGATAACAAAGACAATAAAGGAAAAGAAACAGTTACAATAGTTCCACTTTCTTCCAAAGGTAATAAAAATTATTTGAAGTTAAACGAATCGGTGCTAAATCTAACAGCAACAGATTTAAAAAAACAGATTATCGATATCAGTAGTAAAGTACAAGCATTAGCCCAAAAATATAGAGATATTGACATTAAACTTAGCACAGAAGATAAAAAGCTTTTGTCTAACTTAAATCAAAAAGCTAATGAACTGTATAGAGTGATAGGTGTTTATTCTAAGCACAAAGGGAAAGATACATACGTTAATATATCAGCAATTACAACAATAAGCAAAAGACGTATAAGCAAAATAAATGATTCTGATCCTACTGGAACGATAATAATTTCAGAAGATGACATGAATGAAATCGAAAAGCAATTAAAGATAAAGTTCTTTTCCAATTGAATTGTAATATTACATCTGATATAATTGATTTACAAATTCCCGGTAACCATTCCGGCTTCATTCTCTTGAAGAATGACATATTCTCAGCGTTTTAGCTGAAGGTCAGATGATACGTCATCTGGCCTCTTTTTTTATAAATGCCCTTTAAGTGAAATATACAACAATCTGCAACCAATATAGACATCGCAAAACACACAATAAATTACACAATGTGTTATAAGCCACATGTCACTATTATCGCAGCTAGCTGCGTCACTCAAAACGAATACGGAACGCGTTGGTTACTCCAATCATAATATTACTCTGCAAATACACAGCCCTGTAACCGAGCAAATGGATAGAGATTTGAACAAATGAAAACGATCAACTAATGGAAAGGATAAAATATTATGCAAAACAAAAATGAATTCAACAAAAAAACTGAAAGATTTTATAGGTAGCGATAAACGGATGGCTTTAGTAAAGGGTTATATTAACGAGTATAAATTAACAAATGTTTTAAGAGCTTTAAATAATTTCGATTACACAAAAGGGACGATACACACTCGTTCAATAGGCAACCTAAAACAAATAGTAGATAATCGAATTATTCCTAAAAATATAACTCAAAACACAATCTTCAAATTGAGTAATTTAACCTTAGAGGTTAACCTCTATGAAAGAGAAACACAATTTATCACGGAGACTTTGCTATTTACTATCCTGTAAAATGTGCTCTAATAATAGAAACAGATACTCCTAGGCTAATTAATCATATAAATAACAACCCAGTACAAAAAATATTTATAATAACAACAAATGACTGGAGCTTAATACACTTGAATTAGAAAAATAGTAGACGAAACTATAATTTATGATTTAAAACAAGAAGATCCTAAACAATATGAAATTTTATATAAAAATAAACACGGAAAATTGCCTTATTGATGAATTAAAACGCAAACTTAGAACACTTACCCCCTTTACCGTCCTTATTGTAATTTTAAATCCTCACCCCCCCTTAAGCCTATACCTAAGGGGGGGCTATATATAATTATTCCCACTCAATGAAATAAGTATTTTTCGTTAGTTTATATTATTTTATAACAATTGATATTACAGCGTTTTTATACCTAAATACTTCACATCAATTAACATCACTTCATAATTAACGTATTCAATTACGTATTCACTGCCTGCAACGTGTGGGATGATATATCTTCTAATGTTTTAGTGAATGCTGTATCAAAAGTAAAATCTTTTCAAAGCTTTCTAATTTTTAGTCGTTGTCCCCATTAATTTTACTTTCAAATAGATCTGTATTGATCATTTAATAGTTTTACATGTTCTACAATTTTATTATAATGGTCTGTCAAGTAAAGCTGATAACTAAATAATACTTCTGGTTCATTAAGATCTATACGTAGATTTTCTCTATATTTTCTTTTAAATTCTTCAAATTCATATTCTTCTAGGGGCTTCAAATAATCTTTGCTTAATTTTTTTATTTCTATACTGATATCTAAATTAGTAATCATAGTTTTTAATAGGTTATATGTATTCATTAATTGATTGTAATCTTTCTCTAGTTCATAAGCGGTTGCAGATACTTGAATGAAGTCATTTTCTATTAAGTAATGTTTTTCATCTTTTATAAATAATAATCTATCTAGTTTATTAATAGCTTTTTCATACAAATTTCCATATTCATCATAATATGATATAAATTTTTCAAGATACAAATTAGCAAAATCAATCTCTTTCCTTAATTTATCCATTTCTAAAAATCTATCATTCTCTGCTTTTTCAGCTTGTAATTGCTGTTTTAAAAATTTTTTTGTTCTTTGTGCTGAAGATGAGCCACAACAAGAACACCTAGTGTTCCTATGATTCCACCAAGATAACTCCCCCAAAATCCAAGCCATTCATTCGCATCTCCTGTAACTTTAATTACTAGAGGTAAATAAATCATGCCTACAGCTAAAATTATTGGAATAATAGCCGTAAAAATAATGAATACTATTATTGGATTTTTAATTTTTCTCTTCACTATTTTAACCCCTTTTTAATTATTATTACTTATGATCATTAATAGATAAACAGATTTATATCAGAATGACACATTATCCTTTATTTTATATATAATTACACAACCTCATTCCCCACTGCAACACAGGGCGTTTTTCAACGTCTTATATGATTAATAATTTCACACCCTTGCCCTTTATTTCAAAATTATGCCCTTTTTTTGCCCTTATAATAAACATAACAATATTTTATAACTATCAAACTGCTTTTTAAGAAAACAACTATAATTACTTACATTATATCTATAATATAATACAAGGTAGTTTACTATATATTTGATTTATCTTTTTTCATAATTCTTCTTGATAAAACTGCCATTAGCAATAGTATAATCATGGTAAATGACATAGCGTGCATTAAAATGAATGTAAAGTTCATAATTATTATTATGAAAATCCTACTAATATAATTTACTAAAACATTTTCAGTGTGAAATATATACTCAGATAAATTGTGCACAAACAATAGCACAAAAGGGAAAGCAAAAAAAATGATAGCTATAAATACTAGAAAGATTTTATAACTAAATTTTTTAGAAATCGCAAGCCACTTTAAGTATGTAAATTTTGAATTGAATACTCCCATATAATATACAATCGAAATTGTTCCAGCAATATTAAGGGCGCTTACCCAAGATTCTGGAGGATTTTTTGTAAACAATCTAATTATAACTGCAATTGTAGTTAGTACTGTAATACTTAATGTAATATGAGTAATTGATTTTCTAAGTTCCGGTTTATTTTTTAACTCATCATACATTGCCAAATCTCTCCCCAGCATCATTTATTTAAAGTATTTTCCCTTATCTCTGATATTTTAATTGCGATTCAGTACATCATAATTATACTATTTAATATAGCATTATTTCCTCCACTGCAACACAGGACATTGCTCAGCGTAAGAGTCTCTGTTAAAGTATCACTAATTAATCATCTTTCTTTTTATCTTCTTTATTAGATTGTTCTTTTTTTATTTCAGACACTGATTTAGGGTTTTCTGGCATATTTTTAGCTATATAGCCACTATAAGTTGAAAGATATTCAAATTGATAATCGTCTTTAGACCACATATGCGCTGAAAAGGTATTAGTCTTGTCATTATTTATATAACCTGTAATAACAAATCCATCTAAAGGATTTTCTTTTTGCTCCTCAAAATTTATTTCTTTATAACCTTTAACATTATACTTCATATAAATTATTATTCTTTCTTTTTGTTCATCATAATATTTTTGTTTTTGATCATGTTTCATTTTTAAATAGACCCCTCCCGATATTAATATTATACTAATAAATATAATAATCATTTTTCTATTCAATATAACCAATCCTTTGAGGTGAAATAATGGACAATCTTCATACTAAAGATAACACATATCACGAACTAGCTGGTAATGTTTATAATACAAAATCCTCTGATAAAGAAACAAAAATTGAAGATGCTAATGGCGCCTTACACAATTTTAAAATTCAAGCTTCACGCGTCGATAAAGTTAATGGCTTCCAAGCAATGGCGGTGTCTCCAAAAGACAGTAAAGGAAATGTAGACAATGAAACTGTGTATTTTGTTTATGCTGGGACAGATAAATATGAACCTGCTGATATTAGTACTGATATATATTTAGGTACCAATGACATTAAAATTGAAACTAATCCAAATAAAATTTTAAATGCAGCTATCTACAGAGACACTAGCTTAAAAGAAATTAACCCGAGTACAGTTGGTAATAATAAATGGCTAGAAATGGTTGATAAAAATAATGCAAAAGAAGCTGATCAATTTAACGAAGCTTATCTTTGGACTCAGTCAGTTTTGAATAAAGGGAATTATAAACATGTTTATGGTGCTGGCCATAGTCTTGGAGGCACAATTGCACAGGTGATGACGGTACTATTTAATTTTGATAAAACAAAAACTTTTTCAGCACCTAATGGTTACAATATATTACCTGATAATGTTAAAGAAAACTTAGATTTAAGTAAGTATAATCAAACTATAACTGATTATGCACACCCAAATGATAAAATAGGTATTGCTACATTGGGATCTTCAATTTTAGGAACAGAAATATTAGCTGATGACTCTGAGCTTTCGAAACTCTTTTTCAATCCTATTTCCGGTCATGGAATTGAAACTTTTGAAATCAGTGGTGGAAGTGTAAAAATTAAAGTGGACGGTAAAAAAGCTGATCAAATGGCTAGAGAGATGAAAGATAAGTTACACAATATCGATAAAGCGATAAAAGCATTAGAAAAATATATGGAAAATACTAAAAAACAAGCAAAACAAATCGAATCGGAATACGTTAATAAATTGTTAAGCGGTTCTCATGAATTTATTTCCCCATCAGATATAGAAAACTACGTTGAAGAATTATCAAAAAGTGGCCATTATGACTTTTTTGATGAAGCGTTATTTGAAGATACAATTGGAGAATTAAAATATACCAAACAAAGATTGTCCCAATTTAGCGAAAAAATTATTGATGCAACTAAAAAATTTGAAGACCGTGACAAAGAAATCAGCGAAATATATCGTTGGTTTGAGGGGGGATAAAATGGACTTGTTCAAAGATATACGTGATGCTTCAAATGAAATTGGAGAAAGTATACATGATGCTACAGATGCTATCAAAAAAGAAGCTGAAAAAGATGCCAAAATCGCAATGGAGAAAGCACGTTTATTTGCTTTAAAGCATGAATTGAAAAATGAAATACAAAGTATGATTAGCGACGAAAAAGAAGATATAGAAAATTGCGTCTCGAGCTTAGATCAAATTGAATCAATTTTAAAAGATCAAAGTAATAAGTTAGAAGGCGCATTTGAAGGTAAAACTAGTGATGCTATTGCTTTTAATTTAGCCACAGAGCAGTCTAAATTAATGGATCTCACAGAGTCTTACGATGATTGTAAAAAAAGCTGTAAAACATATGACGGCTGGTTTTAAGATTGATTAGTATAAAAGTTTTCCAATAGTCATGAGTAATATTCTAACACTTAGGCAAAAAAGTACCATTATATAGCCCATCAGTCATAATTATCTAAAAAACGGGAGCGAATACTATGTTAAATACCATTATTACATCTATCTTTTTATTCATATTTTTTCTACCATTTTTCTGTATGGGATTTTTTATAATCACTTTGATCAGGGACTTAACAAGAAACTTCAATAATCTCAAAGTGGTTTACACTACTTCCACATATTATGAGACTGGTAAAACGATACTTGAGTTGCGATACTTTGTTTGGGAACGTAGAAAACGAAAGTATTTTATAGACCTTGTTGAGCAATCTGAAATTATTTATTTAAAGGGAAACAAATAAATTGACAGAGGGATGTACTATGTAGATGCTTCGCCTTTAAAAGATAATAATAAAAAGTCATTTTTACGTAAATGTATACAAATTTTTGAAAAGTAACAAAGAAGCTACAAACCGTAGCTTCTTTTATTTTTGATTTGTTTCATTCTATCTATATACCTAACTTTTAACACTTAATCCTCTAACGGAATATCATCCACAATCACAGTATGATTAGGATTAGCGTTAGATACATCTTTCACTGCCTTATCTAATTCCTCATCATCGCCGTCCCATTCACCAATGTTAATGAATATAGGCACATTCCCGTTAATATCAT
>NZ_KV830985.1:19812-34921 GCF_001836945.1 Staphylococcus sp. HMSC062H10
CACGAGCTTTTAAACGATCACTTGGCTTAATTGGTACCTCTATCAGTTCAACATGTTCATTATAGACTAACTGTACTTTGCCACTTTGTGGGTTCTCTTTATATTCTCCACGCTTTACTACAACTTCTTTCGTATCTGTTTCATCACCGACTGCCGCATTCGTAAGCACACCAAAAAAGGCTGGAAACCGCGTAATATCGGTGACTCCAGCCTATCATTTGCTATATATAATTATTCCCACTCAATTGTGCTTGGTGGTTTTGATGTAATGTCATAGACTACGCGGTTAACGTGGTCTACTTCGTTTACGATACGACTTGAAATCTTTTGTAAGACTTCCCAATCGATGCGTGCAAAGTCACTTGTCATGCCGTCGATAGATGTTACTGCACGGATACCTACTGTGTGATCATACGTACGATAGTCTCCCATAACACCTACTGATTGAATGTTTGGTAACACTGTGAAGTATTGCCAAATTTCTCTTTCAAGACCTTCTTCTCTAATCACTTGGCGTAAAATTGCGTCTGATTCTCTAACGATTTCTAGTTTATCTTCAGTAATTTCTCCAAGTACACGGATACCAAGACCAGGTCCTGGGAATGGTTGTCTCCACACTAAATGTTCTGGAATACCTAACTCAATACCTAATTTACGTACTTCATCTTTAAACAATGTATTGATTGGTTCGATTAATTCGAATTCCATGTCTTCTGGTAATCCACCAACATTGTGGTGTGATTTGATTGTTTGTGCTGTTTTTGTACCTGATTCGATGACGTCTGTATAAAGTGTTCCTTGCGCAAGGAAGTCTACGCCTTTAAGTTTTGATGCTTCATCATCAAATACGTATACAAATTCATTACCAATGATTTTACGTTTTTGTTCAGGATCAGAAACACCTTTTAATTTATTCATAAAACGATCTTTCGCATTAACACGAATAATATTCATGTTGAAACCTTCACCGAATTGCTCCATAACCATGTCGCCTTCACCTTTACGAAGTAAGCCATGGTCTACAAAGATACATGTTAGTTGATCCCCAATTGCTTTATGCAATAGTACAGCAACAACAGATGAATCTACGCCACCACTCATCGCACATAATACACGACGGTCGCCTACGCGTTGACGAATCTTTTCAATTTCGATTTCGATAAAGTTTTCCATCGTCCATTGTCCTTTACACTCACAAACACGACGTACGAAGTTGTTTAATAAGTCATTACCATATTCTGTATGACGTACTTCTGGATGGAATTGCACACCATAAATGCGACGTTTCTTATCTTCAATTGCTGCATAGTCTGTGCTTGGGCTATCAGCGATAACTTCGAAGCCTTCTGGAATTTCAATAACTTTATCAGAATGACTCATCCAAACTGTTTGTTCTGCTGGTAAGCCAGCGAATAACTCATCTGACTTCGCATTAATGATTGCTTTACCGTATTCACGTTCATTAGCACGCTCAACTTTACCACCTAATAATTTAGTAGTTAATTGCATGCCATAACAAATACCAAGTACTGGAATTCCTAAATTATATATTTCAGGATCAATTGTAAATGAACCTTCTTCATAAACTGAGTTTGGACCACCTGATAAAATGATACCTTTTGGATTCATTTTCTTAATTTCTTCAATTGAAATTTCATGATCATGTAATTCACTATAAATGCCCATTTCACGAATTCGGCGTGTAATTAATTGGTTGTATTGGCTACCAAAGTCTAAGACAAGGATTAACTCTTGTTCTTTTGCCATTTCCATATTTGTCGTTCTCCTTTATCTTAATTAGAATGAGTAGTTCGGTGATTCTTTCGTAATTTGAATATTATGTGGGTGGCTTTCTGCTAAACCAGCTGGACCCATACGTGTGAATTGAGCTTCTTCACGTAATTCTCTTAAATCGTGTGAACCAGTATAACCCATACCAGCACGCACACCGCCCATTAATTGGTAAATTGTATCTTGTAACGCACCTTTATAAGCCGTACGTCCTTCGATACCTTCAGGAACAAATTTCTTAGGCGCTTTGTCTTCTTGGAAGTAACGGTCGTTTGAACCTTTTTCCATCGCACCTAAAGAACCCATACCGCGATATACTTTGTATTGTCTACCTTGGAAAATTTCTGTAGCACCTGGACTTTCTTCAGTACCAGCTAATAAGCTACCTAACATAACCGCATGTCCACCAGCAGCTAATGCTTTAATGATATCTCCTGAGAATTTAATACCACCATCAGCAATGATAGCTTTACCATGTTTACGTGCTTCAGTTGCACAATCATAAATTGCTGTAATTTGTGGTACACCAACACCTGCTACAACACGTGTTGTACAAATTGAACCTGGGCCAATACCGACTTTAACAATGTCTGCACCCGCTTCAAACAAATCTTTTGTTGCTTCTGCAGTTGCAACGTTACCAGCTACTAATGTGATTTCTGGGTAAGTCTTCTTAATATGTTTCACTTGATCGATTACACCTTTAGAGTGACCATGTGCTGTATCGATAACTAAGACATCCACACCTGCTTCGACTAATTTTTGAGCACGAATATCAGTGTCTTTTGAAATACCGATTGCTGCAGCTACAAGTAGACGACCATGTTCATCTTTTGCTGCATTAGGGAATTCGATAACTTTTTCAATATCTTTAATAGTAATAAGACCTTCTAGACGTCCATCTTTAACTAATGGTAACTTTTCAATCTTATGTTTTTGGAGAATTTTTTCTGCTTCTTCAAGTGTTGTATTCACTGGAGCTGTAATTAAATTTTCTTGCGTCATTACATCTACAATTTTAATTGAGAAGTCTTCAATAAAACGTAAGTCGCGGTTTGTTAAAATACCTACTAAGTTGCGATCTTCTTTATTATCAACAATTGGTACACCTGAAATACGGTATTTACCCATTAATGCTTCAGCTTCATAAACACTTTCTTCTGGTGTTAAGAAAAATGGGTTTGAAATGACACCATTTTCAGAGCGTTTTACTTTTTGAACTTCGTCCGCTTGTTCTTCAACGCCCATATTTTTATGAATAACACCTAAACCACCTTGACGAGCCATAGCAATCGCCATTTTAGATTCAGTTACTGTATCCATACCAGCAGAAATAACTGGAATATTCAATTTAACTTTGTCTGATAATTGTACGCTTAAATCAACGTCTTTCGGTAAAATATCAGATTGTGCTGGAATTAATAACACATCATCAAACGTTAATGATTCTTTTGCAAATTTACTTTCCCACATTAAAAACAGCCTCCATTTTTCAAATTAATTAGTTATATTATTTCACATTTTCTTCCGTTTGTTTATACTTTATTCCATTAAAAAAGAAATTAAGAATAATTGCAGAGATTGCGCCTAAAACAATTCCGTTTTGAGTCAACCATGCAAATTGTTCACCTAAACCTTTAAATGCTTGTGGTACAGCGCTTATACCAGTACCTAATCCTACTGATACAGCGATAATTAATAAATTATTTTGATTTTTAAAATCGATATGTCCTAATATACTAACACCATATGCCATTACCATGCCAAACATAGCTATCATGGCACCACCTAACACAGGTAGCGGAATGATATTCGCTAATGCACCAAGTTTAGGTATACAACCACAAATAAGTAATAACACAACCATGCCGTATATAACATTATTTTTCTTAGCACCGGATAAAGAAACGAGTCCTACATTTTGCGAATAGGCTGTATACGGAAATGAATTGAATATAGAACCTAACACTATCGCTAGACCTTCCGCAGTATAACCTTTACGAAAATCTTTTCTTTCTAACTTCTTACCGGTAATTTCACTTAACGCATGATAGACACCTGTCGACTCAATTAAACTAACGATAGCTACAATAAAGAACACTAACGTCGATGTCACATCAAAGCTAAATCCTGAGAATCTAAACGGCACTGGGATGCCTAACCAACCGGCATGATTGACTTGATTAATATCGACCATCCCAAGTAAGCCAGCGCCTATCGTTCCTAAAACGAGTCCAATTAATATGGCAATACTCTTAATAAATCCAGTTGTAAATCTTTGTAAAACAAGAATAATGATTAATGTCATTAAACCTAACAAAATGTTCTTAACATCTCCATAGTCCTTTGCACCTTGACCTCCAGCTAAGTAATTCATTGCTACTGGCATTAAATTGATACCAATGATAGTAACAACACTACCCGTTACTACTGGTGGGAAGAATTTTACAAGATGTGAAAAGAAAGGCGCGATGATAATAACTAATATCCCTGATAAAAATAGCGAACCGTAAAGTACATCTATTCCTTTCGTTTGACCAATTAAAATCATGGGCGCAACAGCCGTGAATGTACATCCAAGAACGATTGGTAATCCTGTTCCTGTTACTTTATTGGCTTGTAAAAATGTGGCAACTCCACACATAAATATATCTACTGTAACTAAGTAAGCGATTTGTTCAGGCGTAAACTTCAAACTTGTACCAACAATGATTGGAACTAAGATGGCACCTGCGTACATAGCTAAAAGATGTTGAACACTTAGGATTAAATTTTTCATTATTCTTCTCCCACCAATGTCACTTTATTTCCTTCTAGTGAAGCAACCTTGCAGAGAGAAGAAACTGTTAAACCTGCTTTTTCTAAACGTTGATGCCCATTTTGGAAACTTTTTTCAACAACAATACCAATACCAGCAGTCTTAGCATTCGCTTGCTGTGCGATATCGTATAACCCTAATGAAGCATCACCATTTGCTAAAAAGTCATCGATGATGAGTACAGTATCTTCTTCTGATAAAAATTCTTTTGAAACAATGACCGTACTTGTTTTATTTTTAGTAAATGAATGAATAGATGTTTCATAATAACCATCCGTCAAAGTGCTAGGTTTTGCTTTTTTCGCAAATAAACATGGCACATCAAAATGTAGTGCAGCCATGATTGCAGGTGCGATACCGGAAGCTTCAATGGTTAAGATTTTAGTAATCCCTTTATCTTTAAATTGCTCGTAAAAAGTGCGACCAACTTCATTCATTAACTTTGCATCAATTTGATGATTTAAAAATCCATCGACTTTTAAAATCTTCTCATCAATGACAACGCCGTCTTCCTTTACTTTTTGTCCTAGTAACTCCACTCTTAAAACCTCCTCAGATTTGTGTGAAACATTTTGCTCTTAAATTGGTGCTAGATACAAAAAAATCCCCAAACTAAATAATAGTTTCAGGGTTTATGAGTGAACGAACATGCATCACGTATTGGTCATGCAATCAATGTAAAAGAAGTTTCATCAAATAAACTGTGACCATCATATAAAATGATATAAATCACCCATCATGGTTACAATTTAGTGGCTGAAGCTACTCCTAGTATTGTGTTGTTACTCATAGTCATGTCGTTCAAGGCAACATGGTAGAAACTTCTAAAGCCATATTCTTTAGATTATATGAGTTTATGTAAATTATTTAACGATAATAGCAAATTTTTGGCATTTTTTCAATAACTGCTTAGGTAAACTTTTAATAGTTTTATAAATGTACAGAGACGTTTAATGCGAATGAAGACTTATAACTTAATAATGTAAGGGTTTTACTTTATAATAAGAAGGGTAAAAGATTGAATAAACAAATTTTTAAAGGGGCGACAACTATGGCAGATATTACTGTAGTAAATGACACTGGCGAATTATACAACGTAATCAATCAAAAGAAATCTGAAGGTTATTTAGAATCAGAGCTAACAATTATTAGTAAAAGTAAATTACACCTAAATGACTTACACGACTCTGAAATCTCCCTTATCTCAACAAGTGGAACATTTAGTGATAAAATGACTAAACTGTTAACAGGAGAAGATGGTGAACATGCAGTTTTATCACGCTACAACTTAGCGCCTGATGAATTAGAAAAATATAAACAACTTATTTTAGACGATAAAATGTTAGTTGTTGGCGTTCGCGATCATTCATCTCACCAAGAAGTACTAGAAAATAATTCAGCTTATGAAGAAGTTGATATTACACATTTTGCTGAAGCATCTAAAGGTCCCAAAGCTTAGTTATCACACTGAATTCAAAATGAGATTACTGTACTGTCTAATTTAAGATAGTACAGTTTTTTATACCATTTAAAAGTTTATGAACAGTCTTTTACAACAGGCGATTATGCTATAATATTATTTAAATTGGGGAGGTGTTCTTATGGAATTTAAAACCATTCAATCTGTCAAAGATCCACATTACAACGAAGCACTTAAACTTTACGATACTAAGTTAAATTTATCTTTAACTGAAGATAAACGTATCATCAAACGCTCATTAGAAAACAACAAAACTGAAAACGATTATGTCTTTATCGTAGGCTTAGAAAACGATGTTGTTGTCAGTCTAGCAACTGCACATTATGAAGCCACAACCAATTCTGCATTTTTAATTTATTTATTTGCAAAAGACCTACCCAACCATGATGAGTTAATGACACAAACATTACATCAAATTGAACATGAATTAAACTTATTATCAAACCTTGTTCATTCTAGAAGTATTAACTTTTTAATGATGGAAGTCCCTAAAGAACCTGCAGATTTAACACAAGATAATGGGCTCATTATTGAACACCGTAGACAGTTTTTATACGAACATCAATTTGAAAGACAAACTGAAATTGATTACATTCATCCAACTAATGATGGTCACACTAAAAAAGTGGACTTATTTTTAAAGAAAAATATTAAACTGACAAAGGATATCTACGGTACAAGTGTTAAATCAAATTATATTTTGAAGTATGTATTTGCAAATGGTATCGCACGTGAAATTATTTATGATTTATTAGAAGAAATGGATTTACGTAAACCATTTTAAACAAACTTGAAATCACTAACAATAACGTTTAAACTATGTATGAAGCAAGACTGACGTTTCACTGCCCGTAGACAAACGTCAGTATACATAAAGTATATGCAGAAAGGACTTTAAAGTATGTTAACTAAAGAATTTGCACAACGCGTAGAACTAAGTGAGAAGCAAGTCCGTAAAATTGTTCAACATTTAGAAGAACGTGGTTACCAACTAAGCAAGACTGAATATCGTGGTCGTGAAGCAACTGATTTCAAAGAAGAAGATATCGAGCTTTTCAAAGACATTGCCGACAAAGTAAAACAAACAAATAGTTATGATCTAGCGTTTGATGAGTTAGAAAAAGAAAAAGACTTCCTGCAAGTCATTGTCAAAAACGATGACAAAAACTTACCTACTAATCAAAATGTCGCTCAACTAGTAGAAGATTTACGTCTAGAAATCCAGAAAATGCGCGAAGAACGTCACCTACTTGGTCAAATGATGAATCAAGTACATCAGCAACAACAAGAATTAAAAGAACTTCAAAATCAACTTACAACTAAAATCGATTCAAATAGTGAATCATTAAAAGCAATCCAAACATCACAAGAGGCTATCCAAGAAGCACAAGCATCTCAAGCTAAAGTATTGGCTGAATCAACAAATAAAGTTGAAAGTAATGCTGTTACTGAAGATAAAGCTGACAGCAAAGATTCGAAGGTTGCTGGAGTGAATACATCAACAGACGCCAAGACGGATACTAAAGCAGAAAATGCAGGCGATGGCAATGCTACTAAAGTAGATAAAGAGGATCAAATTTCTGCAACTGAAGCAATTGAAAAAGCCAGCGTTGAGCAGTCTAAAAATGACAAAGCAGTTGAGACTTCAAATAAAGAAGCTACAGTAGATGCAGAAGCGCAACATGATGCTGTACAACAAGTAGCAGAAGCCCATGCAGAAGCTTCTAAACAAGCTACTTCGAACGATTCATCGGAAGCGAAAGCAGAAAATGATAGCACAGCTTCACAGTCTGAAATGGCAGAACCTAAACCTCAAGAAGAGAAAAAAGGTTTCTTCGCACGTTTATTCAACCTGTAAACTTATGATTTGAACACAAGTTTAAGACTCAGTAATGTATAGCTATGATTTAAAAACTGATTTTTTATAAACCTATAGAACTGTAATTTATTTTCAAATTTAATACTCAATCATAAAACCTGAAACAAGCTGATATACTCCTTTCAATGTCTACTTTGAAGAGAGCATATCAAACTAATTTGTTTCAGGTTTTTTAATTATTCATTATGATTAATATTGAATTTTGAATAAATTTTTGTAGTATGTTACTTTTAAATGGGATGGCTTCTGTGTATTCCTAAACAGATTCATCTTATGAGCCCATTCAATTTAAATGTTTGGCTGTGTTAGTAACTGACGAATCGCACAAGGGCACACTCATATTCACATTTACTACAAACGCCTTTTTGCTCAAACAAAAATATTTGTTTACGGTAGCTTTTGAACTACCACCTGCACACACGAACCCTCAAAAGATGCTGATTTTGATTCGACAGATTTTTTTACAACGTGTTTGTTCGAAGCGTCTTTTCAAGGTTGATCATTTATTATCTTTTTATTCAATAAATATGAGGTTAGCAATTTTTATCAAACCGCCATAGCCACATCTCGATTCAAGGATACATTTGTTTTCTCATATCTTATCTCTCATGACAGTGCACGATATATATCTTTTCCAAATATTCATCACTTTTTTCCGTTAAAATCATTTCTATTATTAACGCTATAATGACAACTTATTTAATTTATTGCATTTAATACCTTGCTTCATTTTCAAATATTAACTTTAATCGACTAGCTCATCACGCTATTAACCCTTTTCACCTTTCTCTACTTAATTCAAAACGATTTGTTTACAAATTCTCTTATGCCAACGGTCGAATTTCATCATGTTTACATTTAATTGCAAATACCCTCTTGAAATATTATAAAATTAATATTATTCTTAGCATACTAGTCGGAATTATATTTAAAAATTTGAGGAGTGACGTTCATGAATGCTTTTCTTACACTGATTAATATTATTGTATTGGTGATTTTCATCGTAATATTGCACATGATGGCTCGCAAACATATATCTTTTGCGAAACGTGTGTTTACAGCTTTAGGGATTGGTATAATATTCGGCGTATTATTACATCTTATTTATGGTACACATTCGAATATTATTACATCAACAAGTGACTGGTTCAACATTGTCGGACAAGGTTACGTTGCATTGTTGCAAATGATTGTGATGCCTTTAATTTTCATTTCTATTGTCGCTGCATTCACTAAAATTCAAATCGGAGAAAAGTTTGCTAAAATTGGTAGTCTCATTTTTGTCTTTTTAATTGGCACTGTCACCATTGCTGCAATTGTCGGTGTTGTGTATGCCTTGGTGTTTGGTTTAGACGCATCAACAATTAATCTTGGTAACGCTGAACAAGCACGCGGAAGCGAAATTGCTAAACAAGCGAAAGATTTAACAGCACATACGTTACCACAACAAATTTTGGAATTATTGCCTAAAAATCCATTCTTAGATTTCACTGGACAACGTGCAACTTCCACGATTGCTGTCGTGATATTTGCTTCGTTTATAGGATTTGCTTATTTACGCGTAGCACGCAAACAACCTGATCATGGTGAATTGCTAAAGCGTGCGATTGACGCTATCTATTCACTAGTAATGGCGATTGTGACGTTCGTCTTACGTTTAACGCCATACGGTGTATTAGCAATTATGGCCAACACGTTATCGACAAGTGACTTTGGCGCCATTTGGACTTTAGGAAAATTCTTAATCGCATCGTACGCTGCGTTAATTACGATGTATATCATTCACTTAATTATTTTAAGTCTGTTAGGTATTAGCCCAATTCGCTATGTTAAAAAGACTTTGGAAGTATTAATCTTTGCATTCACATCACGCTCAAGCGCGGGTGCCTTACCACTGAATGTACAAACACAAACAAGACGTCTAGGCGTGCCAGAAGGTATTGCCAATTTCGCTGCGACATTTGGATTGTCGATTGGACAAAATGGTTGTGCAGGTATTTATCCTGCCATGCTTGCAATTATGGTCGCACCCGTCGCTAATGTAGAAATTGATTTACAATTTATTGTAACGTTAATCGCTGTCGTGATTATTAGTTCATTCGGCGTTGCTGGCGTCGGTGGCGGGGCTACATTTGCATCCATATTGGTGTTGTCAACGTTAAACTTGCCAGTCGCTTTAGCCGGCGTGCTCATCTCCGTTGAACCATTGATTGACATGGGTAGAACAGCATTAAACGTGAACGATTCAATGCTAGCTGGTACAGGTACCGCCAAGTTAACTAAACATTGGGACAAAGATACTTTCGAATCAAATGATAGTGCTGCATTAACTTCACACTAATTCATTGCAAGAAATACCCGCCCCCTCTAGCTATACTTATCATTTTAAGCTAGAGGGGGCGGGTTATTTTGGTATCTTGCTATCGCTGTATTAATCCTGATTTTTGCAATTGTTCTAACATATCTAATCTTGCTTTGTTTCCTAGGAACATCTCAATTTGCTGCGACCATGTTTCTTTGCGATTCCCGTTTGTACGTTGATCATAGTACTCGCTGATTGTCTGGTCGTAATCTGCCATTTGTGCATACTGTGTTTCCTTATCAGCACGATACTTATTGTGATGGAAGACATGGTCAAATGGTAAGCGTGGCTTGGCTGCACCATTTTCGTCATCTGCGGGTTCCCCTACTGCCATACCAAATACCGGGAAGACATAGTCAGGTAAGTCTAAAATTTCTCGAACGCGTTCAACATCATTTCTTAATGATCCTAAAAAGACAATGCCATACCCCATATCTTCAGCAGTTACCGCAATATTTTCGGCAACTAATGCTGCATCGATTGCACCTACTAGCAAACCTTCCGTTGAACCATATGCATTTTCCATATCAGTTTCAGCATGTTGATCAACTAAATGATGACGATAATAATCAATAACAAAAACGAATAAATAGCCATTTTCTACAACATAAGGTTGTCCAGAAACTTCTCGTAAATTTTCTTTAATCTTCTCATCATCGATACCAATAATTGAATATGCTTGTAGGAAGCTCGACGTCGAAGCGCTTTGTCCAGCTTCTACTAATTTTTTAACAACGTCTTCACTTAAAGGTTTATTCTTAAATTTTCTAACAGAATGATGCTTTTTCACAAGATTATATACATGATCTGACACGTTACCCACTCCTCGATACTTTACAGTTAATTAAAAATATTCATATTGCAATTGTACACGTCCAAACTTTTTTATAGCAATTATTTGCTTATAAGTTAATAATCGAACTTTTAAAAATATTGCCTCACACTTGAAAAATCCAGTTTCTCACGCATTACCTTCATCCATCTCGAACAAATATTCTCACACCATTATCAATAAGGTTGACTTAGTTGAGAATACAAATCTTCTTTTTTTACATTTTTTACATTAAAATCAAGATATTAAATATAGACACAACCTTTTAAATCATCGACTACAAAATCCATTATCAAAGCACTTTATATTATCTTTCTTTATTTTAAAAGTAATCATTCACTTTACAAAGTTATCCAGTTGACTATTCTGGATCAAAATGTAATAATGCTAACTAAGAGATTAGAATTATTATAATTAAGCGCAATCAATTGATAGTTCTAATTCATACTTAAATTCTTAGGAGGAAGATATTTATGTCATTAATTAACAAAGAAATCTTACCATTTACAGCGCAAGCTTTCGATCCAAAAAAAGATCAATTTAAAGAAGTTACACAAGAAGATTTAAAAGGTTCTTGGAGCGTAGTATGCTTCTATCCTGCTGACTTCTCATTCGTTTGTCCAACTGAATTAGAAGACTTACAAAACCAATATGAAGAATTACAAAAATTAGGCGTAAATGTATTCTCAGTATCAACTGATACTCACTTCGTACACAAAGCATGGCATGACCATTCAGATGCAATTAGCAAAATCACTTACACTATGATTGGTGACCCATCACAAACAATCACTCGTAATTTTGATGTATTAGATGAAGCTACTGGTTTAGCTCAACGTGGTACATTCATTATCGACCCAGACGGTGTTGTACAAGCATCTGAAATTAACGCTGACGGAATTGGCCGTGACGCTAGTACATTAGCTCACAAAATCAAAGCAGCTCAATATGTTCGTAAAAACCCTGGCGAAGTATGCCCAGCTAAATGGGAAGAAGGCGCTAAAACATTACAACCTGGTTTAGATTTAGTAGGTAAAATCTAAGGAGGCATTACAACCATGCTTAATGCTGATTTAAAACAACAACTTAAACAACTATTAGAACTAATGGAGGGCAACGTTGAATTCGTTGCCAGCCTTGGTTCAGATGATAAATCTAAGGAACTCAAAGAATTATTAACAGAAATTTCTGATATGTCACCTAGACTTTCACTTTCTGAAAAGTCTTTAAAACGTACACCAAGTTTCTCAGTCAATCGTCCTGGCGAAGAAACAGGTGTAACATTTGCAGGTATTCCATTAGGTCACGAGTTTAACTCACTTGTTTTAGCAATTTTACAGGTTAGTGGTCGTGCACCTAAAGAAAAACAGTCAATCATTGACCAAATTAAAAACTTAGAAGGTTCATTCCATTTTGAAACATTCATTAGTTTAACGTGTCAAAAATGTCCTGATGTCGTTCAAGCACTTAACTTAATGAGTGTGATCAACCCTAACATCACGCATTCTATGATTGATGGTGCAGTGTTCCGTGAAGAATCTGAAAACATCATGGCAGTCCCTGCTGTCTTTTTAAATGGCGAAGAATTTGGCAATGGTCGTATGACGATCCAAGATATTCTTTCGAAACTAGGCAGTACGGCAGATGCATCTGAGTTTGAAAATAAAGAACCTTATGATGTCTTAATCGTTGGTGGTGGTCCTGCTAGTGGTAGTGCAGCGATTTACACAGCACGTAAAGGTTTACGTACTGGTATAGTTGCTGATCGTATCGGTGGCCAAGTTAATGATACTGCTGGTATTGAGAACTTCATTACTGTTAAAGAAACAACTGGTTCTGAATTTTCTTCTAACTTAGCAGCGCACATTGATCAATATGACATTGATGCAATGACAGGTATTCGTGCTACAGATATCGAAAAGACTGACGAAGCAATTAAAGTTACGTTAGAAAACGGTGCTGTCTTAGAAAGTAAAACAGTCATTATCGCTACTGGTGCAGGTTGGCGTAAGCTAAACATTCCAGGTGAAGAGCAATTGATTAATAAAGGTGTTGCATTCTGCCCGCACTGTGACGGACCTCTATTTGAAAATAAAGACGTAGCAGTTATCGGTGGCGGTAACTCTGGGGTTGAAGCAGCTATTGACCTTGCTGGTATCGTTAATCATGTTACATTATTCGAATTCGCTAGCGAATTAAAAGCAGACAACGTGTTACAAGATCGTTTACGTTCTTTATCAAATGTTGATATCAAAACAAATGCCAAAACTACTGAAGTTGTCGGAGAAGACCATGTTACAGGTATACGTTACGAAGACATGAGCACCGGCGAAGAACATCTACTTAACTTAGATGGTATCTTTGTTCAAATTGGTTTACTTCCAAATACATCATGGTTAAAAGATGCTGTTGAATTAAACGAACGTGGTGAAATTGTTATTGATCGTAACAATAATACTAACGTACCTGGAATATTTGCTGCTGGCGATGTAACAGATCAGAAGAACAAACAAATTATTATTTCAATGGGCGCTGGTGCAAATGCAGCATTAAATGCCTTTGACTATATTATCAGAAACTAAAGTTTCATTCATTTCACTGACAGTATCTTACATTTGTTAAGATGCTGTTATTTTTTTATCCCGACATAAAATCATGTTATGATAAACTTAATATATACAACGAGGTGTGCGATAATGCTTAAAGTATGTACCTCTCGCAAAAAAATCAATATAAAAAATGATATTGAGAAGGAAAAGTATGTGAATGAAATCATTATGCTTTTACGTACGATACCTACGTCTAAATTGATTCAACCAATTATGCAGTTATTTATAGATAATGCTATCCTTAACAACGTCCAAAATGATGCATTATTGATAGAAAAAGCAACTCATGCACGTAATCATTTACGTCTATGGTCATTGCAAGGTCATCGTGACATTCCAAACTAATTCAATGTTACTCTATTAAACATGAATACACATTTTTTCAATTAAAGATAAACCAAGGAGTTATATTACATTATGAAAAAGAGATTACTACTAAGTACATTTTTAGCATCGACATTAATTCTTACAGGTTGCGCGTCCGATCAATCTGATAACGAAGATCATCACACAAGTACTGGCATCCATGCACCTAAAAGCGCTAAAAAATTAGAAACAAAAGATATCTTTAACTCAGATAAGAAAAATAGTGATATTAGTGATGCAGAGATGAAGCAAGCTATAGAAAAGTATTTGTCTGTAAATAGCGATATACTTGATAACAAATATATAATGCAACATAAACTAGATAAACAAATTGACAGTCAAACAAAAGTGACTGAAAAACAAGCAGAAACACTTAGTCACTTATCTAACTTAGCTGTTAAAAATGATTTGCATTTCAAGAAATTTGTCACTGAAAACAATATTCCTAAAGAATATAAGAAACCCGTTGAATTAATGATGAATTACTTCAAAGCTTTAAATAGTACAATCGCCAATGTTGATGAAGATATTGAAAAGCTTAGCTATCAACCGCAAAATAAAATCAATGTTGTCGACGTGCCAACAAAATATGCCGGTGATGTTAATAAAAAGCAACAAGATAAAATTAAAGATTTCTTAAAATCTAAAGGTATCAAGAGTGATGTTATCGATAAATAACTGAAAGCCATCATTGCGACATGTAACACATCAGTACATGCGCTTTAATTCATGACAATTCTTTATCTTTAAAAGTGACTAATCTTTGAGACAATACATTTTAACCAATACCATACCATTTTGGGAGTGGGACAGAAATGATATTTTCGCAAAATTTATTTCGTCGTCCCAGCCCAACTTGCATTGTCTGTAGAATTTCTTTTCGAAATCCTCTGTGTTGGGGCCTACATTATTGTAAGCTGACTTTACGTCAGCTTCTGTGTTGGGGCCCACACCCCAACTCGCATTGCCTGT
>NZ_KV830985.1:35021-58030 GCF_001836945.1 Staphylococcus sp. HMSC062H10
CCCACACCCCAACTCGCATTGCCTGTAGAATTTCATTTCGAAATTCTCTGTGTTGGGGCCCCTGACTTTAATTGAAAAAAGCTTGTTACAAGCGCATTTTCGTTCAGTCAACTACTGCCAATATAACTTCGTAGAGCATAGAATATTGATTTATGTCCCAGCCTGTCTTTTATTGATCTTAAATTCTCTATCCATCCTAAAATCCACATTAGTTGACGCATTTGACTATATCCCTAACATATTCCATACTTATATTGACTCTATAAACAAAGGATGGTCATGATGAAAGTTCGAATCACTTTTATTATTTTAGCAATTTTATCGACGATTGTTTGCTTGTTCTTAGCAGCAATGCATCCAACAGGACCAAACACAGTAACTTTTGAACAGCCATATTTATTCACCCTCAACATCATTATAATGGTATTAGTCGCATTACCTTCACTTGTTTTAGCTATATATGATTATATGAGTTTTAGAATTTCTTCTGCTATTTTACAATTTCTAGGGGCTATCTCTTGGTTCTTTTTATCATTGATATTATCGCTCACACAATTTACACCTTTTACATTAGCGTCATTTATAACTTCAATTATTTTGTTCGCAAGCGCAATTATCACATTAGCTATTGGTGGTAAGTCTTTTGATAAGAATGATTCCCATTAAATTCCAAATACAAAAAAAGGTTCTGAAGGCCGCTATAAAACACAGCTTTTCAGAACCTCTATACTTCTATTCAATGATATATGGTTTGCAATTTTCAACTTTTAAATCCACAGCTTCTTCCCGTGAAACGTTATTAAAATAAACCATTAAACAACGAATGACAACTTGATGTGCAACAATGACAATATCATCTTTTTGTGTATCTTCATTGACAACATGATTCATAAAATGTTCTACGCGTTGATATACATCTTCATAACTTTCTCCTTCAGGCGCTTTTTGTGAAAAACTATGACGAAAGTCTTTAAAGTTTGGGTCATTGAAATATTTTTCATATTTCGGATTCGCACTGATTTCATCTTTATATTCACCCTCAAATACGCCAAGTGAACGTTCTCTTAATAGAGGCGTAGTCGTTGATGCAATGTCATATGGAAAAATATGTTCAAACGTTTGCTGTGTTCTTAATAAGTCTGAAACATATACATGTTTAATCTGTTTCTCTTTAAAATAATCACATAAATCGTCTGCACTTTTTGTGCCAGTATCCGTTAACGGCACATCTAATTGTCCACAAAAATAAGATCTAAAATGTTTATTATCATAATTCGATTTTGATTCGCCATGTCTAACTAAATAAATCGTCATAATATTACTCCTTACCTTATGTATTTCATATCTACCATAACACTTTGACTACTAATTCGATATCAATCTCAATATTCTATTCTAAAAAAATAATTAATTCATATTTTAAATTAATGACTCTAAAAATAGTATTGTCTTTAATCAAGTGATGTGTTACTATATGGGTGTAGTTCTTAAATGACTACACAGTCTTTTATATTCATGAACATAATACTCCTGGATGGCGCAACCCAACGTCATCCTTTTTTTATTTGTCAAATACTCGTTTTTTTATTTCCAACCTCTTCTCATGTTAATTTATTACTTTTTAATCCTATCTTACCTACATTTTCAAATATTATAATACATATTGACCATTTTCACGCAAATAAAAAAGATGACAACTGAATGCCATCTTTATATTAATTCAATTTCCAATTGAATTTTTTATTATTTACGCATAGCTCTTAAAATTAAAGTTACCAGTGCAATTAAGATAATTGAACCAATTAAAGCTGGTAAGATGTAAATGCTTCCTAGTTCAGGACCCCAATGTCCTAATAATGTTCCACCTAACCATGATCCAATAATACCTGCGATAATATTACCTAAAATACCACCTGGGATATCTTTACCCATAATAGCACCAGCAGCCCATCCAATTAAGCCACCGACAATTAACATTCCAATAAATCCAAACATAATTTTCAGCCTCCTTTTTCTATTTATTTTGCGTTATTCTAAGTAGTACCCGTTATTAGACTTTCTAAAACAAATTCAAATTATTTTTATCTAAATATTTTTCAAAGTAGTAATTGAATATCAATTTTATTCAATGTAGCTATCGTTATTTAAAGTCTCTGTACCGACAATATCATATACATTATTTTTTCTGCCGAATTCATAGCTTGATTATTTTATGTTATAGGACTAGAATATACACATATTATTAGCATCTTTGAATTTTAAATCAAGAAGCGAGGTTAATGAACAATGAATATGCATATTTTATATAACTTACGAACTAAACATAATTTAGAAATTGACGAATTAGCACAACAATTAAATGAGAAATATGGTACTAAATATGAAGCACATCAAATTTGGGAATGGGAGAATCATCACCATGAACCTAAATTTAAAGATGCCATGCATTTAGCTGACTTCTTTGATGCACCATATGAAATGTTTTTAGAAAGTAAGGTTAAAGAATATCAGAAACATTTAGAAGAAGTCGATATTCGAATGGATAAATAGATGCAATTAAACCCTCACAACACGTTAGGCATATATCCTTTCAAATCCATACGGGATATATTACATTGCGTTGTGAGGGTATTTTAATAATTAATATGAATTAAGACATGTTATTATCATTAGTATTACAACATATTTTAGTGATCTTGCTCACTCTTTAATACTTTACCGTTTTTAGCATCAACAGTAACTTCTTGTTTTTTATTACCTTTTTTCAAATCGATATTGTAAACAAGTTTGCCATCATCTTTTTCAAGTGACCATTCTTTAATATCACCATCAAATTCTTTTTGTCCTTCTTTAATGGCTTTTTTGTAATCTATAGCATCGCTATATTTAAAGTTATCATTTTCATTCACTGTATCTTCTTTTTCAGTCTTTTTGTTAATCACTTTTTTATTTTTATCAGCAACAAGTACTTCTGACTCTTCACCAGATTTTTGTTGTGTCACTTTATAAGCCCATTCACCATTAGAATTTTCAAATGAAATTCCTTTCAACTTTTGGCCTTTGTAAGTTTCTTCAGCTTTTTTCACAGCATCTTCTGGGCTTGTTTTAACATCTTTTAATGCAATAACATCTTTTGTTGTATTAGTGTCTTGATTAGTATTTGACTCTGTTGATTTTGTTTCATCTTTTGGAGTATCATTGCCACATGCAGTAAGCACCACCGCTGACATTGATAACACTGCTAATGATTTTAATTTCATAATATCACTCTCTCTTCCTTTTTTTGAAACTCATAACAAAAGCTTATATGCTATATAGATTGTATTACCCCTTGTTTTTAATTCTATTCATAATTATTACAAATATTTTTAAATTAATCGTCATGTGTCACTTCATTTCGTACTCATCTTTAAAATGAACCATGTAATATAAGGATGCTATTATCGACTCAGTTTGTCTAATGCTTTCTTTGGTACTTCTTCCTTTTCAACTTCTTCAAAAGTTTCTACATGATGACCCTTATGTGTAATTTTTAAGTATCTATGCGGTTTAACATCAAATGTAGCAGTATACATTAATTGCGTCTCTTTCCCTTCTTTATTAAAAGCACTTTGACTATAACTTCGGAGTTGATCATCCATTCTAGTAGACACCTCTGTCGTTTTAACATAAGAATCATCTTCCTTTACTAATGGGTTAAATTGATCTGTTATACCATGAGAGTCTATTGTTTTTAAAATGAATAAAGCAGCATAAGCGCCAATGATAGTAAGTGCGAGATATGTTATTGTTTTTAAAATCGTTTTCAAAAGATCACCTCTGACAAAATATAAAATAGGATGCCTCTGAAAACAACTTACATAATTGTAATTAAAATGTAAGTCTTAGGAGAAAATGATGGTATTTGAATCTGAAAGATACGAATCGTTTTTAAACTAAGTTATTTTATAGAGACTTTTTTATGGAATTGAAAGAAGTTAATTTTAAGGTTGTCGAATGTAAAAACATATTGATTAACCATAAAAGAGAAATTATTTTTGCAAATTTCGACATTAACATCATTAAAGAATTTTCTATATGATGATGGTCATAACAAAGAAAGTTAGGCATCTTTGGATACCTAACTTTCAAAGTATTAGCGATAAAACACTGTATATACGAATTTAACTTAATTTCAGACTTGTTCAATGTCATTAACACTTTTCACAAGTTCGAAAGTTACATTTTTCACATCAGCTGTATTGATTTTTACATTTTCCCTATTCTTTTGTAACTCTTTGTGCGACTCTAATGTATATTTACCACCATCTTTTGTATTTATGACGATGTCACCTTTAGACAAATGTTCTCCCATATATAAGCCATAAGAAATATGAGCAAATCTTATGATATGATTCAATTCTTTTAAAGTGACAACTTCTTTATTAAGAGTAATATTTCTCTTAGGTGTATATACTCTATCAGCAACTCTGTATGTTCCTTCTAAATGTATACGAACTTGGTTTTCATTTAAAGGCCTCTCTGAATAAACCCAATTCCTAGATTTATTAGATTTTCCGTTTATTGTATTTTTGCTGTATCTATCGTACAGTTTTTTAACCAAAGTTTTTTCTGAATTATTTGGTACTTCTTCAACTTTTTGGAATTGTTTATCTTGTACACTTGAGGAATTTTGTGTTGACGCGTCTGCTTTTGGATATATTCCAAATGTTCCCCCATAGATGATACCTAGCGATAGAATAGATTTTAATACTATTGAATTTTTTGAGTCATATTTTTGAACATATTTAATTACCTCCTTGATGTAAAGTTTTATTTGCTACAATTATAAAAATAATAGACGTGTTCATGGATTAAATTCATCTTAACTCTTGATTAACTTTAATTTGCTACCACCCTGAATTTAATAACTATAAATCGTCTACACATAATTGGACTAAATCTAAGAGAATAAAATTTGTTAATTTAAAATAGTAAGCAATTCAAAGTTATATGTGTAATAGATAAAATAGATATCCCTATAGTGATGCGTTACTAACTATATGTAATAACTATTTAAAAGATAATGCAGTGAAAGAAATACTGGATTGTTTCGACTATGTAATTAAGTATAAAAATATCCAACGAGAAAACGTAATTATAAAATGGTAAAAGCTATGGTGCAGTTTCAAATTGCTAATGGCATGCGTATCGGTGAGCTATTTGCAATAAAGAGAGGAAATATAAACTATAAAGATAAACCGCTAGATATCGATAGTGCAATTAATTGGATAACTGATTAAAAATGGAAGCATCCGGAGTAAAAGAGACAACTGAAAGAAGTAATAGCTATAGGGCCATAGGGCTCACTATCCATAGCATCGACTTACTAAGAACACTTATGCTTTGAATGATAAGTTTATTAATATAGGGTACATATTCACAAATGCAGCTGGTGGTCCTATCGATTTAAACAAAATAAATAACATTATTAAAGGGGGGGCTATCAAAGAGACAACTGAGATTAGTTCTATTAAGAAACCTGCAACGACGCATACATTACATCATTCGCATATATCTACACTTGCTCAATTAGGAATTAACTTAAAAGCAATGCAAGAGCATGTAGGTCATTCAGATTATAAAAAAATCTAGAGATATACACACATGTTACTAATCAGATGGCGAAAGATATGCTGAATAAATTTGAACGATTGGGGAGTTAAAAACTATGAACAGAAAAACACCTAAAACTACTGATGGTTTAATGAGACATATAAGAGACAATAAAGGTATCCAAATAAATGGTAGCACGGAAAAAAACCAGTTACGAAACATCGGCTATTTTCATGGATTCAAAGGGTATAATTTCTTTTTAAACAAAGAGGAAGAACTTAATTTTGAAAAATTCAGCGAACTACACGCTTTATACAGTTTTGATACAGAAATTAAAAACCTTTTCTATAAACACGTTATGTTCTGTGAAACGGCTATTAAAAATAGATTGCTAGAAATAGTTTGTGTAAACTCTGGCTTTGATTTAGATAGTTTATTTCAAAAATCATTAACATATTATAAAAGTTATAGTCCCGGTAGTTCAAAATATAAAAAACATTAAAAAAATACTACTAGACTAAGAAGAGATATTTACGACATGATCCATGAACATTGTAATTCAAAACCTTACATTTATCATTACATACATCAAGATAGAACCGTGCCACTATATGCCGTATTTGAATTATTCACTTTAGGAAATCTGGTGTTTTTCACTCGTTGCATGTCCCAAAATTTAAATATAGAAGCTCAAAAACAACTAAAATTATACTCCCCAGCATTTGATCAAAGTAAAGATATACTAGGTGACATCATTGATTGTATGAAAGGCTTAAGAAATGCTATAGCTCACAATGGTGTACTTTATGACTGTAGATTTAAAACTGGAGAGACAAGTAATAGATTAAAAGAATATTTAGCAGTAAAAATGGATATACACAATTTAGATTTCGACAGAATAATTGATTATCTCATTTTATTAATTCTAATTTGTTCTGGTCTCTCTTATTCTAAAGCAGAACTCCAAAGAATTATAAGGCAATTCGAACAAAACCTTGATTTTTTACGATCAAAGATAAGCGAGTCGACTTATGATAAAATTATAGGCGTTCGAGCAAGACCTAAATTAAGAAGTTTAAAGAACTTTATCAATAACCTTGATTTTTATCTAAAAACAGATTAATATTATACATAAATAGCGGTGCATATCTGCGGAATGCACTTGAGGTTAACTGTTACTGACGGTTGCCTCTTTTTTTATGCATCTAAATTCATATTATTTTTGCAATATAAACATATCTTTGTGCAAATTCCGAACACAAAACATTCACATCCTCTTTTTTGGTTCTTCATCTTTTATCCCAAAACACAAAAACAACCCCATAAGCCTATGCCTACGGGGGTTATAATATATTAAATATTATTGTTCTTCTTTAACATATGGTAATAATGCCATATGACGAGAACGTTTGATAGCTGTAGTCAACATACGTTGATATTTAGCTGAAGTACCAGTTACACGACGTGGTAAAATTTTACCGCGTTCTGAGATAAAACGTTTTAATAATTCAGTGTCTTTGTAGTCGATATGTGTAATACCATTTGCTGTGAAATAGCATACTTTTTTACGACGACGTCCGCCTCTTCTTGGTCCACCTGCCATGATTGTGTGCCTCCTTTGATAATTTTTTCGCTTTAATTTCGTTAATTTTTATTAGAATGGTAAGTCATCATCACTGATATCAATCGGTCCGTTTGCATTTGCAAATGGATTATCAGATTGTTTCGTGTTTGATGAATTATTGTACGAATTGTTTTGTCCTGATTGTTGACCACCGAATCCTTGACCGTAATCTTGGAATTCATTTTGTTGACGTTGGCCACCATTTTGTTGCGCATTTTTAGGTTCAAGGAATTGAACACTATCACACACAACTTCAGTAACAAACACACGACGACCTTCTTGATTTTCATAATTACGGGATTGTAAGCGACCATCTACACCAGCTAAACTACCTTTAGATAAATAGTTATTTACATTATCTGCTTGTCTTCTAAAAACAACACAGTTAATAAAATCTGCTTCGCGCTCCCCTTGAGCATTCGTGAACGTACGATTTACTGCAAGAGTGAATGTCGCTACACTCACACCTGAGGGAGTGGTTCTGTATTCCGGATCTTTCGTTAAACGACCTACTAATACAACTCTATTTAGCATTTAAACGCCCCCTCTAATTATTACTTGTCTTCGTCTTCACGAATAACCATGTAACGAATGATATCGTCACTGATTTTAGCTAGACGTTGGAATTCGTCAGTAGCTTTGTTGTTATCAGATTTAACACGTACGATGTTGTAGAAGCCATCTTTGAAATCATTGATTTCATAAGCTAGGCGACGTTTACCCCAGTCTTTTGCTTCTAAAACTTCTGCACCTTCAGTAGCTAAGATACCGTTGAAACGTTCAACTAACGCTTTTTTAGCATCTTCCTCAATGTTTGGGCGTACGATGTACATAACTTCATATGTTCTCATTTTATATTTGCACCTCCTTGTGGTCTATACGGCTTATCAATCTTAAAACAGATAAGCAAGGAATAATTTTCATTACTCACAATAAAGAATTATATCATGCGCCATTACTTTTTACAATAATAATTCAAACTACTCTTCATATCATTTTTGACATTAATTCATTTGAAATTTTCTATGATATTTTTAAAAATGCACTTCACAAAAACGAACAGATGTTCTATAATGGTTGTGAGGTGGTAAGGAATGAATTTAAATATTGATTGGTCTAAAGATTTTCAAGAATTCCAAGAGATACTTAATAGTGGCATTCATCCTGAATGGCTTTATTGTGCAAAGGCTAATCTTGTTTTAGAGCCTGCTTATACTGGCGAAGGCAAACAATTTTTCAGCACTCAAGATATTATTAACGCGAGTAAAATTATTCCATTCTTTTAATAAATTATACACATAATTAAAAGAGGCGAACAATTGATTCCGCCTCTTCTACATATATACTATTTAATTAACTTGACTCTATCGTTTATACATTAAATCTGAAATGAACGATATCGCCATCTTGCATAATATATTCTTTACCTTCTAATCGTTGTCTGCCCGCTTCTTTAGCGCCACTTTCGCCGCCATATTGTACATAGTCATCATAACTTGTTACTTCGGCACGGATAAATCCACGTTCAAAATCAGTATGAATGATACCAGCACATTGAGGTGCAGTCATACCTTGTTTAAATGTCCAAGCACGTACTTCTTGCACACCAGCAGTAAAATATGTTGATAATCCTAATAATTCATAAGTTGTTCTAATTAATCGATCTAATCCTGGTTCTTCGATACCTAAATCTTCTAAGAACATTTCTTTATCTTCATCATCTAATGTAGCAATTTCTTCTTCAATTTTTGCACTAATAACAATCACTTCTGAGTCTTCTTGCGCTGCATATTCACGAATCGCTTTTACTTTATCATTATCATCATCACCAATTTCGTCTTCACCAACATTAGCGATATAAAGCATTTTTTTAGAAGTCAGTAATTGCGCTTGATTCACCCATTTTTGATCTTCGTCATTAAAGTCAATACTACGAGCGGGTTTACCATTTTCTAAAGCTTCTTTAATAGTTGTTAAAATACGCACTTCCATTTCAGCAGTCTTATCTTTTTGACGTGCCAATTTTTCAATTCTAGGTAAGCGTTTTTCAACTGATTCTAAGTCTGCAAGTACTAATTCCATATTGATAACTTCGATGTCATCAATTGGATCAACTCGACCAGCTACATGTGTTACATTATCATCGTCAAAAGCACGAACAACCTGACAAATTGCATCTACTTCTCTAATATGTGATAAGAATTTATTACCTAAACCTTCACCTTTAGAAGCACCTTTAACAATTCCGGCAATATCTGTAAATTCAAATGTAGTAGGTAATGTTTTTTTAGGTTGAACCATTTCTTCTAATTTAAGTAGTCTTGCATCTGGCACTTCTACAATACCCACGTTTGGGTCTATAGTTGCGAACGGATAGTTTGCTGCCAAGGCACCCGCCTTTGTAATTGCATTAAATAATGTTGATTTACCAACGTTTGGTAAGCCAACGATACCTGCTGTTAAAGCCATGAATCATTCTCCTATCTTTGTGTATCATCCTGAGATACGATGATTTTTTTTAGTTTTTTATCAAACGTTTGACGTGGAATCATAATGCTTCGTTGACAATTTTCACACTTAATTCTAATGTCAGCACCCATTCTAATAATTTTAAAACGATTGGTTCCACACGCATGTTGTTTTTTCATTTCTACTATATCATTTATTCCATATTTTGACGCCATTAAATATGACCTCCATGTATTATAAACTACTAAACACCGTTTTCACTATGATTAAAAGGTGTCATTATTGGTTGTGGTGTCTTAATACCTTCTTGTAAAAACATTTTTTGTACTTCTTTACGAATAATACGAGCACCAGAGAAACCTTCACCTGGTATTGTTTCTGCTGAAACCCTTAATATTACTCTAGTATCTTCAAAGGCATCAATACCAATCACAACAGGATCACTTACAAATAAATAATATTTACTACGCAGAGATGTAAATAATTTGTTTAATTTCTTCTCAACATTATCAATATTTTCATCTACAGATACTGGAATTTTAACAATTGCTGTTCCATTCGTAATTGAGTAATTCGTTATTTCACCCATGCTACTATTTGGCAAGATTGTAAGTTCTCCAGATATTGTATTTATACGTGTTGAACGGAGTCCAATTGATTTAACTGTTCCCTCTGCTACAGTTGTACCACCGTTATTTATCTTAACATAATCACCTACATCAAATTGGCTTTCAAATATAATAAAGAATCCTGTAATTACGTCTTTAACTATAGTTTGAGCACCAAAACCTACTGCTAAGCCTACGACACCAGCACTGGCAATTACCCCTTCAACACTAATGCCAAATTTACTTAAAATGGTAGTGATAACTATAAACCACACGATATATTTAACAACATTTTGCACCAATGAGATTAATGTTTTCGAACGTTTTTTATTACCCTTTTTACTCTTGTTTTGTATTTTAAATCCTTGGGCAATCATTTTATCTAGTATTTTAATTACGATTAATGCAACGATAATATATATAATTATCATCGCTAATTTAGTAGCAATACTTTCATATGTTTCAATTTTAGTTAATGGTTCGACTAGCGATGAAATAATACTCATAACTTGATCCATAATTAGCGTTACTCCCTTCTATATAGTCTCAAATAATTTTATTAATATTATTGTATTCTTCCAACCTACTGAAGTCGCATCATCTTCAAAGAATATAGATAACTATCGATATATCTATAGATTCACAAAGTGATATTATATAAAATTGTGTAACTATTTACCATACTTACGATTTAATTGTTCAATGATTCTCACAAAGTCATCTTGCGATTCAAACTCAAATGAGATTTTGCCGACTGATTTTTTTATCGATATATCTACTTTTGCGCCATACTGTTCTCGCAACTGTCGTTCTTGTTGCTTTATAAATTTAGGCTTAGTTATATCTACTTTGTCTGTTTCCGACTTTGACGAAACATTTTTTAATTCATTAACATGGTTTTCTAAATATCTAACACTCCACTTTTCTTTAACAACCCGTTTCGCTAACCTAAGCATTTGTTGTTCATCTTTAATTGCCAATAACGTTCGTCCATGTGCACTTGTCAGTCGCCCATCTTTTACCATGTCAGCAATCTTTTTCGGTAAATGTAATAACCTCAACATATTCGCTATATACGGGCGCGACTTACTCAATCGCTTCGCTACTTCTTGTTGTGTAATTTTCAAATCTGTCATCAAACGTTGATAACTTTCAGCTTCTTCAATCGCATTTAAGTCTTCTCGTTGTAAATTTTCGATGACCGCCAGTTCCATCATATCTTCATCTGTTAAATCTTTGATAATCGCTGATACGTATTTTAGACCAGCAATTTTCGAAGCTCTAAACCTTCTTTCACCAACTACAATGTAATAACCTTGAACTGTTTTTCTAAGCACAATTGGTTGCAAAATACCATATTGCTTAATTGAATCTGCCAAATCATTTAAATGATTTTCATCGAAAGTTTTTCGGGGCTGATACGGATTCGGTTTGATATCCGATATATCTATTTGCTTAATTTGTTCATCTTTTGTTTTAGTAATACGTTGATCTTCACTTTTTGACAATTCACTCACATCACTTTTTATTTGATAACAGCAGTTAAATATATTTTATGTATTCTAAATGAGTCAGACAACCATTAACCACACTTTATTTAAAAAATAATTCATTTTTCAACTTCAAGATACCAATTACAATTTCACAAACAAATTAACTTTTAAATCAAAATTTTCTGAATAATTGTTGACAAATCTTTTTTTACTCTGTAAGCTAATTTATATCTTATAACAGTTTAATGAAACGTAAACACAATAAAGAGGAAAGTAAAACACACCCTGCTTATACAGAGAGTCTTTAGTAGCTGAGAGAAGATTTTGAAAGCGTGTTTGAAAATGGCCTTGGAGTGTTGATGCCAATATGAGGTGTCTACGGGTTCGCCCGTTATAGCGATACAGTATTAACATTGATGTTAAATGGCGTACTGGATTCTTTACGCACGATTTTTTGTTAATAAGTATGGGATATCACATTACTATATCCTTACTTACTGACTTTAATTGTGATAATTATTCAGTAAGCATATTTACTTTTAATGCGTACTGAATAAGGTTATTTCAGCGATGGAATAACAAATAAAGGTGGTACCGCGAAACATAAGCTTTCGTCCTTTTTATCCGATTCATTCGGGTACGAAGGACGGAAGCTTTTTATTTTTTCTTACAGGAGGGTCTTAATATGAAGGATACACAGTTAGCCCAAATCACATTAACTGATGATTCAACCGGTGCTATAGCGAATCCAATCCATTTATCTACTGCCTACAAGCATCCAAAACTAGGACAATCGACAGGTTTTGATTATACACGTACTAAAAATCCTACACGCTCAACATTTGAAACCTGTTTTGCCAAACTTGAGCATGGTATTGCATCATTCGCTACATCAAGTGGAATGTCAGCCATTCAATTAATATGTAATCTATTTAAACCTCATGATGAAATTTTAGTTTCATTCGATTTATACGGCGGCACATTTAGATTATTTGAATTTTACGAGCAACAATACGATATCAAATTTAAGTACGTTGATTTTACAGATTATGAACAAGTTGAAAAAGAAATCACTGATAAAACAGTAGCATTATTCATTGAACCAATATCTAATCCACAAATGATTGCTATTGATGTAAAGCCATATTACCAACTTTGTAAAGATAAAGGTTTATTATCTATCATCGACAATACCTTTTTAACACCTTATCTTTCGACGCCTTTAGCAGATGGTGCTGATATCGTCTTACATTCAGCTACAAAATATATTGGCGGACATAACGATGTACTAGCAGGTGTCGTAACCGTCAAAGATGAATCACTCGCGCAACAGTTGTTTGATTTTCACAACATGACTGGCGCAACACTATCACCAATAGATAGTTATTTGTTGTTACGTGGACTTAAAACTTTGCATTTACGCATTGAGCGTGCGCAATCAAACGCAAGAAAACTTGCTAAAAAATGTCAGTCACTTCAAGCAATTGATGAAGTACTATATAGCGGGCAAACTGGCATGCTTAGTTTAAGACTTAACAAGGCCTATAGCGTCGCTAAATTATTAGAAAATTTAGATATTTGTATTTTTGCAGAAAGTTTAGGAGGTACTGAAACATTAGTGACCTTCCCTTACACACAAACACATGTTGATATGCCAGATGCTGAAAAAGATAAACGTGGCATTGATGAGTATTTAATCCGCTTATCACTAGGCGTTGAAAATTATGAAGACATCGAACGCGATATCATCCAAGCATTAGATAAAGCTCAGATTGGAGAGATTGTATGACACTTTCAAAAGAGACAGAAGTGATATTCGATTGGCGTAGAGGTGTGGAATATCATTCAGCTAACCCACCACTCTATGATTCTTCAACATTCCATCAAACAAGTCTTGGTGGCGATGTTAAATATGATTATGCACGAAGTGGCAACCCTAACCGTGAACTTTTAGAAGAGAAGTTAGCACGATTAGAACAGGGAAAATTCGCTTTTGCTTTTGCATCAGGTATTGCTGCTATTTCAGCAGTACTTTTGACTTTCAAATCTGGTGATCATGTCATTTTACCCGATGATGTATATGGCGGTACTTTTCGCCTCACTGAGCAAATTTTGAATCGTTTTAATATTGAATTTACAACCGTAGATACTACCAAGCTCGAACAAATCGAGGGTGCCATTCAATCAAACACAAAATTAATTTATATCGAAACACCATCGAATCCCTGTTTTAAAATTACTGATATCAAAGCTGTTTCTAAAATAGCCGAAAAGCATGAACTACTGGTAGCTGTAGACAATACATTTATGACACCGTTAGGTCAATCACCTTTATTACTTGGCGCTGATATTGTCATTCATAGTGCTACAAAATTTTTAAGTGGACATAGCGATTTAATT
Source organism: Staphylococcus sp. HMSC062H10 (assembly GCF_001836945.1). NCBI lineage: Bacteria > Bacillati > Bacillota > Bacilli > Caryophanales > Staphylococcaceae > Staphylococcus > Staphylococcus sp. HMSC062H10. The sequence continues at coordinate 49,211 of NZ_KV830985.1, forward strand.
GCTGGTGCTGTCATTACTAATAATAAGGCAATTAGTGAAGCACTTTATTTAATACAAAATGGTACGGGCAATATGTTATCTGCTCAAGATAGCTGGACGCTTGCTAAACATTTGAAAACATTTCCAATCAGATTTAAACAATCTGTTGAAAACGCGCAAAAAATCGTGTCATTTTTAATAAAGCAAGGTGAAATTTCAGAAGTTTATTATCCGGGACTTACTGCATCTCATTTAGAACAAGCTAAAAATGGCGGTGCCGTTATTGGCTTACGTTTAGCTGATGAGTCTAAAGCACAACAATTTGTCGATGCACTGACATTACCACTCGTTTCAGTGAGTCTGGGCGGTGTTGAAACGATCCTTTCACATCCAGCAACAATGTCTCACGCTGCACTACCTGAAGAAGTGAGACAAGAACGTGGTATCACTTTCGGTCTATTCCGATTAAGTGTTGGTCTCGAAGATCCTGATGAACTCATTGCAGACATCAAATACGCATTAAAGGAGGCATTCAATGAGTCAATTCCTCACACAATTGAAAGATAATGTTTTAGTAGCTGATGGCGCTATTGGAACCATTTTATACTCTGAAGGGTTAGACACCTGTCCAGAAGCATATAATCTTAGCCATCCAGATAAAGTTGAGCGTATCCATCGTTCATATATTGAAGCTGGTGCTGATGTCATTCAAACCAATACTTATGGTGCAAATTTTGAAAAGTTAAAACGATTCGATCTCGAAGATAAAGTTAAAGCAATACATCAAGCCGCCGTTCGCATCGCAAAAAAAGCAGCAAATAAAGATACGTATATATTAGGAACAGTTGGTGGGTTTAGAGGTATCAAACAAGAGGATATCAGCTTACAAACTATTCTTTATCATACTGAAATTCAAATAGACACCTTAATTGAAGAAGGCGTTGACGCGCTACTTTTCGAAACGTATTACGACCTAGAAGAGTTAACAAATGTCATTTCACGAACGAGAAAGAAATACGACATTCCAATCATTGCTCAATTAACCGCTTCAAACACAAATTACTTAGTTAATGGTCAGGCAATCAATGAAGGATTAAAACAACTCGTTCAATGTGGCGCAAACATCGTGGGACTCAATTGTCATCATGGCCCGCACCATATGCAAGAGTCTTTCACACATATTGAATTACCAGAGCACGCATTCTTATCTTGTTATCCAAATGCCAGCTTATTAGATATTGAAAATAGTGAATTTAAGTATAGTGACAATGCACAATATTTCGGTCAAGTTGCTCAAAATCTAATTCGCGAAGGTGTTCGTTTAATTGGTGGTTGCTGTGGTACAACGCCTGAGCACATCAAATTTATTAAAGAATCTATTCAGACACTTAAACCTGTTAATGACAAAAAAGTGATTCCGATACCAAAGAAAGCACTTTTCAATCCATCTCAAAATAAAGTTAGACAATCATTAACATCTAAGGTTCAAGAACGTCCAACCGTTATTATCGAATTGGATACACCGAAACATTTAGACACGGATAGATTTTTTGAAAATATCGCTAAACTTGATAAAGCTAATGTAGATGCGGTAACACTCGCAGATAATTCATTGGCAACTGTCAGAATTAGCAACATTGCTGCTGCAAGCTTAATTAAACAATATTACAACATTGAACCACTCGTACATATTACATGTCGAGACCGAAACTTAATCGGCTTGCAGTCCCATTTACTTGGATTATCGCTCATTGGCGTTAACGAAATATTAGCCATAACTGGTGATCCTTCAAAAGTTGGTCACTTACCAGGTGCAACCAATGTCTATGATGTTAATTCTAAAGGATTAACTGAACTCGCTCTAAGATTTAATCAAGGTATTAACACTGACGGTGATGCGCTGAAGAAACGTACACACTTCAACATCGCTGGCGCCTTTAACCCTAATGTTCGTAAATTAGATGGTGCCGTAAAACGATTAGAGAAAAAGATAGAAAGCGGAATGTCTTATTTTATAACACAACCCGTGTACAGCAAAGAGAAAATCATTGAAATTTACCATGCCACTAAGCACTTGAACAAACCATTTTTCATAGGCATTATGCCTATCGCAAGTTACAAAAACGCACTCTTTTTGCATAATGAAGTGCCAGGAATCAAGATGTCAGATGAAATTTTACAACAGTTTGAAGCAGTTAAAGATGATAAAGCCAAAACACGAGAACTAAGTCTTAAGATTTCAAAGGATTTAATCGATACTGTTCATGAATATTTTAATGGTTTATACATTATCACACCGTTTCAAAATGTCGAAGATTCATTAGAACTTGCAGCATACTCAAAATCTATTACTGCTCACAAGGAGGCAATATTATGACAACAATTAAAACATCAAACTTAGGATTCCCAAGATTAGGTAGAAAAAGAGAATGGAAAAAAGCCATCGAAAGTTATTGGGCAAAGAAGATTTCTAAAGAAGAATTAGATCAAACATTAACTGATCTACATAAAGAAAATTTATTATTACAAAAGTACTATCACTTAGATAGCATCCCAGTTGGTGATTTCTCTTTATATGACCATATTTTAGATACGTCATTATTATTCAACATCATCCCAGAACGTTTCCAAGGTAGAACTATCGATGATGACTTATTATTTGATATTGCTCGCGGTAATAAAGACCATGTTGCAAGTGCACTTATAAAATGGTTTAACACTAACTATCATTACATCGTACCTGAATGGGACAATGTTGAGCCTAAAGTGAGTCGCAATGTATTATTAGATCGCTTTAAATATGCCCAATCTTTAAACGTTAACGCTCACCCTGTCATTGTTGGTCCGATTACTTTTGTTAAATTATCAAAAGGCGGTCACCAAACTTTTGAAGAAAAAGTTAAAACGTTATTACCACTTTATAAAGAAGTGTTTGAATCATTAATTGATGCAGGTGCTGAGTACATTCAAGTTGATGAGCCAATCTTAGTTACAGACGACAGTGAAAGCTATGAAAATATTACACGTGAAGCTTATGACTATTTCGAAAAAGCTGGTGTTGCTAAAAAATTAGTCATTCAAACATACTTTGAACGTGTACATCTTAAATTCTTAAGTTCTTTACCTGTTGGTGGTTTAGGTTTAGACTTTGTCCATGATAATGGCTATAACCTTAAACAAATTGAAGCAGGAGATTTTGATAAATCAAAAACATTATACGCTGGAATTATCGATGGTCGTAATGTATGGGCAAGTGACATTGAAGCTAAAAAAGTCTTAATCGATAAATTGTTAGCCCACACGAATGAGCTTGTCATTCAACCATCATCTTCATTATTACATGTTCCAGTATCTTTAGATGATGAAACATTAGATACAAGCGTTGGCGAAGGCTTAAGCTTTGCTACTGAAAAATTAGACGAATTAGATGCATTGCGTCGCCTATTTAATCAAAACGATAGTGTTAAATATGATAAATTAAAAGCACGTTATGAGCGTTTCCAAAATCAATCATTCAAAAACTTAGATTATGATTTCGAAAGCGTGCGTACTTCAAGACAATCACCATTCGCGCAACGTATTGAACAACAACAAAAACGTTTGAACTTACCGGATTTACCAACAACAACTATTGGATCATTCCCACAAAGCCGAGAAGTTCGAAAATACCGTGCAGATTGGAAAAACAAACGCATTACAGACGAAGCATATGAAACATTCTTAAAAAATGAAATTGCTCGATGGATTAAAATTCAAGAAGACATCGGCTTAGATGTATTAGTTCACGGTGAATTTGAACGTAATGACATGGTTGAATTCTTCGGAGAAAAATTACAAGGTTTCTTAGTAACTAAATTCGGTTGGGTGCAATCATATGGTTCACGTGCCGTAAAACCACCAATCATTTATGGTGATGTAAAATGGACAGCGCCTTTAACTGTTGATGAAACAGTTTATGCACAAAGCTTAACAGATAAACCAGTTAAAGGTATGTTAACTGGTCCTGTAACAATTCTAAACTGGTCATTTGAACGTGTTGATTTACCACGTAAAGTTGTTCAAGATCAAATTGCTTTAGCAATCAACGAAGAAGTATTAGCACTTGAAGCTGCAGGAATCAAAGTTATCCAAGTTGACGAACCTGCATTACGTGAAGGCTTACCATTACGCTCTGAATATCACGAACAATATCTTAAAGATGCTGTTTTATCATTTAAACTTGCAACGTCTTCAGTTCGTGATGAAACTCAAATCCATACACATATGTGTTATTCTCAATTCGGTCAAATCATTCATGCTATTCATGACTTAGATGCTGATGTTATTTCAATTGAAACATCTCGTAGCCATGGTGATTTAATTAAAGACTTTGAAGATATTAATTATGATTTAGGTATTGGTCTAGGTGTATATGATATTCATAGTCCACGTATTCCAACAAAAGAAGAAATTACTACAGCAATCAATCGTTCACTACAACAAATCGATCGCTCATTATTCTGGGTAAACCCTGACTGTGGTTTGAAAACGCGAAAAGAAGAAGAAGTTAAAGATGCATTGACTGTACTTGTGAATGCTGTTAAAGCTAAACGCCAAGAATAATCGCAGCATTTATCATATAATAAACTAAAAACGGGTGATTTTATGACACAATATCCTTTATGGCAACAATTAAATACTTTAAAACAAGCAACTTGGGTTGATTTAACGCATACATTTGATCCGGAAATACCACGTTTTAGTGAGTTTGAAAAAGGCGAAGTTTCAACTTTATTCACGGTTAAAGATCATGGTTTCTATGTGCAACGTTGGAATATTGTAACGCAATATGGTACTCACATTGATGCACCAATTCACTTTGTCGAGAATAAACGTTATTTAGAAGACATTGATTTAAAAGAATTGGTATTGCCGTTAATTGTATTAGACTTTTCAACAGAAGTAGCGAATAACAATGATTTCATCGTAACACGTGAACATTTAGAAGCATGGGAAAAAGAGCATGGTACTATTGAATCTGGCACTTTTGTTGCACTTCGTACCGATTGGTCAAAACGTTGGCCTAATATTGAAACGTTTGAAAACAAAGATGCGAACGGACAACAACATGCACCGGGTTGGGGATTAGATGCTTTGAAGTACTTAATTGAAGAACGCCGTGTTGAAGCTGTTGGTCATGAAACATTCGATACCGATGCATCTGTGGACGTTGTAAAAAATGGTGATTTAGTTGGCGAACGTTATATTCTTGGTCAGGATAAATACCAAGTCGAGTTATTAACTAATTTAGTTCAATTACCAACTCGTGGCGCCATCATTTACGCTATCAGCCCTAAACCAAAAGATGCACCTGGGTTCCCTGTTAGAGCATTTGCAATTAAACCATCAAATGACTAATATTACCCAATAAATCCATAAACAAATAAAAACAGGTTATGCCAACATGTAATTAATACTGTTGTGATAACCTGTTTTCTTATTATTTATATTTTGATACAACTGCAGCGATAGCTTGACCGCCACCAATACACAATGATGTTAAACCAGTTTCAACTTCATCATTCAGTTGATGCAATAATGTCACTAAAACTCTAGCACCAGATGCACCAATAGGGTGTCCTAATGCAATAGCGCCACCTTTAACATTCACCTTTTCAGGAGGTAATTTTAATTCGCGATCTACAGCTAATGATTGTGCTGCAAATGCTTCATTTAATTCAAATACATCAATATCACTTAATTCTTTTTTACTACGTTTCAAAGCCTTTTCAACAGCACCAACTGGTGCAATACCCATAATAGAAGGATCTACACCATGACTTCCAAAGCCATCAAGCACTGCCAATGGTTCGATATTTAATTCTTTAGCTTTGTCTTCTGACATGACTAATATCATCGCAGCACCATCATTGATTCCTGATGCATTACCTGCTGTAACTGTACCGTCTTTTTTGAAAGCTGGTCTTAAGCGACTTAATTTTTCAACTGATACATTTTCACGTACACCTTCATCCTTAGTGACAACGATTGGTTCACCTTTACGTTGAGGAATCGATACTGGAACTATTTCACTATCAAATTCACCATTTTGCTGTGCACGTACTGCTTTTTGTTGTGAGTTTACAGCAAATGTATCTTGTTCTTCTCTTGAAATACCATATTGCTCTACTAAATTTTCAGCAGTAATACCCATATGATATTGATTAAATACATCTGTTAAACCATCATATACCATGCTATCAACCATTGATTGATGTCCCATTTTAAAACCAAAGCGACTGTTGTTGACAAGCATTGGTGATTGAGACATATTCTCCATACCGCCAGCTAGCACGATGTCATTTTCACCAGTCACAATAGATTGATATGCTAATTGAATCGACTTTAACCCAGAACCACATACTTTATTCACTGTAAATGCAGGTACTGTTTCTGGCAAGCCACCTTTCATAGCAGCAATTCGTGCTGGATTTTGTCCTTGTCCTGCTTGTAGTACGTTACCGATGATGACTTCATTAATCTCACTTGGATTCAAACCCGTCTCTTTAATAATATGTTCTATTAAAGTCGCACCTAAATCATAGGCTGGCACGTCTTTAAACGCACCTCCAAAAACGCCAATAGGTGTCCTGTATGCTGCTGCTAATACGACTCTCGTCATGTCATATTCATCTCCTTATGATATATACAATTTTATTACTAATACGTCTAATGAACCAATACGCCACTAACATCCAATTTATGAAACCAATTGCTACGTATGTTACATTTTCATTCTTGTTATGCATTTAACAAGACATATTATACAATGTAGTAATTTGATTGGGCAATCGGAAACGTAAACGGTTTCACTTTAACATTTCACACTTTTAAATATGCTCTATCATCCTCATCTATAGTACAAAATTATGCTTTGATTTACCACAAATTATCATTAATCATTTCGCGTAATGACTCTAATTAAATGCTATCTATCATTGCATCGCTATTCACAGCTGATTTCACCATCAATTTCTCATCAACTTTTTCTTACCATTACGTCTCTAGTCAAATATTAAATCGCTGATAACTGTTAATGCCGCAACCAGCTCCCTGTCACCCCTCCTTCCACTTCATCGTCAAATCTGCCCCTATTCACTAGAAAAAATAAATAGTATACTTAGTAAATTAATTACACATCTTAAAGGAGTTAAAATTTTATGGTTAATGCATTAACACCAAAACATTTAGCTGAAAAGCGTGCAGGATTCCATGAGTTGTTCTTTGATTTAATTTTCGTCTATGCCATTCAAAAAATTGCACATGTGATTTTAACAACACAAAACGGTTCTATTTCAGCTGATTTATTTTTCAAATACATCGTCATGAGTTTGTTCTTATGGTTAATGTGGTCTCATCAAACATTTTTTACAAATCGATTTGGTCAAGTTACATTCAAAGACGTCTCGTTTATGATGTTTAATATGTTTATCATGGTCTTTCTATCTAATAGTTTATATCCAGACTTTGAAAAAACATTCTTCCCATTCTTCTTATGCGTGGCAATTATGTATTTAAGTATCGGATTACAGTATTTATTACATATACGTACAGGATTAGATTATGGCGATAAGCGTACATGTCAAGCTTTTGCGACCGTAGCCTTTGTGATTTCATTTTTATCATTTCTATCATTAGTACTACCACAAAGTATCCATTACATCCCTGGATTTTTAGGCGTATTCATTGCAGCGACAGGACTTATTCCATTTCAAAAATATCTCGTATTATCACCTGTTAATATGATGCATTTAGTAGAACGTTTTTCGTTACTAACAATTATTATCTTTGGCGAGGTACTGGTTGGTTTAGCTTCGTCATCATTTAGCATTGATCATTTTAGTTACATTTATATATTCCAATTTATGATTTTAATTAGTCTTTTCGGTGTATATTGGATCATTACTGAAAATTACATTAATCATAAATTGTCATCTATCGGTTTCCGTTTATCGTATACGCATTTATTAATCAATATCGCTTTAGGCGTTATTAATGCAGCAATTGTTTTTAGTAATAGTAATAAACTAAATGACTTATTTGAAATTAATATGATGTACATCAGTGTTTTAATATTCTATATTGGATTATGGTTAATCACGCCTTATTTCCATAACGAATTGACAAATGCGAAGTATATTTCATATTCACTAGGGATACTCGTTATGTCTTATATTGTCAGCCTTTTATTTAAAGGTCACGACCATGTAATGATTATCTCAGTATCAGTTGCAACCTTCTGCATCATGCTGATTTATTTTAAAAATCAACGTCTACGTAATAAACATGAATAAATAGTATTTACCTCGGTCAAAGTATTTGAACTGAATCCAAAAGTGTCGAACTTCACATTATACTTTTTTGACAAACTTCAGTTATGCTACATGATCGAGGTTTTTAAATATTTCCGAGGAAATCGTTAGCCTATACAATCATCAAATGATACTTATAAATAACATATATTCTCTAATCCCCACTATCTAAAAGGATGCAATTCTCACACAACATAACCACCTCAAAACAAATAAATCAATCTAGATATGCCACCTATACTTATCCCCCACATTTCATTCCACAACAAAAAGAACAGATGACAATCGTATTGATTTATCACCTGCTCTAAAAATTATTTCAATGACTAGCTTCACACCAAGAGTATTGATTATAGTTCTTGTTTGTTAAAAATTTTAATAGACAATATATAAGAAACGCTCGTTATAACTATACCAATAACCGCATATGCTATGACAACTAGCCATCCTTCAGTGCTGGTATGTCAACAATTTTTTAGACAGTTTTCAT
>NZ_KV830986.1:0-21211 GCF_001836945.1 Staphylococcus sp. HMSC062H10
ATTAGTGGCTCTTTATCATTTCTGTCCCACTCCCTAGTTATAAGCATGATACTTACGAGTTGAGTATGTCATTCTTTAAATAAGGTTTTAATAGTATTAAGGTTTCATCAGCTTTATTTTGATAATCTGAATCACCGTTTAATGCAAAATTCACCATAACACCTAGTACAGCTGAAGTTAAAAAACATAATAATGTTGATTTACTTATACCTTCATTAATGACGCTTTTAGCAATTTTATTTTCTAGTTGTTTGTAAATAACAGTCTCTAGTTTTTTACTGAATAGTGCTGAAATTGAACTTTTGAATAAAACACTGAAAATGTCTTTATTGTTATATAAATATTCAAACCACTTAATATTACCAAGTTTAAAATTTATCTGCTCTTTGAAATGACATATCTCTACAAAATCTGAAATATAATCGCTCATAATACGTTCAACTAAATCATATTTATCATTGAAATGTGCGTAAAAGGTTCTTCTAACGATATCAGATTTATCACATATATCTGTCACTGTGATGTCTTCGATGTGTTGCTCTTTTAACAACGTAATCATTGTTTGTTTCAATGTCCGTTGTGTTTTTTTAATACGTTTATCCATGATATAGCTCCTAAATATTGCTCGAAAATTAAGTACCTGTGCAATAAGTCTTTTTTCACTACCTTTTAAGTTTAAAAATGATAGGTGAAGGTATATATTAGTGTAACACTTGTTATTTAAAACACAAGTGAGTAATAAAAGAGGTGATGTTAGTTGGAAAAGAAAAATATTTTAATCATAGGTGCAAGTGGTCAAATTTCTCAAGAGTTAATTGACTTATTATTAGATAAAACAGAACATCATTTAACACTTTACTTAAGAAATAAAGCGAAATTGATGAATATAGAAGATGGAAATCGCGTAACACTAATTGAAGCAGATGCAACAGATGAAGCTGCCTTGGAAAATGCATTGGATCAAATTGATGTTGTATTCGCTAGTTTAGCCGGTAATATAGATGAACAAGCTCAGGCAATTGTATCAGCAATGGAAAAGAAAAATGTACAACGACTTATTTTTGTAACTGCATTAGGTATATATGATGAGGTGCCTGGCGCATTTGGCAAATGGAACAATGACAATATTGGACCGTATCTTCCACCATATAAGAAAGCAGCAGATATTATTGAAGCATCTAGTTTAGACTATACAGTATTACGTCCCGCATGGTTGACGAACAACGATGAGATTGAATATGAAACAACAGTTAAAGGAGAAAATTTTAAAGGCACAGAAGTTTCGCGTAAAAGTGTTGCTGCATTAGGATTAGAAATCATTGAGAATCCTTCAATCCACGTTAAAGAAAGTTTAGGCGTAAATAAACCAAATACAGATGGCGATAAGCCACACTGGTTATAAGGAGTTTTCAACTTGAAAAAAGTAAATTTTAAAAGTAATAACTTAAATGTAGTAGCTAATATGTATTTCCCAGAAAATTTTGATGAAAATAATCAATATCCTGCAATTGTCGTTAATCATCCAGCAGGAGGCGTGAAAGAACAAACAGCTGGTTTATATGCAGAACGACTAGCAACTTTAGGTTATGTCACGATGGCTTATGATGCAAGTTATCAAGGTGAAAGTGAAGGACAACCACATAATTTAGAAAATCCATCATCACGTGTAGAAGATGTAAGAGCTGCTGTGGATTACTTTAATACACTTGATTTTATAGATGATAGTCGTATTGGTGCACTTGGTGGCTATACAATTAAAGCAGCGCAAACTGAAAAACGTATTAAAGCTGTAGTAGGCATTAGTGCTGCTGACATCGGTCAAAACTTCCGTAAAGGTTGGACGGGTAATCAAGATGAAAAAGACATTAATCCTTTATTAGAACAAGTTGCAGAACAAAGAAAAGCAGAAGCAAATGGTGCACCACAAAAGCTAGTAGGTTTTGTTCCAGAAGAACCAACTGAAGATATGGATCAAGAAACAAAAGATGGATGGGAATATTATCGTACGCCAAGAGCGCAACATGAACGTTCAATTAATCAATTTCCATTTATTAGTTTCGATCGTATCATTGAATTTACTGCATTTGATTTAGTAGATAAATTATTGACACAACCTGTGCTGTTTATCGCTGGTAGTGAAGCTGGTACATTATGGCAAAGTGAAAATGCATATGAACGTGCACTAGAACCGAAAGATATCCACATTGTAGAAGGTGCGAATCATTTTGATATGTATGACAAAGAACCATTTGTAACTGAAGCGGTTGAAAAAATGAACTCATTTTATGGTCAATATTTATAAAAATTCCCGTAAGATTGAAATGAATTTATTTAAGAGAAATGATTGGTTTTGTGTTATAACGAAAGCACCTATTTTTATAATTTGTCTTTAAAAGAGTGGAAGTGGAATACTTTTTGGAGTTAAAAAAGTGTTTCACGTTAAACAAATAGTGACAATTAGGTTTATATAAAATGAACATGATTCACTGAAAGTATGTAATAATCATTTTATTGAAATTCATCAAACAGAAAGTAATACAATCATATAAGCAAATTAAACCACGCCATCATCATCTAGAATGACTTCGGCGTGGTTTTTATAGTTGAAGCGGGGCTGAGACATAAATTAATGTCCCACATTCCCTTATCGTTCAATCGTTGTTCGATAATCGATTAAATAGATACCTTCAGGTGTTACTTTATAATTTTTAACTTTAGAGTTAGCAGCGACTATTTGATCGTTGTAAGCAATATAACTGTTTGGTACATCTCGACTTGATAATTTAATAATATCATTAGAAATATTGTGACGTTCCTTAACATCTACAGTGTGATTCAATTGATTAATTAAAGCATCAACGTTGCTATTATTGTAGTCTCCTTTATTAATAGCACCATCTTTTTTATATGCTTGATTAAAGAAATAGCCTGTATCTCCACGAGGAATCGTTCCGAAACTATACATCGTTGCATCCCATGCAGAACGGTCTTTTAAGTAACCTTCAATGTCATCAACACTTTTAATGTCGATTTCAATATTTGCTTTTTTAGCATCTGATTGTAATACTTGCGCAATTTTCGATAGCTCTGGACGACCGTCATACGTAATTAACTTAATTTTTAAAGGGTGTTCTTTTGTATAACCATCTTTAGCTAATAACGTTTTTGCTTGTTCGATATTTTGTTTGGTTAACTTAGGTTCTTTAATATATGGAATTTTATCATTAAATGGACTCGTTGCAGGTTTCGCGTAACCTTGATAAATATGATCTGCAATACCTTGTCTATCAATGATATGATCTAATGCTTCACGAACGGATTTAGTCATTTTTTTATTAGTATGATTATACATAAGTAAAGAAGTTCTAAATCCTGATTCTTTTGACACTTTTAAATTTTGATTGTTTTCTATGTCTTGAACTTTATTAACTGGGACATCAGTTATTAAATCATCTTTTTGAGATTCTAAATTTCTGACGCGATTATTGCCGTCTTCTTGGTACGTCACAGTAATATGATCAAGTTTCGGTTTACCTTGCCAATAGTCCTTAAAATTCGACAATGATATTTTTCGAGATTGCTTATAATTTTTTATTTGGTAAGGGCCTGTGCCAACAGGAGTTTGATTAACATCTGATTTAGCATCTGTATCATAAATTGCCATAAAAGGATTAGCTAATTCAGATACAAGTTCAGGGTAAGCGGAGTTGGTTTTAATTGTCAGTTTTTGACCTTTAGCGGTAATTGATGATATTGGTAATGAATATTTGACCAAGTCGCTTTTTTTCATGCTATTTTCAAGGCTAGATTTCACTTTTTCTGCAGTCAATTTTTGACCGTTTTGAAATTTAACATTATCTTTTAATTCTATATCTAACGTTGTATCATTTGGTTGATGATACGATTTCACTAATACTTTTTCTATTTTTCCTTGATCATTTGTTTTAAATAATGATTCTGCAGCACCAATCTTAACTGGTACATCTGTTTCATAAGGTGCAATAGACTTTGTTTTTAACGGTAACGAAATATTTAAGTCTTTGCCAGATGAATGCATTGAGCCACATCCTGATAACACTAATACTGCTGAAAATATAGTTGCTAGTCTTTTAAACTTCATTTCATTAACACTCTCTTTCTAATTACTATGTAAAACCCAATAATTAATATTTTAAAACTTTATTTTGTTAAAGTAAAATGTTGTTCGAGTTTAGTAATTATTAAAGTTCAATTAATTGTAGTAATTATGCTTTTTAAAAATAAATATTAGAAATGAAGTTAGCGACATGTATAGTGATTCACGACAAATATATATAACTAAGTATTGAGCAACTGCTGTAGTACTACAGCTTGATTATGTTCTGTATCTTTTGCGGCATATAACAATAGAACATGATTATGCTGATTTACAATATCCTTTAATTTTTCAAAAGCTTCTTTTTGCGTCTCATTGTCTCGCAATTCTTTTTCATATTTTTCTTTAAAAGCTCCAAAAAGTTTAGGATCATGTTGGAACCATTGTCGCAACTCAGTAGAAGGGGCAATGTCTTTTAACCAATAATCTAGGTTAGCAGTTCTTTTCGAAATACCTCTTGGCCAGACTCTATCGACTAGGATACGAATAGCGTCGGTATTATCTTTATTGTCATAAATACGTCCAATATCTACGGTCATCTTGTGAACTCCTTTCTTATGAAATTCAGTGAGCATGCATCAATGCATGTTGTGGTGGGACGACGAAATAAATTTTGCGAAAATATCATTACTGTCCCACTCCCAATTAAAAAACAGCCATGACAAAGTAAAGTCATAGCTGTTTTTGTATAGATGTCATTTATTTTTACGTTTAGTTAAATACTTCAAACCAAGTGCAAAGACCGTGTACCCGGCTATAGTTTGTATCAATGTTTTAATTAAATTATTATTTTTAACAATAATATTTGCAGTAACAATACTTACGAAATATAATGCAAATACTTTTACGTAACGTTGATTAAGTTTCATATGAGCACTAAACCTCTTTTCTCAGTTATACTGCAACGCTTAGTCTTGGAATAAATGTTTCGTAGTGTACGCGATCCATATCGTAATTTAAAGATTTAAGTGCTTCGATCATAGATTGTAAGAATTTTGTACCACCACAGATATAAATTTCAGGTTTATTTGCTAAAAATACTTGTAATTCTTCAGCGCCAATATAGCCTTGTTTATCTTTTAAGTGAGTATATAACTTAGCGTTGTCATGATGGCTTGCGATACTGTTGAAGTTGTCTTTGAAAGGTAAATGTTGTTCATTTTCAGCAACTTGAACCATCTGTGTATCTAAACCTTTGGCAGAGGCAGTTTCATACATTGCTACTAAAGGTGTGACGCCAATACCTGAACCTAAGAAAAGTTGTGGTTCAGTCGTATTCTCTAATACGAATCCACCTACAGGCGCAGCTAGATTAATCATATCGCCTTCTTTAATCTCATCGTGTAAAATTGTTGAAACTTCGCCTTCATGTTCTGTTGTGACATCACGTTTAACGCCAAAAGTTAAATGATTTTTATCACCTGATACGATAGAATAGTGACGTTTAGCTCTATATGGAAGTTTATCACTAGAAACATCAACTGTGATGTATTGGCCTGGTGTAAATTCACTAAAGTCATATTCTTCAGTTTCAACTGTAAATGATTTAATGTCTTCAGATTCTTGTTTAATATTGGTAATTTTGAATGGTTTAAAACCAATCCACATCATTTGATCATAAATTTCTTTTTCAATTTGGATGAACACATCCGCAATAACGCCATATGCTTTCGCCCAAGCTTGAATGACAGGGTCATCTTCTTCTAATCCTGTCACGTCTTGAATAGCTTTTAATAAATTTTCCCCCACAATTGGATAATGTTCAGCATAAACTTGTAGTGCGCAGTGTTTATATGCAACTGGCATAATGACTGGTTTAATAATACTTAAATTATCGATGTTAACAGCTGCAGCCATTACTGCTTGTGCTAATGCTGAAGATTGCATGCCTCGTTTTTGGTTCGTTTGATTAAACATATTTAAAAGTTCAGGATGTGCCTTAAACATTTTCGGATAAAAAGTTGACGTAATTTCTGTTCCTTTTTCTTTAAGCAATGGCACCGTTTGTTTGATTATGTCTTTCTCTTGTTCTGTAAGCATGATACTCCTCCTTTAATCTGTCTATTTTGATTATTCTACTAAAAATTTCGATATTCAATTAATTGGTTTGAGAAAATATAAATAAAATGGCAAATTTGATAATTGTATGACATTTTTAATTTTTTAAATACTTATCAATAAGTATTGTGTACAATTGTCTGTTTGCACACCGACGATTGTACGCATTTATTTGGCTAATTCAAAAAACATTGTTGTTTTCTTAGAAAAAAGTAAACATGATAATAAAAATGTGAAAGTGTAAATAATCACTGGCGAAGTACGAAGACTAAAGACATCTAAGATGTAATCGTATACAAATTAAAAAGGTGTAAAAATTAAAATAAAATGTGAAATAAATCACAATTTAATATTGACCCAGTACTTAATGCATGTTACATTTTATATGTGAAATAAATCACAAACTTAAAAGCGGATGACACATGACCTTTTAAGTTATGCGTTGAAAATAAAAGAGATGTTTATTTGCTTTTGTATCGTCAATAAGCAGCATTAAACTAACATATTTGAAACTACACGTATGTTAGTGAATTAATCATAAGGGAGTTTTTGTAATGAACAAATTTAAAGGGAACAAAGTTGTATTAATAGGTAATGGTGCAGTAGGTTCAAGCTACGCATTTTCATTAGTAAACCAAAGCATTGTTGATGAATTAGTCATCATTGATTTAGACACTGATAAAGTTCGAGGAGATGTTATGGATTTAAAACATGCCACACCATATTCTCCAACAACAGTTCGTGTGAAAGCTGGCGAATACAGTGATTGTCATGATGCGGATCTAGTTGTCATCTGTGCTGGTGCTGCACAAAAACCTGGAGAAACACGTTTAGATTTAGTATCTAAAAACTTGAAAATATTCAAATCAATTGTTGGTGAAGTAATGGCATCAAAATTTGATGGTATTTTCTTGGTAGCTACAAATCCTGTTGATATTTTAGCGTATGCAACATGGAAATTCTCTGGTTTACCTAAAGAACGCGTTATAGGTTCTGGTACAATTTTAGATTCTGCACGCTTTAGATTATTGTTAAGCGAAGCGTTCGATGTTGCGCCACGTAGCGTCGATGCTCTAATTATTGGTGAACATGGTGACACTGAATTACCAGTATGGTCACACGCTAATATTGCGGGTCAACCTTTGAAGACATTACTTGAACAACGTCCTGAGGGCAAAGCGCAAATTGAACAAATTTTTGTTCAAACACGTGATGCAGCATATGACATTATTCAAGCTAAAGGTGCCACTTATTATGGTGTTGCAATGGGATTAGCTAGAATTACTGAAGCGATTTTCAGAAATGAAGATGCCGTATTGACTGTATCAGCATTATTAGAAGGCGAATATGATGAAGAAGATGTTTATATTGGTGTTCCAGCAGTCATCAATAGAAACGGTATTCGCAACGTCGTAGAAATCCCATTAAACGACGAAGAACAAAGCAAGTTCGCACATTCAGCTAAAACATTAAAAGATATTATGGCTGAAGCAGAAGAACTTAAATAACTTTTTATAAAATCTATACCATTCCAAAAATTGTAAAACCTTACCCCAAAAAATTGTATAAAGGGCTATTTGATACAACTTTATGTGTCGAGTAGCCCTATTTTTAATGTAGTGAAAGTCGTTGTTGAAATTAAATTCAAATCTGGCACTTAAGCTTTAATCATAGCATTAAGATGATTGTCTAGCAGAGGCGATTTGCGGGCTTACTACAGTGCATGATGAACTTAATGCTTCAAATGTAACATTAAAAATAAAAGCAACGATGTCACTTCTTACTTCGTACATCGTTGCCATTAGTTCTGTTGATATTTCGGTTAGTCTTAATCCCCGAGCAATTCTTCAATTTCATTTTTGATAACTGTAACGTGAGGCCCATAAATTACTTGCACACCAGTGCCTTGCTGGATTACACCTTTGGCACCAGTACTTTCGAGTAATACTTTATCGACTTTGTCATTTTGATGAAGTGTGACGCGTAGTCTCGTTGCACAACAGTCAACGATTTCAATGTTATCTTCGCCTCCCAAACCAGCAACAATAGTTTGTGCTCTTTCAGTAGCCTCAACTTGTTGTGCTGCAACTTTATCTTCACGACCAGGTGTTTTGAAATTAAATTTCGTAATTAAGAATCTGAAAACGATGTAATACAAACAGAACCACACAATTCCAATAGGTATGACATATAGGTAGTTTGTTTTACTATTACCTTGTAGCACACCAAAAAGTAAGAAATCGATAAAGCCTCCACTGAAGGTTTGACCAATTGTAATGTTGAAAATGTCTGCCATCATAAATGCTAATCCATCAAAGAAGGCATGGATTACATAAAGAATAGGTGCGACAAACAAGAAACTAAACTCTAAAGGTTCGGTAATACCTGTTAAAAATGAAGTGAGTGCAGCGGATAACATTAAACCGCCGACAACTTTTTTATGTTCAGGTTTAGCCGTGTGATAAATTGCAAGTGCGGCACCACATAAGCCGAACATCATCGTAATAAAACGGCCTGACATAAAGCGCGACACACCTGAATAATACTTCGTCACATCTGGATCACCAAGTTGAGCAAAGAAGATGTTCTGCGTACCTTGAACTAAGTGCCCTTTGACTTCTAAAGTACCACCAAGTGCCGTCTGCCAAAACGGTAAGTAAAAAATATGATGTAAACCGAGTGGACCTAACAATCTTAAGATGAAGCCATAAACAAAAGTACCGATGGCACCTGTTTTCGTTACAAATCCACCAACATGATAAATGCCGGCTTGTATGCTTGGCCAAATGAAAAACATCAATACACCTAAAAAGATTGCGGCAAATGCTGTAACAATAGGGACAAATCTAGAGCCACCAAAGAAACCTAAATACGGTGGTAATACCACTTTGTGATATTTGTTGTGAAGTATTGCGGTCATAATACCTGTGATAATCCCGCCAAAAACACCGGTTTCAACCGTTTGTATACCGAGCACTATGCCTTGTCCATTTTGTGCAAGTTGATCTTTTGCCAATGTGCCTGTGATAGTTAATAAGCCATTCATAGTTGCGTTCATAATTAAGAAACCGAGCAGTGCAGCTAAACCTGCAGTACCTTTATCGCTTCTAGATAATCCGATTGCGACACCAATTGCAAAGATGACTGGTAAATTTTGGAAAACAATACTACCTGCAGCTGACATTAATGTAAAAATATTTTGTAATAAGGTAATATCTAAAATAGGGTATGCTTTAACGGTGTTTGGATTACTTAATGCACCACCGATACCCAACAATAGACCTGCAGCTGGTAAGATTGCGATAGGTAACATAAAGGACTTGCCGAACTGCTGTGCTTTTTCAAATAAAGATTTCATCAACATCCCTCCTAATTATTTTCAATATAGCTTTTGAGAAATTTAATATCAATATATATTCTGTGGATGAAAATATTTTTCATAAAAATTGTTTGAATCATGTAACAATCATATAAATTGCTGTTTATATTGTTGTGAAAATGAGTTGACAAAAGTCGGTATAGTTCTGTAGACATCCTATTTTTTAGCGAGGTAAGGTGACAAAGAATATCGGATAAATTTATAAGTCATAAAATAGATAAATAGTTTTTGTATCCAAAACTATGAGAAAGTTAAAACTATTTTTCAAAATAAACATGATTAACCACATAAATAAATATACATAAGCTATCGATAACAACTTAAGAAAGGTGGAATTTTGAATGAAGAGAAAGATAATTATGGATTGTGATCCAGGACACGATGATGCAATAGCATTAATTTTAGCGGGGGCAATTGACAGTCCACTAGAGATATTAGCTGTAACCACAGTCGCAGGTAATCAATCAGTTGACAAGAATACGACAAACGCCTTGAACGTATTGGATATTATGGGACGCCAAGATATAGCAGTAGCGAAAGGTGCGGATAGGCCGTTAATTAAACCAGCTGCCTTTGCTTCTGAAATACATGGGGAATCTGGATTAGATGGTCCGAAACTACCGGCGACACCATCACGTCAAGCAGTTGCAATGCCAGCATCAGATGTGATTATTAACAAAGTGATGACGAGTGATACACCTGTAACAATTGTAGCGACAGGTCCTCTTACGAATGTAGCAACGGCATTGATTCGTGAGCCAAGAATCGCTGAGCATATTGAATCTATTACTTTGATGGGTGGTGGTACATTTGGAAATTGGACGCCTACAGCAGAATTCAATATTTGGGTAGATGCTGAAGCAGCGAAGCGTGTTTTTGAAAGTGGGATTACTATAAATGTGTTTGGTTTGGATGTAACACATCAAGTTTTAGCCGACGATCACGTGATTGAACGCTTTGAAAGTATCAATAATCCTGTTGCGCAGTTCGTCGTAGAATTATTGCAATTCTTTAAGAAGACATACAAGACTCACTTTAATATGGACGGTGGTCCAATACATGATGCTTGTACAATTTTGTATTTGTTACAACCAGAATTGTTTACAATGGTACCTGTTAATATCGAAATTGAACATCAAAGTCCACTAACTTATGGCACTATGGCTGTCGATTTAAATCATGTTACAGGTAAGCCTGCCAATGCTTATTTTGCTACAACAGTTGATGTTGAAGAAGTGTGGAACTTGATAGATCATAAGTTACGTACATACGAATAATAATACTTAATTAAATAGATACAGTTAACCCTAAGGCGCCTGATATAAGCGTCCTTAGGGTTTTTGTAGTGGATTACATTGGTCATGACAATTTGATAATGACTGAGATATGTAAATTAAAAATGCACTCGAAAAACTCGAAATACAAATAGATATGTAAAAATTTCAATTGCTTTATTTTAAAAGATTAAAATTGCAAATAATACCGATATAATTGGAATGCTGTCAAAACATCACAATGATGTACATACTCATTTTGAAAATATGTGTTCAAAGTGTGTACATCGGTGTGACGATTGATGATAAATTGAGCTCAGATGCTCAAAGGAGGATCGAACATGAACGGGGATAATCAGCAAATACTCAGAGAAATTGTATTGAATCCTACTATTCATGGTAAAGAACTTGAATCGATATTTGGTTTGTCTCGTAGACAACTAGGATATCGCATTCAAAAAATCAATTTGTGGCTTGAACAAGAGGGCTATCCAAAACTTGAAAGAACAAGCCAAGGAAATTTTATTGTAAGTTCTGAAATCATGACGTTATTCAAACGAGATGTATCGGAGCAGCAAATGTTAAACGGCAACAATATCATTTTTAGCATAGAAACACGTCGTTATTATTTAATGCTCATGCTTTTTAGTAAGGAAAACGCAATGTCTCTAAACCATTTTTCAATTGATTTACAAGTCAGTAAAAATACTGTCATTCACGATATAAATCATGTAAAAGAGCAATTGGAAGATCATGGTTTGTCACTTAAGTATTCTCGAAAACATGGTTATGAAATTGTTGGTGATGAATTTGAAGTTCGCCGTTTCTTCATTAAGTTGATTGATCAAAGGTTGAATCATGATATTACTAAAAGTGAAGTCTTAAAGGCGCTCAACTTAACATTCGAAGATATCGCATATCAAAAAGACAAGATCAAACAGGTAGAACAATTTTTGAAGAGTCGCTTTATAGACAAATCACTTAGTTCATTGCCTTATGTCCTTTGTGTGATTCGTAGACGAATTCAAAGTGGTCATGTGATTAATCCATTAAATATTAATTATCAGTATTTGAGGGATACGAAAGAATATCAAGCAACGGAGATTATGACGCAACATGAGCCGGATTTGCCAGAAGCGGAAAAGTTATATTTGACATTACACTTACTTTCAACAAGTGTGCAATGGACTGATTTGCAGGAATCAGATAACATATCGAATTTAACGATGGCCATCGCTCAAATGATTCACCATTTTGAACAAATCACTTTTATTAACATTGAAGATAAGGAGAAATTATCACAGCAACTCTTGTTACATTTAACGCCTGCTTTTTATAGGATTAAATATAACTTAACGGATCGTGATGAATTAATAAATCCTTTACAAGGAAATTATCAATCGTTATTTCATATGGTGAAACAATCATGTCAATCGTTAACTGAATATTTCGGAAAATCGTTACCTGATAATGAAATAGCATATTTAACCATGTTGTTCGGAGGTAGTTTGAGACGTCAAGATGAAAACTTCGATGGCAAGATAAAAGCTATTATCGTGTGTACACAAGGCACGTCAGTATCACAAATGATGTTATACGAGTTGCGAAACTTATTTCCAGAAATTATTTTCTTAGATGCGATTTCACTTAGAACATTTGAAAATTACACATTAGATTATGACATCGTCTTTTCGCCAATGTTTGTCCTAACACATAAAAAATTATTTATCACAAAAGTAGCGTTATCTGAAAATGAGCAACGAAAGTTACGTAAAGAAGTGATGAAGTACATTAATAAGGAATCGGCTGACATTGATAAGGAAATAAACAAGTTAATGGCATTAATTGAACGTACTACGACAGTTAATGACATTACAGAACTACGTGATGGTTTAGAAGATTTTATTGCGAATTATAATTCGATTTTAACCATTAATGGATCGATTGTCACACAAAATAAGACATTAGATTTAGCTGACTTGATACCAGCAAGGCACGTGAAAAGAATACATCATGTTGAAAATATTGATGAAGCTATTGCTAAAGCAAGTGATGTGTTAGTTGCTAATCATTTTATTGATATTAAATATATTCATGAGATGCAACAGGTATTTGATGATTCGTATATGGTTATCATGCAAAATATTGCTATTCCACATGCATACTCTGAAAAGCATGTACATAAAACAGCGATGAGTATGTTGATTTTACAAGAACCAATATACATGTCAGATGGCACAGCAATCCATATTATTGTACCTATTGCTGCTGTTGATAAAGTGACACACTTAAGAGCGTTATTACAATTGAGAGATGTGGCGCAAGACAATGACGCAATTGAGCGCATCATACAAAGTCGCAGAAATTCTGATGTTAATGAGATTTTAAAAAATTATTCAAATAAAGAAGCGAGGGAAAATGGATGGGACAGCAATTAGTGCATGAAGAAAATATAATGCTCAATTTGTCGGCAACTGATAAAGAATCCGTATTGTCACAAATGTCAGATGTTTTATTTCAAAACGGATTTGTAAAAGCAACGTTTAAAGATGCAGTTATCGACAGAGAAAAGGAATTTGCGACAGGATTACCGACGCATTTATGTTCGGTCGCCATACCACATACAGATGTCGAACATATTAACCATAGAACAATTGGTGTGGCTGTTTTAGAAAAAGAAGTGCCATTTGTTGAAATGGGAACACTTGATCAACAGACAGAAGTGAAAATTGTCTTCATGCTAGCTATGGATAAAGTGGATGATCAACTTAAACTATTACAGCAGTTGATGCAAATTTTTCAAAATGAAGAAAAATTGGAGCAGATTCTACGAACGAAAGACGAAACAATTTTAGCAACACTAATCAATGATTATTTGGAATATAACTAAAAATTAATTGGAGGAATTGAAAATGAAACAAGTATTAGTAGCGTGTGGTGCAGGTATTGCAACGTCAACAGTAGTAAATAATGCAATTGAGGAAATGGCGAAGGAACACAATATTAAAGTAGATATTAAACAAATCAAAATTACAGAAGTTGGGCCTTATGAAGACACTGCAGATTTATTAGTTACAACTGCAATGACAAAGAAAGAATATAAATTCCCAGTTATCAACGCACGTAATTTCTTAACTGGTATTGGTATTGAAGAAACAAAGCAACAAATCTTAACAGAGTTACAAAAATAACTGAATTGATATGTACCGTGGGTCAATAACATATAAATATATGCAAATTGCATATAAATGACTATCACGACAAATGATTGTTGATGACATAGAAACGCAGTGACTGTAATTCAAAGGGATTGCAGTCGAATGTAGCAAGGGTAGTCGTTGAAATGACCGTAACGACAAATGTAATCACAATTGGAAAATATCGTGACAATGCATATATAACAGGGAGGGTTTAAATATGAGTTACTTCACTGATTTTGTAAGGGGATTTTTAGATTTAGGTGCAACTGTTATTTTACCGGTTGTCATATTCTTGCTTGGCCTATTCTTTAGGCAGAAAATTGGCGCGGCATTTAGGTCTGGTTTAACAATAGGTGTGGCTTTTGTAGGGATTTTCTTAGTCATCGATTTATTAGTTAAAAATTTAGGGCCAGCAGCACAAGCGATGGTTAAAAATTTAGGCGTCAGTCTGAATGTGATTGATGTAGGTTGGCCAGCAACATCATCTATCGCTTGGGCATCATCTGTCGCAGCATTTATTATTCCACTCGGAATCATAGTTAACGTTGTATTGCTAGTAACTAAAGTGACAAAGACGATGAATGTAGATATTTGGAATTTTTGGCATTATACGTTTACAGCAGCAATGGTTTATGCCGTATCAGGCAGTATTTGGCAAGCGTTATTAGCAGCAGTTATTTTCCAAGTTATCTGTTTGAAAGTAGCAGATTGGACAGCACCGATGATGAGTGAGTTCTTTGATTTACCAGGTGTATCGATTGCTACAGGAAGTACAATTTCTTATGCACCAGGTATTTACTTAGTTAAATTGTTACAAAGAGTACCCGGTCTGAATAAGTTAGATGCTGATCCTGAAACAATTCAAAAACGTTTTGGCGCATTTGGAGAGTCTATCTTTGTCGGATTAATTTTAGGTTTAGGTATTGGTGTGTTAGCAGGTTACAAACCTGGAGACATCATTAATTTAGGAATGTCAATGGCTGCAGTAATGGTATTAATGCCTAGAATGGTAAAAATCTTAATGGAAGGTTTAATGCCAGTTTCAGAGTCTGCAAGAACATGGCTAAATAAACGTTTTGGCGAACGTGAAATTTATATAGGATTGGATGCGGCTGTAGCATTAGGTCATCCAGCGGTTATTTCGACAGCATTAATTTTAGTACCTATCACTGTTTTGTTAGCCGTTATTTTACCAGGAAACCAAGTACTACCTTTTGGTGACTTAGCAACGATACCATTTGTTGTCGCGTTTATTGTTGGTGCAGCAAGAGGAAACATTATTCATTCTGTCATTGTGGGTACGATTATGATTGCAATTTCACTATATATTGCAACAGACGTAGCACCTATTTTCACAGATATGGCGAAAGGTACGAATGTACAAATGCCAAAAGGTTCATCTGAAATTTCAAGTATTGATCAAGGTGGTAATATCGTTAACTATCTTATCTTTAAACTATTTAGTCTATTCAATTAAAAATCGAGGTGTTTGTGGTGAAAGCTTTAGTAAAAACAAGAGAAGGATATGGCAACTTAGAACTTCTTGATAAAGAAGTTGCAACACCGCTAGATGATAAAGTAAAGATTGAAGTACATTATGCAGGAATTTGTGGCACAGATATTCATACTTATGAAGGTCATTATAAAGTTAATTTTCCAGTGACATTAGGTCATGAATTTTCTGGTGAAATCGTTGAAGTTGGAGCAGACGTTAAAGATTTTAAAGTTGGTGACCGTGTCACTTCTGAAACGACATTCTATGTTTGTAATGAGTGTGAATACTGTAAATCCAAAGACTATAATTTATGCAACCATCGAAAAGGTATTGGAACACAAGTAGATGGCGCATTTACAAATTATGTCATTGCACGTGAAGAAAGTTTGCATCATATTCCAGACGAAGTATCGTACCAGTCTGCAGCTATGACAGAACCATTAGCATGTGCACATCATGGCGTTTCTAAGATTCAAGTGAACTCTGGTGATATAGCAGTTGTAATGGGGCCTGGGCCAATCGGATTACTTGTAGCACAAGTGTTAAAAAGTAAAGGCGCAACTGTTGTGGTAACTGGATTGGACAATGATAAAGTCAGATTAGGTAAAGCAGAAGCATTGCACATGGATTATGTAGTCAATTTACAACAAACAGACTTAAAAACGTATATCAATGGAATTACAGACGGTTACGGGGCAGATGTTGTTGTTGAATGTTCAGGTGCAGTTCCAGCAGCACGACAAGGTTTGGATATTTTACGCAAAAAAGGTTTCTACAGTCAAATAGGTATTTTTAAGGATGCTGAAATTCCATTTGATATGGAAAAAGTGATTCAAAAAGAAATAACAGTTGTTGGTAGTAGAAGTCAAAAGCCAGCAGATTGGGAACCTTCATTACAACTGATGGCAGATGGATTAGTGGATGCTGAAGCTTTGGTGACAAAAATATATGATATTTCGAAATGGGACGAGGCGTATCAACATTTAAAATCTGGCGAAGGTATTAAAGCATTACTTAAGCCGCTCGATTTAGATGAAAATGAAGGAGAGAATTAATATGGTAGAATCAATGCTAACTTTTATGCTTGGGCCATTGAGACAAATCACTGATTTTTATATGGAACATCTGCTTGTAAGTAATTCTATCGTCATTGCAGGTTATTTTGCGACAGGTATTTTTAAAAAGAAAAAAGTTGTGAATTAAATCAAAGTTGAGGTGATTTACAAGTGAAAGCATTGAAATTATATGGCGTGGAAGATTTACGGTATGAGGATAATGAAAAGCCAATCATTGAAAGTGCGAATGACGTTATTGTTAAAGTGCGAGCGACTGGCATATGTGGTTCAGATACGTCACGATACAAAAAAATGGGGCCATACATTAAAGGTATGCCATTTGGTCATGAATTTTCAGGTGTTGTAGATGCCATTGGAAGTGATGTTACGCATGTTAAGGTCGGCGACAAAGTCACAGGTTGTCCAGCAATACCTTGTTATCAATGTGAGTATTGTTTAAAAGGTGAATATGCACGATGTGAAAAGTTATTCGTCATTGGCTCATATGAACCTGGATCGTTCGCGGAATATGTCAAATTGCCAGCGCAAAATGTTTTAAAGGTTCCAGACAATGTTGATTACATTGAAGCAGCAATGGTTGAGCCATCAGCCGTTGTTGCGCATGGGTTTTATAAATCGAATATACAACCTGGTATGACTGTTGCAGTAATGGGGTGTGGCAGTATAGGTTTGTTAGCTATTCAATGGGCACGAATATTTGGTGCTGCACATATCATCGCTATAGATATAGATGCACATAAACTAGAAATTGCAAAATCATTGGGCGCACATCAAACAATCAATTCAAAAGAAGAAAATCTTGAGAAATTCATCGAAAATCATTACGCCAATCAAATCGATTTAGCTATAGAATCATCAGGGGCTAAAGTTACGATTGGTCAAATATTGACGCTACCTAAAAAAGGAGGCGAGGTGGTATTACTCGGAATACCATATGATGATATTGAGATTGATCGCGTTCATTTTGAAAAAATTCTGCGTAACGAGTTGACAGTATGTGGCTCTTGGAACTGTTTGTCCAGTAATTTCCCGGGGAAAGAGTGGATGGCAACCTTACATTATATGAAGACGAAAGATATTAATGTAAAGCCTATTATTTCTCATTTTTTACCGTTAGAAAAAGGCCCGGAGACATTTGATAAATTAGTTAACAAGAAAGAACGATTTGATAAAGTTATGTTTACGATTTATTAGTATGCACCTTTGAGGACGAAAACGCTGGTATAGTTATAGCTATGAAAGTGCGAATGCCGTCTGGTCTACAGATACTATCGAAATAATTCATCTTCGAATATACGTTGCTAAATAGCCGGTTTACTTGTGTGAAATATGCTTGTGAATCGGTTGTTTTGCATTTTGTATACTTAAAATGAGATGGCAATATTTGATGATTTTTAGAGTGAAAATCAAGTACAGCCACTTAATAAGATAAATTTATTATAATATATGGTAAAATGATGGCAGTAATAATGAATTTGAAAAAGAGTAAACATTAATACCTTTAACAATTTAATATCGTCAGTGTTAATGATTAACTGCATGACACAACAACTTAGAATGGTCAGTTACAAAAATACATTTTTATAAAAAATTATCACACTATTGCGACAACTGCCTTTGGCTTAATAAAAGAGGCAAATGAGCAATAGGTTAGGCTTATGTGCGGGCATAGGTCAGTAATGTATTAATGAAAATGATGTAATGACAGAATGGAGGACAACATGATTTATGCAGGTATTTTAGCAGGAGGTATTGGTTCGAGAATGGGAAACGTGCCATTACCAAAACAATTTTTAGATATTGATAATAAACCGATTTTAATTCATACAATTGAGAAGTTCATTTTAGTGAGTGAATTTAATGAGATTATTATCGCAACGCCAGCACAGTGGATTTCCCATACACAGGATATTTTAAAAAAATATAACATTACAGATCAACGTGTCAAAGTAGTTGCAGGTGGTACGGATCGAAACGAAACAATTATGAATATTATCGACTATATTCGCAATGTAAATGGAATTAATAATGATGATGTGATTGTAACTCATGATGCCGTAAGACCATTTTTAACTCAACGTATTATTAAAGAGAATATTGAAGTAGCAGAAAAATATGGTGCAGTAGATACAGTCATTGAAGCAATCGATACGATTGTAATGTCTAAAGATAAACAGAACATACACAGTATCCCTGTAAGGAATGAAATGTATCAAGGCCAAACACCACAATCATTTAATATTAAATTATTACAAGATAGTTATCGCGCCTTAAGTAGTGAACAAAAAGAAATCTTATCAGATGCATGTAAAATCATTGTCGAATCTGGACATGCAGTTAAATTGGTACGTGGAGAACTATACAACATTAAAGTGACAACACCGTATGATTTAAAAGTAGCAAATGCCATTATTCAAGGTGATATTGCCGATGATTAATCAAGTATATCAACTCGTTGCACCGAGACAGTTCGACGTCACATATAATAATGTTGATATTTATGGTAATCATGTCATCGTAAGACCTTTATACTTGTCTATTTGTGCAGCTGATCAAAGGTATTACACAGGTCGAAGAGATGAAAATGTACTGCGCAAAAAATTACCAATGTCACTAGTTCATGAAGCTGTTGGTGAAGTTGTATTTGATAGTAAAGGGGTATTTGAAAAAGGTACGAAAGTAGTAATGGTGCCGAATACACCTACAGAGCAACATCATATTATTGCGGAGAATTACTTAGCCTCTAGTTATTTTAGATCTAGTGGTTATGATGGTTTTATGCAAGACTACGTTGTGATGGCACATGATCGTATCGTTCCGCTGCCTAATGACATTGACTTGAGTACGATTTCATACACAGAGTTAGTGTCAGTAAGTTATCATGCTATACAACGATTTGAACGTAAATCTATACCTTTGAAAATCAGCTTTGGTATTTGGGGTGATGGCAACTTAGGTTATATTACTGCTATTTTGCTACGTAAGTTGTACCCAGAAGCTAAAATTTATGTATTTGGTAAGACAGACTATAAATTAAGTCATTTTTCATTTGTAGATGACATCTATACATTAAATCAAATACCAGATGATCTTAAAATTGATCATGCATTTGAATGTGTTGGAGGTAAAGGAAGTCAAGTTGCACTTCAACAAATAGTTGAACATATTTCACCAGAAGGCAGTATTGCTTTGTTAGGCGTAAGTGAATTACCCGTGGAAGTGAATACACGATTAGTACTTGAAAAAGGATTAACGTTGATTGGTAGTAGTCGAAGCGGCTCTAAAGATTTTGAGCAAGTTGTTGATTTATATCGTAAGTACCCAGACATTGTTGAAAAGTTAGCCTTATTAAAAGGACATGAAATTAATGTATGTACGATGCAAGATATCGTCCAAGCGTTTGAAATGGATTTATCGACATCTTGGGGAAAAACAGTATTGAAATGGACGATTTAATAAACCGATGGGGGAATAACAATGACAAAAACGAAACAAGCAATACATATTGATAACATATACTGGGAACGTGTTCAGTTATATATTGAAGGACATAGTGAAGGTGTCGATTTAACATCAGGACAATTTGTTCTGAGGAATTTAACCGAAACAAAAACATTAGAAGCAAATGAAATGAAAATAGACGGTAATACATTTAAATGTAGATTCAACGTCGCAATATTAGACGATGGATATTATTTACCAATGGATAAATATTTATTTGTTTATCATGACCAGTTAGAGTATATTGGACAACTTAATCCAAATATTATTGATCAAGCTTATGCAGCATTAAATGAAGAGCAAATTGAAGAATACAATGAGCTGACTACACAAAATGGAAAAGCAAACTATGTGTTAGCCAACGAAGCTAAAGTTTTCCGCAAAGGTGGGGTATCACAACATACGGTTTATACCATTACTCCAGAAATAGCAAGTGACGTTAACGAATTTGTATTTGATATTGAAATCACCTTACCTCAAGAGAAATTAGGGGTCATTGCGACAAGCGCACACTGGCTTCATAAACAAGGCCATAAAGCTTCATTTGAAAGTAGAAGTTTCTTATTTAAAGCTATTTTTAATATTACAAAGTTACTACATATTAAAAGAAGCAAAACAATATTATTCACATCAGATTCGCGTCCGAATTTATCAGGGAATTTCAAGTATGTATATGATGAGTTACTACGCCAAAAAGTAGATTTTGATTATGATATTAAAACGATATTTAAGGCGAATATTACGGATAGACGTAAATGGAGAGACAAGTTTAGATTGCCATATTTACTTGGTAAGGCTGATTATATTTTTGTCGATGATTTCCATCCATTAATTTATACGGTTCGCTTTAGACCATCACAAGAAATTATTCAAGTGTGGCATGCCGTTGGTGCTTTTAAAACAGTTGGCTTTAGTCGTACAGGTAAAAAAGGGGGTCCGTTTATCGATTCATTAAACCATCGTAGTTACACGAAAGCATATGTATCATCAGAAACCGATATTCCATTTTATGCTGAAGCATTTGGAATTAGAGAAGAAAATGTTGTACCAACAGGTGTACCACGTACTGATGTACTATTTGATGAAGCTTATG
>NZ_KV830986.1:21311-27033 GCF_001836945.1 Staphylococcus sp. HMSC062H10
TTGAACGTTTAGCAAGATATTGCGAAAAAAATAATGCAGTTGTGTTATTCAAAATGCATCCGTTCGTAAAAAATAGACTTAATATTTCACGTGAACATAGACAATACTTTATCGATGTGTCAGATTATCGTGAAGTTAACGATATTCTCTTTGTTACAGACTTGTTGATTAGTGATTATTCATCTTTAATATATGAATATGCAGTATTTAAAAAGCCAATGATTTTCTATGCATTTGACTTAGAAGATTATATTACGACGCGTGATT
The DNA here is from genome assembly GCF_001836945.1 of Staphylococcus sp. HMSC062H10. Classification (NCBI taxonomy): domain Bacteria; kingdom Bacillati; phylum Bacillota; class Bacilli; order Caryophanales; family Staphylococcaceae; genus Staphylococcus; species Staphylococcus sp. HMSC062H10. The sequence continues at coordinate 21,579 of NZ_KV830986.1, forward strand.
TCTATGAACCATATGAATCATTTGTTCCAGGTGAAATTGTACAATCCTTTGATGCATTAATGGATGCTTTGGACAATGAAGATTATGAGGTTGAAAAAGTTGTGCCATTCTTAGATAAACATTTTAAATATCAAGATGGTCGCTCAAGTGAACGTTTAGTCAAAGATTTGTTTAGACGCTAATGTTGGCATATATTACTTGCCATGCAAATGAGTCATAAGGCATAGTTTTCAAAAAGGGTTCTGACAATGAAGTGAGCAACATGTCATGATGAGAAGCAGGACTATACAATGAGAATGACCTTTTGATTTTTCATGCATAAGACGATGCAATCAAAAGCAATCACCTTCCAACTGAATTGTCATTTTGTAAAATAAAATAATCAATCCAATCGTTATCTAGTTCATAAATGTGTAAACACATACGTTATGAATGGATAACGATTTTTTGTTATGTTAAAGTGGTACATTAATCATGTATTTCGTATGATAATTAACGACAAGTGTAATGGTTAAATGTATTTTATGATGAAATGCTATAATAGGCATGGTTACAATGAGCTTGCTCATACATATTAATATAATTACAAAAACACGTCGGAGGTACGACATGATTAAAACTACAATTAAAAAATTGATAGAACACAGTATATATACGACTTTTAAATTACTATCAAAATTGCCAAACAAGAATCTAATTTATTTTGAAAGCTTTCATGGTAAACAATACAGCGACAATCCCAAAGCATTATATGAATACTTAACTGAACATAGCGATGCCCAATTAATATGGGGTGTGAAAAAAGGATATGAACACATATTCCAACAGCACAATGTACCATATGTTACAAAGTTTTCAATGAAATGGTTTTTAGCGATGCCAAGAGCGAAAGCGTGGATGATTAACACACGTACACCAGATTGGTTATATAAATCACCGCGAACGACGTACTTACAAACATGGCATGGCACGCCATTGAAAAAGATTGGTTTGGATATTAGTAACGTTAAAATGCTAGGAACAAATACTCAAAATTACCAAGATGACTTTAAAAAAGAAAGCCAACGTTGGGATTATCTAGTGTCACCTAATCCATATTCGACATCGATATTTCAACATGCATTTCATGTTAGTCGAGATAAGATTTTGGAAACAGGTTATCCAAGAAATGATAAATTATCACATAAACGCAATGATACTGAATATATTAATGGTATTAAGACAAGATTAAATATTCCATTAGATAAAAAAGTGATTATGTATGCACCAACTTGGCGTGACGATGAAGCGATTCGAGAAGGTTCATATCAATTTAATGTTAACTTTGATATAGAAGCTTTGCGTCAAGCGCTGGATGATGATTATGTTATTTTATTACGCATGCATTATTTAGTTGTGACACGTATTGATGAACATGATGATTTTGTGAAAGACGTTTCAGATTATGAAGACATTTCGGATTTATACTTAATCAGCGATGCGTTAGTTACCGACTACTCATCTGTCATGTTCGACTTCGGTGTATTAAAGCGTCCGCAAATTTTCTATGCGTATGACTTAGATAAATATGGCGATGAGCTTAGAGGTTTTTACATGGATTATAAAAAAGAGTTGCCAGGTCCAATTGTTGAAAATCAAACAGCACTCATTGATGTATTAAAACAAATCGATGAGACTGCAAATGAATATATTGAAGCACGAACGGTATTTTATCAAAAATTCTGTTCATTGGAAGATGGACACGCGTCACAACGAATTTGCCAAACGATTTTTAAGTGATAACTTAAAAACAATAAAAAATTATAAATTAATTAGTTAAGTGATATAAATAATAAACGAAATGTTTGCTTGTATGTTATTATTTGTGTATGAAAACGTCTGATATAATGTAATATAGGTTTAAACAAAATATGCTAAAATATAAGCAAAATATGTATAATTTTAAGTAATACACAGACATTTAGAGTTTTGATTTTAAAATGAGTTTTCAATTGGAAAATGCAACGAAATTTAAATAATTAAATATAGATATAGTTGAATGGAGGAAGTATTTTATGAAATACGCTGGTATTCTAGCTGGAGGTATAGGCTCAAGAATGGGTAACGTACCTTTACCTAAACAATTTTTAGATTTAGACAACAAACCGATTTTAATCCATACATTAGAAAAATTTATTTTAATTAATGATTTTGAAAAAATTATTATCGCGACGCCACAACAATGGATGACGCATACAAAAGATACACTTAGAAAATTCAAAATTTCTGATGAGAGAATTGAAGTGATTCAAGGTGGTAGTGATCGTAACGATACAATTATGAATATCGTTAAACATATTGAATCAACAAATGGTATTAACGATGACGATGTTATTGTAACGCACGATGCAGTAAGACCATTTTTAACGCATCGTATCATTAAAGAAAATATTCAAGCTGCATTAGAGTATGGCGCGGTAGATACAGTTATTGATGCTATCGATACAATTGTTACATCTAAAGATGATCAAACAATTGATGCCATTCCAGTGCGTAATGAAATGTATCAAGGTCAAACACCACAATCATTCAATATTAATTTATTAAAAGAAAGCTATGCGCAGTTAAGTGATGAGCAAAAGAGTATTTTATCTGATGCTTGTAAGATTATTGTAGAAACAAACAAACCGGTTCGACTTGTAAAAGGTGAGTTATATAACATTAAAGTAACAACACCTTACGATTTAAAAGTAGCGAATGCTATTATTCGAGGTGGTATTGCCGATGATTAATCAAGTATATCAATTAGTTGCACCTAGACAATTTGAAGTTACGTATAACAACGTAGATATTTACAGTGACTATGTCATTGTACGTCCTTTATATATGTCAATTTGTGCTGCCGATCAAAGATATTATACTGGTAGCCGTGATGAGAATGTCTTATCTCAGAAATTGCCAATGTCTTTAATTCATGAAGGTGTGGGTGAGGTCGTATTTGACAGTAAAGGTGTGTTTAATAAAGGTACAAAAGTGGTTATGGTACCGAATACGCCGACAGAAAAAGACGATGTAATTGCTGAAAATTATTTAAAATCGAGCTATTTCAGATCAAGTGGACATGATGGGTTTATGCAAGATTTTGTGTTGCTAAATCATGATAGAGCTGTACCACTACCTGATGATATTGATTTAAGTATTATTTCATATACAGAGCTTGTAACAGTAAGTTTGCATGCTATTCGTCGTTTTGAAAAGAAATCTATTTCAAATAAAAATACATTTGGTATTTGGGGTGATGGTAACTTAGGTTACATTACAGCCATTTTATTACGTAAATTATATCCAGAGTCTAAAATATATGTCTTTGGTAAAACAGATTATAAATTGAGTCACTTCTCATTTGTTGATGATGTCTTCTTTATTAATAAAATACCTGAAGGCTTAACATTTGATCATGCATTTGAGTGCGTTGGTGGGCGTGGTAGCCAATCAGCAATAAATCAAATGATTGATTATATTTCACCAGAAGGAAGCATTGCACTGTTAGGTGTAAGTGAGTTCCCAGTAGAAGTTAATACACGTCTAGTATTGGAAAAAGGACTAACGTTGATTGGTAGTAGTCGAAGTGGTTCAAAAGATTTCCAAGATGTTGTAGACTTGTACATTCAATACCCAGATATTGTAGATAAATTAGCGTTGTTAAAAGGTCAAGAATTTGAAATTGCAACAATTAATGATCTTACAGATGCTTTTGAAGCAGACCTGTCTACATCTTGGGGTAAAACAGTATTAAAATGGATTATGTAAATAGAAAAGGATGAATTAACGTTGGTTAAAAGTAAGATATATATAGATAAAATCTATTGGGAACGTGTTCAGTTATTCGTTGAAGGACATAGTGAAAACCTAGATTTAGAAGATAGTAATTTTGTATTAAGAAATTTAACTGAGACACGTACAATGAAGGCGAATGATGTCAAAATAGATGGGAATCAATTCGTTTGTCGTTTCAATGTAGCTATCTTAGATAATGGTTATTACTTACCTGAAGATAAGTACTTATTAGTGAATGAGCAAGAACTTGATTATATTGCACAGTTAAACCCAGATGTGATTAATGATGCATATCAAAATCTAAAGCCAGAACAAGAAGAAGAATACAACGAATTAGAAACACAAAATGGTAAAATCAATTTCTTATTGCAGACTTACCTAAAAGAATTTAGAAAAGGCGGCATTTCAAAGAAAACGGTTTATACTGTTACACCTGAAATTTCTAGCGATGTTAATGAATTTGTCCTTGATGTTGTTGTAACGACTCCGGAAGTTAAAAGTATTTATATCGTTCGTAAATATAAAGAATTACGAAAGTATTTCCGCAAACAATCATTTAATACAAGACAATTTATTTTTAAAGCGATATTTAATACGACGAAATTTTTCCACTTGAAAAAAGGGAATACGGTGTTGTTCACATCAGACTCTAGACCAACGATGTCTGGAAACTTTGAATACATCTATAACGAAATGTTACGTCAAAATTTAGATAAAAAGTATGATATTCACACTGTTTTTAAAGCGAATATTACAGATAGACGTGGCATCATCGACAAGTTTAGATTGCCATATTTACTTGGGAAGGCAGACTACATCTTTGTTGATGACTTTCACCCATTGATTTATACAGTGCGTTTTAGACGTTCTCAAGAAGTTATTCAAGTGTGGCATGCCGTTGGTGCCTTTAAAACAGTTGGCTTTAGTCGTACTGGTAAAAAGGGTGGACCATTTATTGATTCATTAAATCATCGTAGCTATACAAAAGCTTATGTATCATCTGAAACCGATATTCCATTCTACGCTGAAGCATTTGGTATTAAAGAGAAAAATGTAGTGCCTACAGGTGTGCCACGTACTGATGTACTATTTGATGAAGCTTATGCGACACAGATCAAACAAGAGATGGAAGATGAATTACCGATTATTAAAGGTAAGAAAGTCATTCTTTTCGCACCAACATTTAGAGGTAGTGGTCATGGTACAGCACATTACCCATTTTTCAAAATTGATTTTGAACGTTTAGCAAGATATTGCGAAAAAAATAACGCGGTTGTATTATTTAAAATGCATCCATTTGTGAAAAATAGACTTAATATTGCAGACAAACATAAACAATATTTTGTTGACGTTTCTGACTTTAGAGAAGTTAATGATATACTGTTCATAACAGATTTATTGATTAGTGATTATTCATCATTAATATATGAATACGCAGTATTTAAAAAGCCAATGATTTTCTATGCATTCGACTTAGAAGATTATATTACGACACGTGATTTTTATGAGCCATATGAATCATTTGTTCCAGGTAAGATTGTGCAATCATTTGATGCATTAATGGATGCCTTGGACAATGAAGATTATGAAGGAGAAAAAGTTATTCCATTCTTAGATAAACATTTTAAATATCAAGATG
>NZ_KV830986.1:27133-69484 GCF_001836945.1 Staphylococcus sp. HMSC062H10
CATTCTTAGATAAACATTTTAAATATCAAGATGGCCGATCAAGTGAGCGTTTAGTCAGAAATTTATTTGGTAGCTAAGTTTATATAGTAGTCAAAGTGGGAGAGGTATAATGATGAAATTTTCAGTAATAGTTCCAACATACAATTCAGAAAAGTATATAACAGAATTACTTAATAGCCTTGCGAAACAAGATTTTCCGAAAACTGAATTTGAAGTAATTGTTGTTGATGACTGTTCAACAGATCAAACATTACAAATCGTTGAAAAGTATCGTAATAAGTTGAACTTAAAAGTGGATCAACTTGAAACAAATTCAGGAGGCCCAGGTAAACCGAGAAACGTTGCATTAAGACAAGCAGAAGGTGAATTTGTATTATTCGTGGATTCTGATGACTATATTAACAAAGAAACATTAAAGGATGCAGCAGCATTTATTGATGAACATCATTCAGATGTTTTGTTGATTAAAATGAAAGGTGTCAATGGTCGTGGGGTACCACAATCTATGTTTAAAGAAACAGCGCCTGAAGTGACTTTGTTAAATTCAGGAATTATTTATACTCTAAGCCCGACTAAAATCTATAGAACAGCATTACTAAAAGATAATGACATTTATTTCCCAGAAGAATTAAAGAGCGCAGAAGATCAATTATTTACGATGAAAGCATATTTGAATGCAAATCGAATCAGTGTGTTAAGTGATAAAGCGTATTATTATGCTACAAAGCGTGAAGGGGAACATATGAGTAGTGCGTATGTTTCACCTGAAGACTTTTACGAAGTCATGAGATTGATTGCTGTAGAAATATTAAATGCAGATTTAGAAGAAGCCCATAAAGATCAAATCTTAGCAGAATTTTTAAATCGTCATTTTAGTTTTTCTCGTACGAATGGCTTTTCACTAAAAGTTAAACTAGAAGATCAACCGCAATGGCTGAATGCTTTAGGCGATTTTATACAAGCAGTTCCTGAACGCGTAGATGCATTGGTAATGAGTAAATTACGACCATTGTTACATTATGCGAGAGCGAAAGATATAGATAACTATAGAACTGTGGAAGAAAGCTATCGCCAAGGTCAGTACTACCACTTTGATATTGTTGATGGAAAATTGAACATTCAGTTCAATGAAGGCGAACCATACTTTGAAGGTATTGATATTGCTAAACCGAAAGTGAAAATGACAGCATTTAAATTTGATAATCATAAAATTGTTACAGAGCTAACGTTAAATGAATTTATGATTGGCGAAGGACATTATGATGTCAGACTTAAATTACATTCACGAAACAAGAAGCATACAATGTATGTACCTTTAAGTGTAAATGCGAATAAACAATATCGTTTTAACATTATGTTAGAAGATATTAAATCGTATTTACCTAAAGAAAAAATTTGGGATGTTTTCTTAGAAGTCCAAATAGGTACGGAAGTATTTGAAGTGCGTGTTGGTAATCAACGTAATAAATATGCATATACTGCAGAAACAAGTGCATTAATTCATTTGAATAATGATTTTTATAGATTAACACCGTATTTCACAAAAGACTTTAATAACATTTCGTTATACTTTACAGCTATTACATTAACGGATTCAATCTCAATGAAGTTAAAAGGTAAGAACAAAATCATTTTAACTGGTCTGGATCGTGGTTATGTATTTGAAGAAGGTATGGCTAGTGTCGTGCTAAAAGACGACATGATTATGGGAATGTTAAGCCAAACGTCAGAAAACGAAGTGGAAATCATACTTAGTAAAGATATTAAGAAGCGAGATTTCAAAAATATTGTTAAGTTAAACACTGCACATATGACTTACTCGCTAAAATAAATAATAAATGCCCTCAAATCTATGTGAACTAACATGATTTGAGGGTTTTATTTTGCTATTTATGAAATGATTATGACATTTCCCTGATTTTCATTTTCATATACATTAAATTGTATACACTGAAAATGAGGAGGTCGTCTATAATGATAAATAAAAATGACATAGTAGCAGATATAGTAACAGATTATCCGAAAGCAGCAGATATTTTTAGAAGCGTAGGTATAGACTTTTGTTGCGGTGGACAAGTAAGTATAGAAGCAGCATCCTTAGAAAAGAAAAATGTAGATTTGAACGAATTATTACAGCGTCTCAACGACGTTGAACAAACGAATACACCAGGTTCGCTTAACCCTAAATTTTTAAATGTTTCGTCACTTATTCAATATATTCAAGCAGCATATCATGAACCTCTTAGAGAAGAATTTAAAAATTTAACACCTTATGTGACGAAATTATCAAAAGTACATGGACCTAATCATCCATATTTAGTCGAGTTAAAAGAAACATATGATACATTTAAAAATGGCATGTTAGAGCATATGCAAAAAGAAGATGATGTTGATTTTCCAAAACTAATTAAATATGAACAAGGTGAAGTAGTAGACGATATTAATACAGTGATTGATGATTTAGTATCTGATCACATTGCAACGGGACAATTGTTAGTGAAAATGAGCGATTTAACATCAAGCTATGAACCACCGATAGAGGCATGTGGTACTTGGCGACTCGTTTATCAGAGATTAAAAGCACTTGAAGTGTTAACACATGAGCATGTTCATTTAGAGAATCATGTTTTATTTAAAAAAGTATCATAAATAACGCGATTAGAAACTGTTGGCAAAGTAATGTCAGCAGTTTTTCGCTATACTTAACAGAAATTTAGTGACCTGATAGTCATTATTTTGAAAAGGAAAATTGTCAACTTAGCATAAAAATTGATATAAAATTTTAATGGTATAGGTAATTAAATAGTAGTGTGTTTTTTTAATAATTTATTCATGAATTTTACATGCACTATTATGATAAAATAAACATAATTATAATTCACTGAGGTGCTATCGTGCTATCGCTAACAATGTTATTACTTGAGCGTGTAGGTTTAATTATTATTTTGGCCTATGTGTTGATGAATATTCCATATTTTAAAAACTTAATGAATCGTCGACGTACATGGAAAGCACGTTGGCAATTATGTATTATTTTCAGTTTGTTTGCCTTAATGTCTAATTTAACTGGTATCGTCATCGATCATCAACATAGTTTGTCAGGAAGTGTGTACTTCCGTTTAGATGATGATGTATCTTTAGCTAACACACGTGTATTAACGATAGGTGTCGCAGGATTAGTTGGTGGCCATTTTGTAGGTCTATTTGTTGGCGTTATTTCAGGTGTTTTCAGAGTGTATATGGGTGGGGCGGATGCACAAGTTTATCTTATCTCATCTATATTTATCGGTATAATTGCTGGTTATTTTGGTTTACAAGCTCAAAGACGCAAGCGTTACCCGAGTATTGCGAAAAGTGCCATGATTGGAATTGTTATGGAAATGATTCAAATGTTGAGCATTTTAACATTTTCCCACGACAAAGCATATGCGGTTGACCTCATATCATTAATTGCACTACCAATGATTATTGTTAATAGCGTTGGTACGGCGATTTTTATGTCTATTATCATTTCAACATTAAAGCAAGAGGAGCAAATGAAGGCTGTTCAAACACATGATGTACTGCAATTGATGAACCAGACATTGCCGTATTTTAAAGAAGGATTGAATAGAGAATCGGCACAGCAAATTGCGATGATTATTAAAAATTTAATGAAAGTATCTGCCGTAGCAATTACAAGCAAAAATGAAATCTTATCGCATGTAGGTGCAGGTAGTGATCATCACATACCAACAAATGAAATATTAACAAGTCTGTCTAAAGATGTATTGAAATCAGGAAAGTTGAAAGAAGTTCATACTAAAGAAGAAATTGGTTGTAGTCATCCGAATTGCCCGCTTAGAGCAGCTATCGTGATACCACTTGAGATGCATGGTTCTATCGTCGGTACATTGAAGATGTATTTTACAAACCCTAATGATTTAACTTTTGTGGAACGTCAACTTGCAGAAGGATTGGCAAATATTTTTAGTAGCCAAATTGAACTTGGTGAAGCCGAAACGCAAAGTAAGTTATTGAAAGATGCTGAAATTAAGTCATTACAGGCACAAGTGAGTCCACATTTTTTCTTCAATTCAATTAACACGATTTCAGCTTTAGTTAGAATAAATAGCGAAAAGGCACGAGAGTTACTATTAGAATTGAGTTATTTTTTCAGAGCGAATTTACAAGGCTCTAAGCAACATACGATTACTTTAGATAAAGAGTTAAGTCAAGTGCGTGCATACTTATCACTTGAACAAGCACGTTATCCAGGAAGATTTAATATCAATATTAATGTTGAAGACAAATATCGCGATGTGCTTGTACCACCATTTTTAATTCAAATTTTAGTTGAAAATGCCATCAAACATGCGTTTACGAATCGAAAGCAAGGTAACGATATTGACGTGTCAGTGATTAAAGAAACTGCAACACATGTACGTATTATTGTACAAGATAATGGTCAGGGTATTTCTAAAGATAAAATGCATTTGTTGGGAGAAACATCTGTAGAATCAGAATCTGGAACTGGTAGTGCTTTAGAAAATTTAAACTTACGCCTAAAAGGATTATTTGGAAAATCCGCAGCATTACAATTTGAATCGACATCGAGCGGTACCACTTTTTGGTGTGTACTTCCTTATGAAAGACAAGAGGAGGAATAAATATGAAAGCATTAATCATAGATGATGAGCCATTAGCACGTAATGAATTAACATATTTATTAAATGAAATTGGTGGTTTTGAAGAAATTAATGAGGCAGAAAATGTAAAAGAAACATTGGAAGCACTACTGATAAATCAATATGACATTATATTTTTAGATGTCAATTTAATGGATGAAAATGGTATCGAATTAGGAGCTAAAATTCAAAAGATGAAAGAGCCACCTGCGATTATTTTTGCAACTGCACATGACCAATACGCAGTACAGGCATTTGAATTAAATGCGACAGACTATATTTTGAAACCGTTTGGTCAAAAACGTATTGAACAAGCAGTCAATAAAGTTCGTGCGACTAAAGCCAAAGATGATAATAGCGCAAATGCAATTGCGAATGATATGTCGGCGAATTTTGATCAAAGTTTACCTGTTGAAATTGACGATAAAATTCACATGTTAAAGCAACAAAATATTATTGGGATTGGCACACATAATGGTATTACAACCATACATACAACGAATCATAAATACGAAACAACAGAGCCATTGAATCGTTATGAAAAACGATTGAATCCCGCTTATTTCATACGTATTCATCGTTCATATATTATTAATACGAAACACATTAAAGAAGTGCAACAATGGTTTAACTACACTTATATGGTAATATTGACAAATGGTGTCAAGATGCAAGTTGGACGTTCATTTATGAAAGATTTTAAAGCGTCGATAGGATTACTTTAACAGTAATCCTTTTTTTTATGCATTTTACCTATGATATTTTGTATTTCGGACTAAAATTCACGCAAATCGAAGTGAGCCATCTATACTTTAGTTAAATCAAACGTAGGAGGCAATGGTCGTGAAACAACAAAAAGACGCATCAAAACCAGCACACTTTTTTCACCAAGTCATTGTAATTGCTTTAGTACTCTTTGTATCGAAAATAATTGAATCATTTATGCCAATTCCTATGCCTGCATCAGTAATCGGTTTAGTATTATTATTTGTATTATTATGTACTGGTGCTGTTAAGTTAGGCGAAGTCGAAAAAGTAGGAACGACACTAACAAATAACATTGGCTTACTCTTCGTACCAGCCGGTATCTCAGTTGTTAACTCTTTAGGTGTCATTAGCCAAGCACCATTTTTAATCATTGGACTAATAATCGTCTCAACAATACTATTACTTATTTGTACTGGCTATGTCACACAAATTATTATGAAAGTTACTTCGAGATCTAAAGGTGACAAAGTCACAAAAAAGATCAAAATAGAGGAGGCACAAGCTCATGATTAACCACTTAGCACTAAACACACCTTACTTCGGAATACTGTTATCCGTTATACCATTTTTCTTAGCGACCATATTATTTGAAAAAACAAATCGTTTCTTCTTATTCGCACCGCTATTTGTCAGTATGGTATTTGGTGTAGCCTTCCTCTATTTAACAGGCATTCCGTATAAGACTTACAAAATAGGTGGAGACATTATTTACTTCTTCTTAGAACCAGCAACAATCTGTTTTGCGATTCCGTTATATAAAAAGCGTGAAGTGCTTGTTAAACATTGGCATCGTATCATCGGAGGTATTGGTATCGGTACAGTTGTAGCGTTATTAATTATTTTAACTTTTGCGAAGTTAGCACAATTTGCCAATGATGTTATTTTATCAATGTTACCTCAAGCAGCAACTACAGCGATTGCGTTACCAGTATCAGCTGGTATCGGTGGTATAAAAGAATTAACATCATTAGCAGTTATTTTAAATGGTGTCATTATTTATGCCCTAGGTAATAAATTCTTGAAGCTTTTCCGAATTACTAACCCTATTGCCCGAGGATTAGCACTTGGAACAAGTGGTCACACATTAGGTGTAGCACCAGCCAAAGAATTAGGACCTGTAGAAGAATCAATGGCAAGTATAGCTTTAGTGTTAGTTGGTGTAGTTGTTGTAGCAGTTGTGCCTGTCTTTGTAGCAATATTCTTCTAAAACGAAAAATCTAAGCAAGATAATAGCAGTTTGAGCCATTGTTATTATCGAAAAAAAACGTCTATACTCCGGTTGATAACTGGAATATAGACGTTTTGATGTATGTACTACTTTTTACTTGGGATATAAAACTGTGCATGACGATAATGAAATACGATGTCAGATGAATCAAAAGGTTTGCCAGTCATTGTATAAAACGTTTGGTGATAACGTAAACATGGTTCGCCTGCAGATAATTGTAGTAATGCCGCTTCACTTGAAGTAAGCTGGTCTACATTAAAGAAAATATCTGAAAATCCAACACGTAGTTTCATGTTTGACTCTAAATAGTCGAAGATGGAACCTTTAGCGATCTCTGCAGTTAAATATTTTACAACCTCTTTATGATAATAAGAATATTCGATACATAAAATATCTTCATCAACAAAGCGTAATCGTTCTAAATAGTACACAGTATCATTGGGATTTAACTGAAGTTCATCTTGCACAGATTTAGGTGGCGTTGCAATTTCTTCGAAAGCAAGTACCTTACTCGTCATACGATGCTCGCCTAAACTTTTAGAAAAACCATTGGTCTTAAAAACATTGATACGATTTGCATCTGCAATATTTCTCACATATATACCGCTACCTTGTGCCTGATAGATCAAACCATCTTGTTCCAATAAGCCTAATGCTTTAATGATAGTACTCTTACTTACTTGATAACGTTCTTTTAATTGCGTTACACTTGGCAACTTATCACCAGGTTTGAAATTAGAATGATGTATAAACGCATTAAGTTGCTTAGCAATATGTTCGTACTTTAACAATATTTTATCCTCATTTCACTTTATCTGTAAGTATTATAGCACAAAATATTATAATTGTATCGGCATTTACAAAATGAACCGGTACAATTATAATTATGATAAGTCATATATTTCCATTCTATTATCAAGTTGAGGGGGTAATACTTATGGGCAATAAATATAAAGATTATGCTCAAGACATCCTTACAGCTGTAGGGGGTGTCGAAAATATTGTTAATGTTTCGTATGATACGGTACGCATGACCATTCATATGCATCATGCAATTCCTTCTACTGCTAATGAAGTAACACAAATAGATGGCGTGGCGTCAGTTGATGAAAATGAAACACAGTTAGTTATCGTATTTAATGAAGAAGTAAAATATGTATATCAACAATTACAATTGTTAATGGACGACGCCAAGCATCAAGAAGATACGAATCATGATGCTGTGGATACTCAAGAAACAGAACAGAAAGCGCAAGCAAAAGTGACAACACCAATTTTAGTGAAAGCACCAATCGCTGGTCGTCGTATCTTGCTTAAAGAAGTTAGAGATTCAATTTTTAGAGAGAAAATGGTAGGCGAAGGTTTGGCAATTAAAGCTCATGAAGAATTTAAAGTGATTGCACCATTTAGTGGTAAAGTCTCAATGATTGTACCTACTAAACATGCTATCGGTATTCGATCAGAAGAAGGTGTGGACATAGTCATTCATATTGGCGTGAATACAGTTGACTTGGAAGGTAAAGGATTCAAGTGCTTTGTAAAGCAAAATGATCGTGTTGAAGCAGGGCAAACACTGCTACAATTCGATCAACAATATATTCAGGAGCAAGGTTATAACTCAGACGTTATTGTCGTTATTAGCAATTCTGCCGATTTAGGAAAAGTAGAACTGACAATGAATGAAATCATTACGACTGAAGATGTTATTTTTAAAATATTTAAAAGCTAGGAGTGTGTTGTAATAATGACAAAATTACCGCAAAATTTTATGTGGGGTGGCGCTCTTGCCGCAAATCAATTTGAAGGTGGATATGATAAAGGTGGCAAAGGGTTAAGTGTAATTGATGTTATGACGAGTGGTGCACATGGCAAAGCACGTCAGATTACAGAATCTATAGACCCCAATCACTATTATCCAAATCATGAAGGTATTGATTTTTATCATCGTTATAAGGAAGATATTGCCTTGTTTAAAGAAATGGGATTGAAATGTTTACGCACGTCGATTGCGTGGACACGTATCTTTCCGAATGGGGATGAAGATGTGCCAAATGAAGAAGGACTCGCCTTTTATGATCGTATCTTTGATGAATTAATTGCACAAGGTATTGAACCTGTTGTGACTTTATCACATTTTGAGATGCCACTTCATTTAGCGAAATATTATGGTGGATTTAGAAATAGAGAAGTTGTCGATTATTTTGTGCATTTTGCGCGTGTTGTATTTGAAAGATATAAAGATAAAGTGACATATTGGATGACGTTTAATGAAATTAATAATCAGATGGACACATCAAATCCTATCTTTTTATGGACGAATTCTGGGGTAGCATTGACAGAAAATGATAATCCTGAAGAAGTCTTGTATCAAGTAGCACATCATGAACTTTTAGCCAGTGCTTTAGCAGTTCGTCTTGGTAAAGAGATTAATCCGAAGTTTAAGATTGGAACAATGATTTCACATGTACCCATTTATCCATATTCGTGTCATCCGAAAGATATGATGGAAGCACAAATTGCGAATCGCTTACGTTTCTTTTTCCCGGATGTTCAAGTAAGAGGTTATTATCCAAGCTATGCTAAAAAAATGTTGGCACGAAAAGGATATGATTTTGGATGGCAAGAAGGGGACGACAGTATTTTACAGCAGGGCACGGTTGATTATATTGGCTTTAGTTATTACATGTCTACGGCTGTAAAACATGATGTTGATACTACAGTTGAAAACAACATCGTCAACGGTGGTTTGAATCATTCTGTGGAGAATCCGCATATCGCAACGAGTGATTGGGGTTGGGCGATTGATCCAGATGGCTTAAGATATACATTGAATGTGTTATATGATCGTTATCAGTTGCCACTTTTTATTGTGGAAAATGGTTTTGGTGCAGTTGATGAAGTGGTAGATGGACATATTCATGATGATTATCGCATTGAATATTTAAAAGCACATATTACAGCAGCGATGGAAGCAGTTGATCAAGATGGTGTAGATTTAATCGGTTATACGCCATGGGGAATTATTGATATTGTTTCATTTACAACCGGTGAAATGAAGAAACGCTATGGTTTAATATATGTTGATCGAGATAATGATGGTCATGGCACGATGGAACGCTTGAAAAAAGATTCGTTCTATTGGTATCAACAAGTGATAGCATCAAATGGAGATAAATTATAAAGGTATATTATAAATATTTTAGGGTTAGAGCCCGAGACATAAATTAATGTCTCAGGCCCTACAGTGTTATATTGGCGGGCTCCCAACACAGAAGCTGGCGAAAATACAGCTTACAATAATGTGCGAGTTGGCAGGCCCCCAACACAGAGAAATTGGAACACCAATTTCAACAGGCAATGCAAGTTGGCGGGGCCCCAACACTGAGAAATTGGAACACCAATTTCAACAGGCAATGCAAGTTGGCGGGGCCCCAACACAGAGAAATTGGAACACCAATTTCTACAGGCAATGCAAGTTGGGGAGAGACAGAAATAAATTTTGCGAAAATATCATTTTTGTCTTACTCCCTTTATCATTTCTGTTCCAATCCCGTGATGTTAAAATTTTAAGAAAAAAATAATGCCACTAACCAAGTATGTATAGTGTTAATGTTTGAGTGTTTATAAAAGTCTTTAACCAAAATTGATGACCTACTAATCAACGATAACGATATTGTTAAGTAGATGATTAGTGTCACAAAGAAATTAAAGTGACAGTCAAACATAGATACAAAGTACAGTTAGTGGCATTATATTTAGTGCTCTTTTTTAGCGACAAAAGTAATATAATTCATATCTTTACGCAATTTAGTCATCGTTTTAAACATTTTACAAAACATTGGTCGATTTTCTTTTTTTAAAGCATTGTTGATAATCTTTATAGTTCCAACAATACCTTCGTCATAAATTAAACCTTTTGGTGTCATTAAACTCATTGGACCAGTATGATAATGCACATGATTAAAACCAGCTTGATTATATAAATCTAACCAGCCAAGTTTCGTCTGCGGTGAGACATTGACATTAATTGCTGCAGATAATGATTTAACTACATGTGTGGCATGTGATTCATTAACGATGACAATATCATGTGTTAACAAGATCCCCCCAGGCTTTAAGACTCGGTAGTACTCGCGTAATGCTTTTTCCTTTATGGCGATGGGTAACATCGTTAACATTGCTTCATTTAAAACGATATCGAATTGATTGTCGTCAAAGGGCAATTTAACAGCATTCGCTTGTTGAACTTGAATATATGATTCAAGACCTGCTGCTGAAATATTTTCCTGTGCTTTTTCTAATGCTTTCTTATTTATATCAACGCCTTGAATGTGACAGCCATATGTATGAGCTAGATAAATAGATGTTGTGCACATATTACATGCCACTTCTAACACTTGTTTATCTTGTGAAAATGCCCCTTGTTGTATTAACCAATCTGTTGCTTCTTTACCACCGGGGCGTAGACGAGTTTTTCCTAATTTAGCTAAAAATGTATGACCAGCTTCTTTAGACATAGCATAACCTCCTTTTAATTGATAATTATTATCATTAATATAGCATATTTATATGCGATAATTTGGAAGTTAAAAAGATTACAAAAAATTGTCACTTCATTTATAACTAAACATGAGTTATCAAGCATAGGTTTAGTGGAAAATTATTTCTAATAGATGATGTTTTATAAAGATAAAAAAGCACAGCCATGATATACGAATGTTGCAAGTTATATGCTAAACCTTCATATCATAGCTGTGTTTGATTCATTTAAACCTGATTTACTTCTTCTAGTAGAGGAATAGATGCTTGCGCGCCGTGTTTTTGTACAGTGAGTGAGCTCGCTTTATTACCAAAATCAATAGCATCTGCTAAGTTATCTTGCGACTTGTTTAAGCGACTGACAAATGCACCAATAAATGTGTCGCCTGCAGCAGTTGTATCAATCGCATTTACTTTATAAGCTTCGATGTGTTGGCTTTGATTTTTAGTAGCAAAATATGTACCTTGCTTACCTAGCGTAATCAAAACAGTCTTAATGCCTAAAGATAAAAAGTAATTAGCATTGTCTTTCATAGATTGTTCATTAGTTACTTTAATCCCAGATAACAATTCGGCTTCTGTTTCGTTTGGCACAATAATATCGATTAGTGATAATAATTCATTAGGTAATGCTTTCGCTGGTGCAGGATTTAATACTGTCGTCACATCATGTGCCTTGGCAATTTCAAATGCAGATATAATAGCCGGGATGGGCACTTCTAATTGTGCAACGACAAAGTCTGCATTGATTATAGCGTCTTTTGCGTTAATAACATCTTCAGGTGTCATCGTCATATTCGCACCACCATAAACATAGATGGTGTTTTGTCCTTCTGCATTCACAGTGATAAAGGCTTGGCCTGTTTTTGCTTCAGTTGTTTTGATAATAAATGATGTATCAATATGAGCCGCTTTAAAATCTTCTAAGATGAAATCAGCAACGCCATCAGTGCCAATTTTAGTAATAAATGTTGTGTCTGCTTGCATGCGTGCAGTGGCAATAGCCTGGTTGGCACCTTTACCTCCGCCGAATGCTTTTTGTGCTTCTTCAACATGTAATGTTTCGCCTGGTTGTGCATATCTTTCAACTGTTAAAAATTGATCGACATTCGTTGAACCTAAAATAACAACTTTGTTGGTCATGTGTATGCTCCTTTCAAGTTATAACTTTTAAAAAGTAACATTCGATTCTAATGCAATATTAGAGTAGGGCGTTGTTTCACCAGTACGAATATTACCTTTATTTAATGGGTGAGCTAAGTTACTTTTCATTTCTTCGTGAGGAATGAAAATGATTTCGATTTCCGATGAAATCAATTGTTTAATTTGTTGCAATTGTGTAGGATTATGTTCTTTTATTTCTTCTGCTAAGTATATTTTTTGGATTTCCATTTCTTCTAACACTGTGGCTAAGACATCAATAAAGCGTGGTAAGTTTTTAGTGACAGCTAGGTCGATACGGCGATGATCATTTGGAATTGGCATGCCAGCGTCATTAATTGTTAATAGGTCAAAATGACCAATTGTCGCGATTGCTTTTGAAATATGTTCATTTAAAACAGCTGATTTTTTCATGACATCTACACTCCTTATTTTATAAATACTGTAACAGAAGCGGCTACTAAAATGAGTACTAAGCCGATAATTGTAATAACCATTTCTTTTGATGTTTTATGTTGTTTTAAGAAATAAATACCAGTTAATGTAGCAAGCACAACGGATGTTTGAGAAAGAATAAATCCAGTTGCTAAACCATTCATATTAGGTTGTGCTGAAATAAGATATGTTAAGGCACCAAATGCAAAGAAGAAACCTGAAATAATTTGTAACCATGTAATTTTATTACGAAATGGATTCTCTGCTTTCATATTCATAAAGCCATAAATGACTGCAACAATTACCATACCCATTGCTTGAGGTAAAAAGGCAGTTAGGGCATCGATAGAAGTTGCTTGCGGTGCGGCTGAATATAACCAGTATCCAAATTCACCAATTAACAGAAGAATCACTGCACGACGTAAATTTTTGGCGTTACTTGCTTCTTTGCGTTCACTCCAAACTGTCATACGCGCACCAATTAAAATAACGACTAAAGCTGTAAAGCCAATGATTTTGTGACCAATGCCCGGCCAATTTCCTAATGCAAAGACACCCCATAAAGATGCGCCTAATAATTGGAATGCTGTTGTGACAGGCATTGCACGAGATGAACCGACTAATTCGAACGCTTTAAATGTAATGATTTGTCCGAATCCCCATCCTGCACCTGATAATAAGGCGAATAGTAAATTTGTTCCAGTAGGGAAGCCACTTGATGTGACTACGGCTAATATAATAGCGAAGATTAACGTACCTACAGTAGCACCGATAATTTGATGTACGGGTTTACCACCAAACTTTGAAGCGACTGTTGGGAAGAATCCCCAGCCAATTAAGGGGCCTAACCCGATAAGTAATGCAACAATGCTCATGTTATACACCTCACGATTTGTTTTTAGTAAAACGTTTTACCAGTGCCATCGTACCATTTTTATTTGTAAAATGCATGCGTTTTCATAAAAACTGAAAACGTTTAAATCATATTTAAAAATTCATACATTATTATTTTAATTTCTAAGTGAAATAATTATGATTAAAAACCCTCAGCATTAAAGCAACGCTAAGGGCATAACAATGATGAGTAAATTTCGGAAGATACGTAGTTAGTTTGAAAGATGATAGCCAGTTGTTGCACGAATTTTTAAAGTCGTTGATAATTCAATCATATCAATGGATTTATCTAAGTGCTGTAATCGTTGAAGTAATAAGGTTAAAGATGTTTTGCCAATATCAGTTATAGGTTGTGCCACAGTAGTTAAAGGTGGTGAGACGTACGCTGCATAATCAATGTCGTCATAACCTATTAATGAGATATCTTTCGGGATACTGATGCCATGTTCAATTAATCCTCGTAAAATACCAATAGCGAGTTCATCGTTAATGGCGAAGATTGCAGTGGCAGATTGAACCATGATGTCATCAACAATGGTTAGCCCACCGTGCTTAGATAATTCAGTATGGACGATTTGTGGTTCGGGCAATTGATTCGCGCGCAAAGTATCAACAAATCCAGCGACACGAGTCGACATATTCGCCATCATGTCATATGGTGCAACAATCATCATATTGTTGTGACCGAGTTCTACTAAATGTTGTGCTGCAAGTTGTCCGCCTTGATATTCATTTGTCCGAACAAAATCTGTATAGCCTTGATGGTCATTTTGATCCAGTACGACATAAGGTACATGATGTTTCTTTAGATAGTTATTTAGGGCATCCGGGGATGAAATGTATTGTGCGATAATTAATCCGTCAATACCTCGATCAATTAAATGTTTAATATTGTCATACAAATCAGTTGCTGTAGATGTTAAAAAGCATAAATCAACATCAGATGGTTTGTGGTCATGAATACTTTGCATCAGTGCTGAGAAAAACGGATTTGTTAAGCTAGGCAAAATGACGCCAATAGTTTGAATTTTACTGCCGCGCAATTGTTTTGCATGTTTGTTAGGGGCATAGCCTAAACGTTCTGAAACGGCATGTACGTTTTTTATCGTTGTTGCGGAAAAACGACTATCATTATGATTTAAAATATGTGACACAGTTGTAACTGATACACCAGCTTCTCTAGCAACATCTTTAATTGACACTTTTTTCATATTATATTCCTTCTCTTTATTGTGTAATTAATCATACAGTTATATACCCGATTATTATATTCATCATATCATGATAAGCATTTGATGACATAAGCAGAGGTGCATGACTTTTATTGTCTACAAACAGACGTCTATAGTATGCGATTAAGGTTGAGGCGAGAGAATATATTATTAAGGTTCAATAACTTTTAATGATTATGATAACAAGAATTTTAAAATCTTTATTGTGATGAAAAATACAAAAGCCATTATTTTAAATAATGGCTTTTGTATTTGAAAAAAGTATTAAAAAATATAACGAAATGATGTGGTTAGCTCAAGATCAAACACCTTCTTATAAAACTATTAATCGTTTTAGAGTGAATCCTAATACTGATGCGTTAATTGAATCTTTATTTATTCAGTTCGCTTATTTTTATAGAAATTGATGTATATCATTTTAAAGTGATACAGATATTTCGAAACATGATTCTTCTATTATATTTAAGATTTAACTGTTTTTGGAATGATCATGTATGCAGATAATGAGCCGAGTATCATTAATACAATGCTAACGATAAATGTTACAGTTGCAGCTACACTTGGTGCATAGTTTAGTTGTAATATACTGAAAACTGTAGTAC
This sequence comes from Staphylococcus sp. HMSC062H10, assembly GCF_001836945.1. Lineage (NCBI taxonomy): Bacteria > Bacillati > Bacillota > Bacilli > Caryophanales > Staphylococcaceae > Staphylococcus > Staphylococcus sp. HMSC062H10. The sequence goes on from NZ_KV830986.1 coordinate 42,660, forward strand.
TTAATGCTATACCAAAGGCGCCACCTAGTGTACCACTCATTTTATATAATCCTGTAGCTAAACCAACTTTTTCATTAGGCATACTGAAAATTGCAATTGTAAGGCCGGGTGTTGCGACTAAACCATTTCCGATTGCGCAAATGACAAACCCAATAACAACAGCAATGATATATTGTGATGGTTGAAGTGATGTCATGCTAATAATAGTGATGCCGATGACAGGGAACAACGGACCAATGATGAGCATCAATTTGCCACCGAAACGTAATGTTGCTTTTTCACCTAAACGAATCATCGCAACTGCCACAATGGCATATGGCAATGTAACAAGTCCAGATTGCGCAGCTGATAAACCAAGGTGTGTTTGAGCATATATGAAAAAGACCACTGTTACGCCTAGACCACTATTTAAAACAAAGTTATTTAAAAATGCACCAATGAACGGACGGTTGCGTAATACTGAGAAATCAATAAAAGGTACTTCATGTCGACGTTCGATGATGATGAATATCAACGTAGTGATGATAAAAATGCTCAGACAAATGAATGAAAATGTACTAAACCAACCTTGTTCGAATCCTTGTGTTAACAATAATGTAAAGCTTCCAATCATAACAGCAAAAATAGACATACCTTTGTAATCGAATGGATGACGGTGGCTATGTTGACTTACTTTTTCAGGTGTGCCTTTTAGAAGCAATATGGCAATGAAAGCAATGACGATACTAATGATGAAATTCGTTTGCCATCCGAAATTTGTGGCAATTAAACCGCCGATAACACCAGCTAGGCCGATGCCACCAACAGTACTAATCATTAGATAACTAATCGCTCGTCTTAAATGATCTCCTTTAAATTGATTATTTAAAACGCCAACTGTTGAAGGTAACAAGATAGCTGCTGATAGACCTTGTAAAATTCTACCGATGATGAGCAGTGCAGTGATGTCCGATATAATTAATAGAAGAGATGCAAACATACTGATTATGAGACCCATGTATGTCATTCTCAGTTGTCCTATTTTATCAGCAATATCACCTGCAGCCACCATGAAGATACCTGTGGCGAAGGAAGTTAAACTAATAGATAAATTTAACACGGCAGGAGAGGTTTGATACGTTTGACCAACGAGAGGTCCTATATTAATAAATGATTGTGCAAACAACCAATATGTTAATGCAGACAACATAATCGCAATAATAATATTACTGCGTGGTGAAGATTGTGTGTTATTCACAGATGTCACTCCTTGTAAAAATTAAATATAGAAAGTCATGAGATGAAGTGAACGGATGTATAGATGATCGTTCACTCACACATAAGTCATGATTTCCTTACATATCATACCACAGTTATTGAGAATGAATATCAATTAATTGCTTGTATGATTGATTTTTTATAGTATGTTTAAGTGAAACAGCTTTATTTGAAAGTGATTAAAGTAAATGAAGGTACAGAGGAGTGAGAACAATGTGCACAGGATTTACAATACAAACTTTAAATAATCAAGTACTTCTTGGGCGCACAATGGATTATGATTATCCATTAGATGGTTCGCCAGCAGTGACGCCTAGAAATTATCGTTGGACATCTCGCACTGGCACGACAGGCCAAACGCAATATGGCTTTATTGGTACAGGAACAGATATGGAAGGTTTTATTTATGGTGATGGTGTTAATGAACATGGCGTTGCCATTTCAACACAATATTTCCGAGGTTATAGTTCATATGGCTCAACACACAAAGCGGACGCGATGAATATTACGCAAAATGAAATTGTGACATGGATTTTGGGATATACAACAAGCATTGAAGATATGAAACAACAAGCATCCCAAATACATGTTGTAGCTGTATATTTAAATGATATCGGTGAAGTTCCGCCATTGCATTATCATGTTTCCGATGCAACTGGACATTCAGTCGAAGTTTCATTTAAAGAGGGTGAAGTGGTTATAAAAGATAACCCTATTGGTGTCTTAACAAATCATCCAGACTTAAATTGGCATTATAGTAATTTAAGACAATATATCAATATTTCTCCTTATCCAGCAACAGCAAATTTATTGGAAGGTGTAACGATTGAACCTTTAGGCAATGAAGCAGGTACATTTGGATTGCCAGGTGGATTTACTTCAACTGAGCGCTTTGTGAGAATGGCATTTATGAAAGCAAACATTGCTCAAAACAATGATAAAGAAATGGATTTAATGAATGCATTTTATTTATTAGATGCGGTAAATATACCAATTGGAATTGTACGTCCGCATGATGCTGACAATCACTATACGATGTATCAGACCGTAATAAATTTAACTACAAGAACGTTATATACTAAGTATTATGGCAGCAATGAAATAGTAGCATTAAAGCTCACAGATGATTTAATTAATAGAAAAGATATGACGATTTTTAAGCCTGAGAAGCATATCACTATTAGAAAGTTGAATGACAATCAATAGCGATTGAGAATGGAATATGGTTGATATGATTTGATGGATGATTACTATCATACATTAGCGTTGAACCGTGAACATGGATGAATGATTAGTTGTTAATTTTGAAAATTTATAAAAGGTTAAACGAACGCAGTGAGAGATGTCATTTTAATATCAATGTATGGCTATTTTGTAATGACAATGTAATGAGTTTAGTAAAACATTTCGGGAATATTAAATAGTTGGAAAATGAGAATTAAATCCTTTACTCAGTTGTCTAATTCTTTTAGTATGTGCAGTACAGTTTAATTGAAAACTAACTTTAACTTTAATGGAGGATGTTTTATACATGAAAAAATTAACAGCAGCAGCGATTGCAACGATGGGCTTCGCTACATTTACAATGGCGCATCAAGCGGATGCAGCAGAAACGACAAACACCCAACAAGCACATACACAAATGTCAACACAATCACAAGACGTATCTTATGGTACTTATTATACAATTGATTCTAATGGGGATTATCATCACACACCTGATGGTAACTGGAATCAAGCAATGTTTGATAATAAAGAATATAGCTATACATTCGTAGATGCACAAGGACATACGCATTATTTTTATAACTGTTATCCAAAAAATGCAAATGCCAATGGAAGCGGTCAAACATATGTGAATCCAGCAACAGCAGGAGATAACAATGACTACACAGCGAGTCAAAGCCAACAACACATTAATCAATATGGCTATCAATCAAATGTAGGTCCAGACGCGAGCTATTATTCACATAGTAACAACAACCAAGCGTATAACAGCCATGATGGTAATGGAAAGGTCAATTACCCTAATGGCACATCTAATCAAAATGGCGGACCAGCAAGTAAAGCGACAGCTAGTGGTCATGCGAAAGACGCAAGCTGGTTAACGAGTCGTAAACAACTACAACCATATGGACAATATCACGGTGGTGGTGCGCATTACGGTGTCGACTATGCAATGCCTGAAAATTCACCAGTTTACTCATTAACTGATGGTACAGTAGTACAAGCAGGTTGGAGTAACTATGGTGGTGGTAATCAAGTAACGATTAAAGAAGCGAACAGTAATAACTACCAATGGTATATGCATAATAATCGTTTAACTGTTTCAGCTGGTGATAAAGTCAAAGCTGGTGACCAAATTGCATATTCAGGTAGTACGGGTAATTCAACAGCACCTCACGTACACTTCCAACGTATGGCTGGTGGCATTGGTAATCAATATGCAGTAGACCCAACGTCATACTTACAAAGTAGATAATACAGTAAATCCCAAGTTACGATATCATACGCAACTTGGGATTTTTTCGTTTTAATAATAGGTATAAGCCCATTGCTTGTCCTCTAAAACATGTTGATAAAAAGGATCTTGGCCAATTAACTTGATATCATCTGCAAGTGCTTCAACTTCATCTAAATGATGGGTAGTTAATATAATTAAACATTTAGATTTCATGATGTTAAGTAGTTGGTGGATGTCATGTCTAGATTTCAAATCAATACCAACTGTCGGTTCATCTAAAATTAGAATTTGAGGTTGACCTAGTAAACCTACTAATATATTAATTTTACGTTTATTCCCACCAGACAATGTAGATACTTTGGCAGACGTATCATCAAAGTTTAATTGCTGTAAATATTCGTTGATAGTTGTGTTAGATATAGGTGTTTTGCAGAGTGATTTAAAGAACTTAATATTCTCAGCAACTGTCATATGCTCAAATAATGCAATATCTTGAGGTACATAACCGATATGATTTTGAATTTGTCTTTGATTCCATTTTTCACCAAAATAGGTGATGCTTCCATTGTTAGCTTTTTCAATACCAGCAATCATACGAAGTAATGTTGATTTTCCTGCGCCATTATCACCGAGTAAAATCGTTAAGCGGTTGCTATCAAATGACATGGATAAGTGATGGAAAATCTGTTTATTGCGGTATCGCTTTGTAAGATTATTAATTTCTATCATTAGATACGCTCCTTTACATGAAAATGGTCAAATATACGATACTCATAGCAAATGCATATATAAATGTCATAAATAGACGATGACTTAATGTTTGAATATGGAATAAGATGAACACAATGCCAATTTCATAAACTAATATAAGTAACAGTGATTTTAAGTAAAATACTAAGCTGAGTGGTTGTGACATGTATAAACTAACTGCCCATAATACAACCAATAACAAGGTACTATGTGTTAGTACATAGGTGCTATATAGTTTCAAGCGACTTAAGTGATATTGAGATAAACGTTGCAAAGCTGCTTGTTGGTTTAATCGATAGTGAAGTACAACTTGAACAGCACTTACACATAAAATTACAGCAAATATTAAGCTGATTGAAATGGAGTGTTGTGCTTGTTTAGTAAGCGACACAAATTTGATTTTAGATTCAGGTGTATGTTTATGATAGGACTTGTTGATAGCATCGATGGATTGATGCTGTTTCATATCCTCAAGGTGTTCATAAATAATGTTAGGAATTTGCTGTTCATATAATGAGCTACTAACAATTTCTACAGCAATACCACCTATAAAGTCATCTCTACCATATAACTGTATCGTTTCTTTTAAACGGTTCTCTTTTAATTTTTGAGAGAAACCTTTAGGAATTTGCATACTTAAAATAGCTTCCTTTTTAGTAACATCATCTTCAATATAGCTTTCATCTTCATCGACTTTTTTAATAGTTACATAGTCAGATTGTTTAATTTTATTGACGAATGATTTTGATGCAGTGGTTTGGTCTAAATCTTGAATGGTAATCGGTATTTTGAAGTTGTCATGTGCTACACGGTAACCTATACCAATAAGTACGAGTGCGATGACAATGGTTGTTACGAGCAAGATGTATTGTAACCATTGCTTGAACACAACAAGTTGTATATAAGGCTTCATTGACGATACCTCCAAACCAATACAGCTAAATTAATTATCAAAAGTGCGATGAAGCTAAGATAGAAACTAGGGTGCAGTTCTAAAATGAAGTTGTTTAAAATAATTTCTAACAATTGATTTGTTACAACTGCGAACGGTTGAATATTGAAAACGCCATTTGCTATATGTTGTAAAAAAATCGTAGGTATTGTTAAACCAGATAACACCAGGATGACAATAGCTAATATGACTTTACTAATACTATTCAACAAGCCTGTTGTTAAAAGTTCGATGAGTAATAACCACAGTATTAAAAAGGTAACATAATAGCTTAAATGAATGGCTAACGTTGGCCAATTATATAATTCAAAGGTATTCGGAATACTGAACACAATCCAAACTACACCAACGATACTCCATAACATAGTATAAAACCATGTAATCAACGCACGAATGATTAATAAACGCTCTTTAGAAAAATGAAACATTTTCAATCGCGCTTTCAATACAGTATCTTGATTCATTTTCAAAACTGTAAATAAAGATAGTGCAAAGATGAATACCGTTGCTAAAAATCCTGTAATTGCATAATAACTGCCCGTATCGTATAAATGAATCGGTTCTAAGTTAAATGCACCTGAACGGTTTAATCCTGTAATCAGCAAATCAGTCATAACATTGATACTGTCAGAATGTGATGTTTTCGGTGCTAAGTCTTGAAAAGCTAAGATGCCACCCATTGATCGCATAAGACGTTGGTAAACAGAATCTGTTAGCTGAGATAGCACGACACTTTTCATGGATTGTTGATCATATGTATATACTGAAATTGGTAGTTCACCTTGTTTATAAAATGCCTTGGTCATACCTTTATCAAAAACAAAATAGCCTTGAAGTTTATGTTTTTTTAACAAAGTATGTGCTTGCTTATCATCATATGCTTTAATGCTCACATTTTTACCTAGGTTACTCCCTTTACCAATAGAGTTTAAGATTAATTTCGTTTCACTTGATTGATCTTTATCTACGACACCTATATTAAAATGATTGTCATCTTCTGTTACATGTTGGATTGTCGTTAATGTAATAAGGAGTGCCGCTAATATAAATAGTAAATAGATAATCAAATACCACTTTTTCAATAAAAAAGAGTGGTAGATGCGAAACAAATGTATTGTTTTCATTTAACCACTCCTCCAATGATAAGATTGAAAGGCAAGATGACCTTCCAATCTTATTTTTATATTTTAGTTATTTAGATGCCTTTTTTAAAATTGATTCAAACATTTTGCCGCCATTTTTTTCGATTTCTTTTTCAAGTTTTTCACGGTCTTTTGAAGATAGACTATTGAAATCTTTCGCACCACTATCATCAAAATCAATATCTGCTTTCAATTTTGTGCTAGATTTTAAAATGAAATTAATTGGTTCTTCAGCATATTTGATGCCGATATTTAACGTAGATTTCTGAGTGTTATTTTTTACGTCAGAATCTATATTATTTTTAAAAGTGAATTCATTTTCGTCGCTATATTTATCTAATGCGACAGTGATTTTACCTTTATCTTGACGTTTTGTGCCATCTACTTTTTCTTGGTTATCTAATTTGATTTTTGATTCATCATATTCTGTCTTTTTACCAAATTCGTATTTATCACTGTATTTATTGTCTTTTTCCTTAGAAGATACGCCTTTAATTGTATATTTCGCTTCAGCATACGTGTATTTATCTTGATCGAAATCAAGTGCGTAATCTAGTTTTAACTTATCGTCTTCTAAAGTATTAGTACCTTTGATTTTAGTTTTGTTATTTTCTTTGTCTGTAATAGTAATTTCTCGTTTTACAATCGTATGTTTTTCGGTATAAATTTTAGATTGAATTTTAGCAAATTCATCCTTTTTAGTTTCTTTGACATCGTCAATTGCTTTTTTGATGTCCTTATCAAAGTCTTTTGTAGCACCTTGTTCTTCCATTAATTTTTTAAGGTCTTTATCCTTTTTAGCTTCTTCTAATACAGCTAATGTAATTTTTTTAGTGTCAGCTCTGCTAAGTGTTAACGTGACAGGTCTAACTTTGTACTTTTCACCATTAACCTTAATTTCTTCTTTTTTACCTTTATCAAAATTATCGTCATCTAATTTGTCGACAATAAGTTCGGAATATTTTTCGGCAATTTTGCTGTAGTCACTTTGTTGTGCTTGAGCATTACTAAAAAGAGTGTTTAAATTTAGTTGTTGGTTTGTAATACCATTTTCTTTTGCTATTTCTTCATCTTCACCTGTAAGTTTTGAATACGTTGATAATAAATCAGAATTATTAACACTATATTTCCCTTTAAATAATGGTGATTCGAAATAATGCTTATCTTTATCTGCAGCTAACTGGAATTTCCCTAATGCAGAGTCTGCTATTGTTGGTTCAAGATTAATCATTGATTTCTCTTTTTTAGGATCATGTCCATATGACATTTTAATTTTCGAAGCATTAACAACAGATTTAGGAATACCAAGCCCCTTAACAATTTCGTCTGATGCATCTGCGCTTAATTCTAATGAAGATAAAAATGAATTATCTTTCATCTTTTCTTGGAACTTCACTTCGTTTTCAAAACGGTCATTAAAATAATCTTTATACATTTTTGCAGTTTGTTGTTCACTTTTTAAGTATGTATTTTTCGGTGTGTTTGCAAAAAATGCATAAACTCCCCATGCGATTCCACCTATTAATAATAAGACAATAATAATAGGAATTATAATTTTTAACTTTTTAGACATTTTGCTTCCTCCCAATTATTTATGAGTTAATCATATCAGAACAATACATTTTATTAAATGGTTTATTTTAAATTTTGTTTAAATTAATAGAATTTTAGTTATAATAATGTTTAATAAGTTATTGGAAATCTAATAAACTACAAAAAATAGTTTGATTACATAATGATTCTTGAAAAATGTTGGTTAACTTAATAATATGCATTTTTTTGGCGAAGAAGATTTATTTAACTTATAAAAATATTGAAGTAAGATTGGGGAGATTATGAATTTATGGAATTGAAAGTCGATGATTTTGTAAAGAATATAAAAAGACCGTACTTAACTGTATTGGGAGTATTTGTAGTTGCCTATTCATTATTTTTTGATTCATTGATGTTTTTCTATGGCAAACTATATGATAAATTGCCTGTATATTTGCTGGTGTTTATGGCCTTTACAGCTGTAATTTTGATTATGATGTACATACAAGAGAAAAATGAGAATTACAAAGTTGAAAAAAGATATGTGGTTAGATATCTCACACTTAACGTTATTGTGGGATATACTTTGCCATTGCTTTTGGCATCTATTTATGTTTTTGGGGTAGCTGGTTTTGGATTTGACGTTTTTAATTATTGGCTAGGTATAGTGATGATGCTATTTATTTCTTGGTTAGGCTTATTTTTATTTTATAAAAATGAATTTGATAGTGAAAATCCGAATAAAGCAGTTAATGTCATAGCAATTATTATAAAATTATTTGCATTTGGTGGGTTATTCTATATTAGTACAATTGTACCTAACACTGCAGATGAAGAAAAATTTATATATACAAGTATTCTAATAAATTTAGCTTCTGATGCTCTTCTTGTTAGGTCATATTTTAATTACGCGTTATACAAGAGTATTAAGAAAGATATCGAAAATGAAGGTAAGACAATGTAAAGGAAAGACATAAAAATTAATAGGAGTCTAACCATGATAATTTTTATTTTAATAACAATATTTGCTATTTATTATATAGCTATGATTGCTAGTTTGTTTAAAAGTGAAGGTTTTTCAATAATAGGTTTAATATTAGATGTTGTTATAATGGGGACATTGATTTTTTACTATTTTATAGGCGCTCGCTTTGTTGATAATGATTTAAGCAACTTTTTAATGTTTATGGATACTGGATCATATATTTTTATGTACTTTGCAATTAAGTGTTTATGGGTGAAACCTAAGGTAGTAAATTATTTGATTGCAAAAGAATTGGGTGAATCTAAAGAGGTCATTGAAGAGCAGGAATTAGATTTACAAACATCAAAGATAAGAGGTATCTACTTTTTCATTATTTCAGTAGTGATGTTAATTATCACTAAATTAAGAATGCAACCTGAGTTACAGGCAGATGCTATATCGATGAATCCTGTATTTATTTTTGTTGGTGTTATAATCATTTTAATTTGGCTAGTACTGGATATATATCGCAAGAAAAAATACGGTATATTCTTATTCAAGACGATAGTGCCACTAGTTGTTACGACTTGGATTATTATAGTTACAATTATACTTTCGTAAACGATTTTGATTAATGGGGAATTTAGAGAACATTTCTTTGTAATTTTATAATCGAATAACATACAAAATAAAGCGACCAATTTTGCAGTGTTACGAATTGTAAACTGCGAACTGGTCGCTTTTTATTGATGTCATGATTAATTTAATGGATGTAATTATATGATGAAACTTCTGAAGCAGAGATGGTTCTTGATGAAACGATATATTCACCAATCCAGTTCATTTCTGAAATTAGAATACTTCCATCAATATTAACTTTCTCAACGTAGGCTACATGACCAAATGGACCATTTACTGTTTGTAAAATTGATCCTCGTGTTGGGTGTCTATCTACTTTGAAGCCATTGCTTGAAGCTTGGCCTGCCCAGTTTTTAGCATCTCCCCAAAATGTACTAATCGTGTGTCCATCTTTGGCGCGTTTATCAAAGACATACCATGTACATTGTCCAGCAGTATATAAGTTGTTCTTACTTGTGATAAGAGGTTGATCAATGATTTTACCGTTACCTAAAGCTAAAGGTTTACCGTCAGCAGTCTTTGCTTTGTCATTAAATTCGGCGATTTGTAATTCATCATACAATTCGTCTAAATCGATGCCTGTAATAAGCCCTTTGTTATCTTTTGAAAAAGCGTTATTTAATTCATCGTCATTGTCTTCGACATTCGGTATTGCTGGTGTCAAAGGATTGCTTGGTGACGTTTGAGGCGGTGTGTGTGAATCAATTGCGTCATTAATGTGCGTATACTGACCACTTAATGAAGAATGGTACTGATTGTTGTTAAGATCACGTTGATTTGCGTGTTGATGATTGTCGTTTGTACGTGACTGATTTTGATGATTGTTGTTTGGCGCGTTGTTTTTGTCGTATGTATAAGTATACGCGCCGGTGTCTTTATTCACTTTGAATTGTGCGTTTGGGTGTGCTTTCTTTGCTTCTTCTAATGTTTTGCTATCATTCGTGTATGCTTGAGCCGAGTTAGGCGACATACTAAATAAAGTAAGAGTTGTCATCGTCAGTAAAATTGTTTTCTTCATAATAACCATTTAATCCTTTATGTATTTAATTTAATTTTAGTATACACATTTATATTACAAAAATGAATGGTTAATTAAAAATATATGGTTAATTAAAAATATATGGGTATATTCAATATATTTATTTAAAAAAAGCTAAAAATACTTAAAAAACTATATACATATACTAATAATTTATATATTATTTGAGTAAGGAGCACTTTTTCAAAAAATAGTGTCCCTAAAAAGTTTTGATAAACTTAAAATATTCAGGAGGTTTCTAGTTATGGCAATGATTAAGATGAGTCCAGAGGAAATCAGAGCAAAATCGCAATCTTACGGGCAAGGTTCAGACCAAATCCGTCAAATTTTATCTGATTTAACACGTGCACAAGGTGAAATTGCAGCGAACTGGGAAGGTCAAGCTTTCAGCCGTTTCGAAGAGCAATTCCAACAACTTAGTCCTAAAGTAGAAAAATTTGCACAATTATTAGAAGAAATTAAACAACAATTGAATAGCACTGCTGATGCCGTTCAAGAGCAAGACCAACAACTTTCTAATAATTTCGGTTTGCAATAAGCATTCTGAAATTGGCAAAGTCACATTTTCTAATGTGGCTTTGCTTATCATTTTTTAAGAAAACAACTGAAAGGAAATAAGCATGAAAAAGAAAAATTGGATTTATGCATTAATTGTCACTTTAATTATTATAATTGCCATAGTTAGTATGATATTTTTTGTTCAAACAAAATATGGAGATCAATCAGAAAAAGGATCCCAAAGTGTAAGTAATAAAAATAATAAAATACATATCGCAATTGTTAACGAGGATCAACCAACGATATATAACGGTAAAAAGGTTGAGCTGGGTCAAGCATTTATTAAAAGGTTAGCAAATGAGAAAAACTATAAATTTGAAACAGTAACAAGAAACGTTGCTGAGTCTGGTTTGAAAAATGGCGGATACCAAGTCATGATTGTTATCCCAGAAAACTTTTCAAAATTGGCAATGCAATTAGACGCTAAAACACCATCGAAAATATCACTACAGTATAAAACAGCTGTAGGACAAAAAGAAGAAGTAGCTAAAAACACAGAAAAAGTTGTAAGTAATGTACTTAACGACTTTAACAAAAACTTGGTCGAAATTTATTTAACAAGCATCATTGATAATTTACATAATGCACAAAAAAATGTTGGCGCTATTATGACGCGTGAACATGGTGTGAATAGTAAATTCTCGAATTACTTATTAAATCCAATTAACGACTTCCCGGAATTATTTACAGATACGCTTGTAAATTCAATTTCTGCAAACAAAGATATTACAAAATGGTTCCAAACATACAATAAATCATTATTGAGTGCGAATTCAGATACGTTCAGAGTGAACACAGATTATAATGTTTCGACTTTAATTGAAAAACAAAATTCATTATTTGACGAGCACAATACAGCGATGGATAAAATGTTACAAGATTATAAATCGCAAAAAGATAGCGTGGAACTTGATAACTATATCAATGCATTAAAACAGATGGACAGCCAAATTGATCAACAATCAAGTATGCAAGATACAGGTAAAGAAGAATATAAACAAACTGTTAAAGAAAACTTAGATAAATTAAGAGAAATCATTCAATCACAAGAGTCACCATTTTCAAAAGGTATGATTGAAGACTACCGTAAGCAATTAACAGAATCACTACAAGATGAACTTGCAAATAACAAAGACTTACAAGATGCGCTAAATAGCATTAAAATGAACAATGCTCAATTCGCTGAAAACTTAGAGAAACAACTTCATGATGATATTGTCAAAGAACCTGATACAGATACAACATTTATCTATAACATGTCTAAACAAGACTTTATAGCTGCAGGTTTAAATGAGGATGAATCTAATAAATACGAAGCAATTGTCAAAGAGGCAAAACGTTATAAAAATGAATATAATTTGAAAAAACCGTTAGCAGAACACATTAATTTAACAGATTATGATAACCAAGTTGCGCAAGACACAAGTAGTTTGATTAATGATGGTGTCAAAGTGCAACGTACTGAAACGATTAAAAGTAATGATATTAATCAATTAACTGTTGCAACAGATCCTCATTTTAATTTTGAAGGCGACATTAAAATTAATGGTAAAAAATATGATATTAAGGATCAAAGTGTTCAACTAGATACATCTAACAAGGAATATAAAGTTGAAGTCAATGGCGTTGCTAAATTGAAAAAGGATGCTGAGAAAGATTTCTTAAAAGATAAAACAATGCATTTACAATTGTTATTTGGACAAGCAAATCGTCAAGATGAACCAAATGATAAGAAAGCAACGAGTGTTGTGGACGTAACATTGAATCATAACCTTGATGGTCGCTTATCGAAAGATGCATTAAGCCAGCAATTGAGTGCATTATCTAGGTTTGATGCGCATTATAAAATGTACACAGATACAAAAGGTAGAGAAGATAAACCATTCGACAACAAACGTTTAATTGATATGATGGTTGACCAAGTTATCAATGACATGGAAAGTTTCAAAGACGATAAAGTAGCTGTGTTACATCAAATTGATTCAATGGAAGAAAACTCAGACAAACTGATTGATGACATTTTAAATAACAAAAAGAATACAACAAAAAATAAAGAAGATATTTCTAAGCTGATTGATCAGTTAGAAAACGTTAAAAAGACTTTTGCTGAAGAACCACAAGAACCAAAAATTGACAAAGGCAAAAATGATGAATTCAACACAATGTCTTCTAACTTAGATAAAGAAATTAGTAGAATTTCTGAGAAAAGTACGCAATTGCTATCAGATACACAAGAATCAAAAACAATTGCAGATTCAGTTAGTGGCCAATTAAATCAATTAGATAATAACGTGAATAAGCTACATGCGACAGGTCGTGCATTAGGTGTAAGAGCGAATGACTTGAACCGTCAAATGGCTAAAAACGATAAAGATAATGAGTTGTTCGCTAAAGAGTTTAAAAAAGTATTACAAAATTCTAAAGATGGCGACAGACAAAACCAAGCATTAAAAGCATTTATGAGTAATCCGGTTCAAAAGAAAAACTTAGAAAATGTTTTAGCTAATAATGGTAATACAGACGTGATTTCACCGACATTATTCGTATTATTGATGTATTTACTATCAATGATTACAGCATATATTTTCTATAGTTATGAACGTGCCAAAGGACAAATGAATTTCATTAAAGATGATTATAGTAGTAAAAACCATCTTTGGAATAATGTCATTACGTCAGGTGTTATTGGTACAACTGGTTTGGTAGAAGGATTAATTGTCGGTTTAATTGCAATGAATAAGTTCCATGTATTAGCTGGCTATAGAGCGAAATTCATCTTAATGGTGATTTTAACTATGATGGTCTTCGTACTTATTAATACGTATTTACTAAGACAGGTAAAATCTATCGGTATGTTCTTAATGATTGCTGCATTGGGTCTATACTTTGTAGCTATGAATAATTTGAAAGCGGCTGGACAAGGTGTGACTAATAAAATTTCACCATTGTCTTATATCGATAACATGTTCTTCAATTATTTAAATGCAGAGCATCCTATAGGCTTGGCGCTAGTAATATTAACAGTACTTGTGATTATTGGTTTTGTACTGAACATGTTTATAAAACACTTTAAGAAAGAGAGATTAATCTAATGTTGATGAATAGCGTGATTGCTTTAACTTTTTTAACAGCATCTAGCAATAATGGCGGACTTAATATTGACGTGCAACAAGAAGAGGAAAAGCGAATCAATAATGATTTAAATCAATATGATACAACGCTATTTAATAAAGACAGCAAAGCGGTTAATGATGCGATTGCTAAGCAGAAAAAAGAACGACAACAACAAATAAAAAATGATATGTTTCAAAATCAAGCGAGTCACTCGACTCGCTTGAATGAAACTAAAAAAGTGTTATTTTCCAAATCTAACTTAGAAAAGACTTCGGAGAGTGATAAAAGCCCCTATATTCAAAACAAGCAGGAGAAAAAAATATTCCCGTACATTTTGATGTCTGTAGGGGCTTTTTTGACTTTAGGATTTGTCATTTTTTCAATTCATAAAGGGAGACGAACGAAAAATGAATCAGCACGTAAAAGTAACATTTGATTTTACTAATTATAATTACGGCACATATGACTTAGCAGTACCAGCATATTTACCGATAAAAAACTTAATAGCTTTAGTATTGGATAGTTTGGACATTTCAATATTTGATGTCAATACACAAATTAAAGTGATGACGAAAGGTCAATTACTTGTTGAAAATGATCGACTCATTGATTATCAAATCGCTGATGGAGATATTTTGAAGTTACTATAGGAGGAAAAATAGATGGTTAAAAATCATAACCCTAAAAATGAAATGCAAGATATGTTAACGCCTTTAGATGCTGAAGAAGCAGCTAAAACAAAATTACGCTTAGATATGAGAGAGATTCCTAAGTCTTCAATTAA
Organism: Staphylococcus sp. HMSC062H10; assembly: GCF_001836945.1. Classification (NCBI taxonomy): domain Bacteria; kingdom Bacillati; phylum Bacillota; class Bacilli; order Caryophanales; family Staphylococcaceae; genus Staphylococcus; species Staphylococcus sp. HMSC062H10. The sequence continues at coordinate 57,856 of NZ_KV830986.1, forward strand.
ACCAGAACATTTTCATTTAATGTACTTATTAGAACAACATTCTCCATATTTTATAGATGCTGAATTAACTGAACTACGTGACAGTTTCCAAATACATTATGACATTAATGACAATCATACACCTTTTGATAATATTAAATCATTTACTAAAAATGAAAAATTACGTTACTTACTCAATATCAAAAATTTAGAAGAAGTAAATCGTACACGCTACACATTTGTGTTGGCACCAGATGAATTATTTTTCACAAGAGATGGATTACCAATTGCTAAAACAAGAGGGTTACAAAATGTTGTTGATCCATTACCTGTGTCAGAAGCTGAATTTTTAACAAGATATAAAGCACTGGTTATCTGTGCATTCAATGAGAAACAATCATTTGATGCTTTAGTTGAAGGAAACTTAGAACTACATAAAGGAACGCCATTTGAAACTAAAGTTATTGAAGCGGCAACTTTAGATTTACTAACGGCATTTTTAGATGAACAGTATCAGAAACAAGAACAAGATTATAGTCAAAATTATGCATATGTACGTAAAGTAGGACATACCGTTTTTAAATGGGTTGCTATCGGTATGACAACGTTAAGTGTTTTATTAATTGCATTCTTAGCCTTTTTATATTTTTCAGTAATGAAGCATAATGAGCGCATTGAAAAAGGATACCAAGCATTTGTAAAGGATGATTATACGCAAGTACTAAATACGTATGATGATTTAGATGGAAAAAAATTAGATAAAGAGGCACTTTACATTTATGCCAAAAGTTATATCCAAACAAATAAACAAGGTTTAGAAAAAGATAAGAAAGAAAATTTACTTAATAACGTGACACCAAATTCAAACAAAGACTACTTGTTATATTGGATGGAATTAGGACAAGGACATCTTGATGAAGCGATTAATATTGCCACTTATTTAGATGATAACGATATTACAAAGTTAGCGTTGATTAATAAATTAAATGAGATTAAAAATAACGGAGATTTATCGAATGATAAACGTTCTGAAGAAACGAAAAAGTATAACGATAAATTGCAAGATATTTTAGACAAAGAAAAACAAGTTAAAGATGAAAAAGCGAAATCTGAAGAAGAGAAAGCAAAAGCGAAAGATGAGAAATTAAAGCAACAAGAAGAGAACGAAAAGAAACAAAAAGAACAAGCACAAAAAGATAAAGAAAAACGCCAAGAAGCTGAAAGAAAAAAATAGTATAGGACTGAGGCAAAGACAATGCATAAATTGATTATAAAATATAACAAACAATTGAAGATGCTCAATTTGCGAGATGGTAAGACATATACTATTAGCGAAGACGAGCGTGCAGATATTACGTTGAAATCGTTAGGCGAAGTCATTCATTTAGAACAAAATAATCAAGGTACTTGGCAAGCGAATCATACTTCTATTAATAAGGTGCATGTTAGAAAAGGTGACCTTGATGACATTACATTACAGCTTTATACAGAAGCTGATTATGCATCATTTGCGTATCCTTCAATTCAAGATACGATGACAATTGGACCAAATGCATATGATGATATGGTTATTCAAAGCTTGATGAATGCCATCATTATTAAAGATTTTCAATCAATACAAGAATCACAATACGTACGCATTGTGCACGATAAAAATACAGATGTATATATTAACTATGAACTACAAGAGCAATTAACGAACAAAGCTTACATTGGTGATCATATTTATGTTGAAGGGATATGGCTCGAAGTACAAGCTGATGGTTTAAATGTATTGAGTCAGAATACAGTGGCATCGTCATTAATTCGCTTAACACAAGAGATGCCACATGCACAGGCAGATGATTACAATACGTACCATCGTTCGCCAAGGATTATTCACCGTGAACCGACCGATGATATTAAGATTGAAAGACCACCACAACCAATACAGAAGAACAATACAGTGATATGGCGTTCCATTATACCGCCATTAGTAATGATTGCTTTAACTGTTGTCATCTTTTTAGTGAGACCAATTGGTATTTATATTTTAATGATGATTGGTATGAGTACAGTAACGATAGTATTTGGTATTACAACGTATTTCTCTGAAAAGAAAAAGTATAACAAAGATGTTGAAAAACGAGAGAAAGATTACAAAGCTTATTTGGATAATAAATCTAAAGAGATTAATAAAGCGATTAAAGCACAACGTTTTAGTTTGAATTATCATTATCCAACGGTTGCTGAAATTAAAGATATCGTTGAAACGAAAGCACCAAGAATATATGAAAAAACATCGCATCATCACGATTTCTTACATTATAAGTTAGGTATTGCGAATGTAGAAAAGTCATTCAAATTAGATTACCAAGAAGAAGAATTTAACCAACGTCGTGATGAACTATTCGACGATGCTAAAGAATTGTATGAATTTTACACAGATGTAGAACAAGCACCATTAATCAATGATTTAAATCATGGACCAATTGCATATATTGGTGCACGACATCTCATTTTAGAAGAATTGGAGAAAATGCTAATCCAATTGTCAACGTTCCATAGTTATCATGATTTAGAGTTTCTATTTGTGACACGTGAAGATGAAGTTGAAACATTGAAATGGGCACGTTGGCTGCCACATATGACATTGAGAGGTCAAAACATTAGAGGGTTTGTTTACAATCAACGAACGCGTGACCAAATTTTAACGTCAATTTATAGCATGATCAAAGAACGAATCCAAGCTGTGCGTGAACGCAGCAGAAGTAATGAGCAAATTATTTTCACACCGCAATTAGTGTTTGTCATTACAGATATGTCATTAATTATTGATCATGTCATTTTAGAATATGTAAACCAAGATTTATCAGAATATGGTATTTCATTAATCTTTGTTGAAGATGTGATTGAAAGTTTGCCAGAGCATGTAGATACCATTATTGATATCAAGTCTCGTACTGAAGGCGAACTGATTACGAAAGAAAAAGAATTGGTTCAATTGAAATTTACACCTGAAAATATTGATAACGTCGATAAAGAATATATCGCGCGACGTTTGGCGAATTTGATACACGTCGAACATTTGAAAAATGCAATTCCTGATAGTATTACATTTTTAGAGATGTATAACGTGAAAGAAGTAGATCAGCTTGATGTGGTTAATCGATGGAGACAAAACGAAACATACAAAACGATGGCAGTACCTTTAGGTGTAAGAGGTAAAGATGATATTTTATCATTGAACTTACATGAAAAAGCACACGGACCACATGGTTTAGTTGCTGGTACCACTGGTTCGGGGAAATCTGAGATTATCCAATCATACATTTTATCGTTAGCTATTAATTTTCACCCTCATGAAGTTGCATTCCTATTGATTGACTATAAAGGTGGGGGTATGGCGAACTTATTTAAAGATTTAGTCCATTTAGTTGGTACGATTACAAACTTAGATGGCGATGAAGCGATGCGTGCCTTAACATCAATCAAAGCCGAATTGAGAAAACGTCAACGTTTATTCGGAGAGCATGATGTTAACCATATTAATCAATACCATAAGTTATTTAAAGAAGGTGTTGCGACAGAACCAATGCCACATTTATTCATTATTTCCGATGAGTTTGCCGAATTAAAATCAGAACAACCTGATTTTATGAAAGAGCTTGTATCAACGGCACGTATTGGACGTTCGTTAGGTATTCATTTAATACTTGCGACACAAAAACCATCGGGTGTTGTTGATGACCAAATTTGGTCTAACTCTAAATTTAAATTGGCATTAAAAGTACAAGATAGACAAGACAGTAATGAAATTTTAAAAACACCAGATGCAGCAGACATTACATTACCAGGTCGTGCGTATTTACAAGTTGGTAATAATGAAATTTATGAATTGTTCCAATCTGCATGGAGTGGAGCAACATATGACATCGAAGGCGATAAATTAGAAGTTGAAGATAAGACGATTTACATGATTAATGATTATGGTCAACTTCAAGCAATCAACAAAGACTTGAGTGGACTTGAAGATGAAGAAACAAAAGAAAATCAAACTGAGTTAGAAGCGGTTATAGATCATATCGAATCTATTACAACACGATTAGAAATTGAAGAAGTTAAGCGTCCATGGCTACCACCATTGCCAGAAAATGTATATCAAGAAGATTTAGTAGAAACAGATTTTAGAAAATTATGGTCAGATGATGCAAAAGAAGTGGAATTAACATTAGGACTTAAAGACGTACCAGAAGAACAATATCAAGGGCCGATGGTATTACAATTGAAAAAAGCTGGTCACATCGCGTTAATCGGAAGTCCAGGATATGGTAGAACAACGTTCTTACACAACATTATTTTCGATGTTGCAAGACACCATCGTCCTGATCAAGCACACATGTACTTGTTCGATTTCGGTACCAATGGTTTGATGCCAGTCACAGACATACCACATGTCGCTGATTACTTTACAGTAGATCAAGAAGACAAGATTGCGAAGGCGATACGGATATTTAATGATGAAATCGATCGCCGTAAGAAGATTTTAAGTCAGTATCGTGTTACTAGTATTTCTGAATATCGAAAATTATCTGGTGAAACAATTCCGCATGTCTTTATTCTTATTGATAACTTTGACGCAGTAAAAGATTCACCTTTCCAAGAAGTTTTTGAAAATATGATGATTAAAATGACGCGTGAAGGGCTAGCATTAGACATGCAAGTAACCTTAACTGCCTCAAGAGCTAATGCTATGAAAACACCAATGTACATTAATATGAAAACACGTATCGCCATGTTTTTATATGATAAATCAGAGGTGTCGAACGTAGTAGGACAGCAAAAATTTGCGGTTAAAGATGTAGTGGGTCGAGCATTGTTAAGTAGCGATGACAACGTATCATTCCATATCGGCCAACCATTTAAACATGATGAGACCAAATCATATAATGATCAAATTAATGATGAAGTATCAGCGATGACAGAATTTTATAAAGGTGAAACACCAAGTGATATTCCTATGATGCCAGATGAAATTAAATATGAAGATTACAGAGAATCATTAAGCTTACCGGATATAGTTGCTAATGGTGCTTTACCAATTGGATTAGATTATGAAGGTGTTACACTACAAAAAATTAAATTAACTGAACCAGCAATGATTTCATCAGAAAATCCGAGAGAAATTGCGCATATTGCCGAAATTATGATGAAAGAGATTGACATATTAAATGAAAAATATGCGATTTGTATCGCAGACTCAAGTGGAGAGTTTAAAGCTTATAGGCATCAAGTGGCTAACTTTGCCGAAGAAAGAGAAGACATTAAAGCGATTCATCAACTAATGATTGAAGACTTAAAACAAAGAGAAATGGACGGTCCGTTTGAAAAAGATTCACTTTACATTATCAATGATTTTAAAACATTTATTGATTGCACGTATATTCCGGAAGATGATGTTAAAAAACTTATTACAAAAGGACCAGAACTTGGCTTGAACATTTTATTTGTCGGCATTCATAAAGAATTAATAGATGCTTATGATAAACAGATTGATGTTGCACGTAAAATGATTAACCAATTTAGTATAGGTATTCGTATTTCAGACCAACAATTCTTTAAATTTAGATTTATTCAACGAGAACCAGTTATTAAAGAAAATGAAGCATATATGGTCGCAAACCAAGCTTATCAAAAGATTAGATGGTTTAAATAGCAATGAATTAAATAGGAGGGAGGTATGTTATGAATTTTAATGATATTGAAACAATGGTTAAGTCGAAATTTAAAGATATTAAAAAGCATGCAGAAGAGATTGCGCATGAAATTGAAGTTCGTTCTGGATATTTAAGAAAAGCTGAACAATATAAGCGATTAGAATTTAATTTGAGTTTTGCACTAGATGATATTGAAAGCACAGCAAAGGACGTACAAACTGCAAAATCTAGTGCTAATAAGGACAGTGTAACTGTTAAGGGAAAGGCGCCCAATACGTTATATATTGAAAAAAGAAATTTGATGAAACAAAAGCTTGAAATGTTGGGTGAAGATATCGATAAAAATAAAGAATCCCTCCAAAAAGCTAAGGAAATTGCTGGCGAAAAGGCAAGTGAATATTTTAATAAAGCAATGAATTAATATTGAGGTGAAGATATGGGTGGATATAAAGGTATTAAAGCAGATGGTGGCAAGGTTGATCAAGCAAAACAATTAGCGGCAAAAACAGCTAAAGATATTGAAGCATGTCAAAAGCAAACGCAACAGCTCGCTGAGTATATCGAAGGTAGTGATTGGGAAGGACAGTTCGCCAATAAGGTGAAAGATGTGTTACTTATTATGGCAAAGTTTCAAGAAGAATTAGTACAACCGATGGCTGACCATCAAAAAGCAATTGATAACTTAAGTCAAAATCTAGCGAAATACGATACATTATCAATTAAGCAAGGGCTTGATAGGGTGAACCCATGATGAAAGATGTTAAGCGAATAGATTATTTTTCTTACGAAGAATTAACAATTTTAGGTGGTAGTAAATTACCTCTCGTAAATTTTGAATTGTTTGATCCATCAAATTTTGAAGAAGCTAAAGCTGCTTTAATTGAAAAGGAATTAGTAACAGAGAATGACAAGTTAACTGATGCAGGTTTTAAAGTGGCTACATTAGTCAGAGAGTATATTAGCGCAATTGTAAATATTCGAATTAATGATATGTATTTTGCACCATTTAGCTATGAAAAAGATGAATATATTTTGTTAAGCCGGTTTAAAAATAATGGATTTCAAATACGAATTATAAATAAAGACATTGCATGGTGGTCGATTGTACAATCATATCCTTTATTAATGAGACAAGAAAAGTCCAATGATTGGGACTTTAAACAAATTGACGATGAAACATTGGAGAACTTAAATAATGAAAGTATCGATACGATTGGGCGTGTGTTAGAAATTGAAATATACAATCATCAAGGTGACCCTCAACAAAGTTTATATAACATTTATGAACAAAATGATTTGCTACTCATTCGATACCCATTAAAAGATAAAGTACTGAATGTTCATATTGGCGTCATTAATACATTTATACGAGAATTATTTGGATTCAATACTGATGAAAATCATATTAATAAAGCAGAGGAGTAATGACGTTGAGTGGGAAAATTAGTGTTAAAGCTGAAACGATTGCACATGTTGTAAAAGAATTAGAAAGCATTAGTCAAAAGTATGATGAAATAGCTCAAAACTTTGGGAAAATAGCGCAATTAAATTACTACAGTAGTGAAAAAGCTGCACATTCTATGGAAAATGGCTATAGTAGTGCTGCAACAGTCATTAGTGGTCTCAAAGGTCCATTGAGTACACTCGGTGGTGGCGTCATGAATTCAGCACAAAAGTTCTTTGAATCAGATGAACATTGGGGTACGGAATTTGCCAAGCTTTACTATAATATTGAAGGATAGGTGCATGACATGACAAAAGATATTGAATATCTAACAGCTGATTATGATAATGAAAAGTCATCTATCCAAAGTGTAATAGATGCAATAGAGGGTCAAGACTTCTTAGATGTAGATACAACAATGGATGATGCGGTAAGCGATGTCAGTTCTTTAGACGAAGATGGCGCAATATCATTAACAAGTTGTGTAGTAGGTCCACAAGGATCTAAGTTAATGGGGTATTATCAAAATGAGTTATATGATTATGCATCTCAATTAGATTCGAAAATGAAAGAAATTATTGACACGCCATTTATAGAAGATATAGATAAAGCATTCAAAGGTATAACGAATGTCAAATTGGAAAATATATTAATAAAAAATGGCGGTGGTCATGGTAGAGATACCTATGGGGCTTCTGGGAAAATTGCAAAGGGAGATGCCAAGAAAAGTGACAGCGATGTTTATAGCATCGATGAAATATTAAAATCGGATCAAGAATTTGTAAAAGTAATTGATCAGCATTACAAAGAAATGAAAAAAGAAGATAAGAAATTATCTAAGAGTGATTTTGAAAAAATGATGACTCAGGGCGCTTCTTGTGATTACATGACAGTAGCTGAAGCGGAAGAGCTAGAGGAGCAAAAGAAAAAAGAATTGGCAGTTGATATTTTAGCGGGTGTCGGAATTATAGCTTTAACTATAGTCAACCCTGTCGCAGGTGCAGTAGCAGCAGGTGCATATACCGCTTATTCAGCAGCCAATGCAGCCACAGGAAAAAATATTATAACTGGAAGAAAGCTATCTAAAGAAGAACGCATCATGGAAGGACTTTCGCTTATTCCGTTGCCAGGTATGGGCTTCCTCAAAGGTGCTGGGAAAAGTTTAATGAAATTAGGCTTCAAAGGCGGAGAAAAATTTGCAGTTAAAACAGGATTGCAAAAGACAATGCAACAAGCAGTTAGTCGTATTTCACCTAAAATGGGAATGATGAAAAACAGTGTGTTGAATCAATCTCGTAACTTTGCTCAAAATACTCATGTTGGACAAATGCTGAGTAACATGCGTGGTCAAGCAACTCATACTGTTCAACAAAGTAGAAATTGGATTGGACAACAAGCACAAAATGTCAAACGAATAGTGAATAATGGACTTGATAAAGAAATAGCACATCCATTTAAACAACAACTTGCACCAGCGGGAATGGGTGGTATAAAATTTGCTGAAACAACTACTTTGAGAAACATGGGTCAAAACATAAAGCGTGCTGTTACACCACAAAATCACGTGACACATGGTCCAAAAGATAGTATGGTGAGAAGTGAAGGTAAACATAGTGTAAGTAGCCATGAAATTAATTCATCAAAATATGTTGAATCACCAAACTACACGAAGGTTGAATTCGGAAAACACTATGCAAGACTTAGACCTAAGAAACTAAAGGCGAATATTGAATATACAACGCCTAATGGTCACATATATCGGACTGATCATAAAGGGCGCATAAAAGAAGTTTATGTAGACAATCTCTCTCTAAAAGATGGAGATCGTAATAACTATGCGCAAAAAACTGTAGGTGGAGAGGATAGATTACCAGACGATGATGGAGGTCATTTAATTGCTAGAATGTTTGGTGGTTCAAAAGACATAGATAACCTTGTAGCACAAAGTAAATTTATCAACCGTCCATTTAAGGAAAATGGTGAATGGTATGATATTGAAAAAGAATGGAAAAATGCTATTAATTTTGGAAAGGAAGTAAAAAATATTAAAATTGAAGTGAAATATAATGGTAATAGTCAACGGCCAACTATATTTAAGGTTGGATATGAGATTAATAATGAACGAAAAGTTAAAACAATAGAAAACATATAGAGGTGTTAGTATGGGATTTGAAGGTAAGTTAAGTGAAATATACAACAAGATTGCGAATGAGATTGATGGCATGATACCAGTAGAGTGGGAAAAGGTATATACGATAGCCTATGTAAATGATAGAGGAGGGGAGGTCGTTTTTAATTATACTAAACCAGGTAGCGATGAATTGAATTATTACACGAATATATCTAGAGATTATAATGTTTCAGAGGAAATATTTGATGATTTATGGATGAATTTGTATTACTTGTTTAAGAATTTAAGGAATTTATTTAAAGAAGAAGGACTAGAACCATGGACATCATGTGAGTTTGACTTTACAAGAGACGGTAAATTAAACGTATCTTTTGATTATATTGATTGGATTAAATTAGGCTTAGGTCCATTAGCTAGAGAAAATTACTATAAATATAAAAAATTTGGAATTATGCCAGAAATGGATTATGAAATGGAAGAAATTCGAGAAGTAGAGAAATATGTTAAAGAGCAAGAAGAAGAATAGACAATCTTAATGTGAGACTAAACAATAAAGCTTTGTTTAGTCTTTTTGGCGGTTAAGTAAAAAACAATATAGACCGTAAAGTTGATACTCATCAAATAATAATATAAAGATAATTTTATGCTTTTTGTAGATGAAAATCTAAGTATATATAGCTTTAAATACGTAATATGCTATTACAAAATCAATGTATAGGAGATAGGTAAATATGACTACTAAGGAAAATATAGACATTCTTCGAAAGCCAGGTGCACAAGCCTTAAGTTTAGCATCTTTATTTATGATACTTTTTTCATGTCTAACTTTCTTTTTTGGTTTAGATTATGAAAGGTTTCCTAATTATTTAAAGATAACGACAATTATAGAATTAATAATTATCATAATTAGTTTACTTCAATGGATTAGATTTATAGATTTCGAAAAGGAAAGCGCACAGAAATATAAAAAAATATATGCCCGATTTTTAGTCGTTATAAATGTGCTAACTACTATCACTGCAGTATTTGCAACATGTAATCTTTACTATTTTGTTGCTTTACAAAATCATTATGACCTATTCAATTATTGGTTGATGGGCACGATTTCAATCATAATTAGCTATTTGTTATTAGTAATTGGCGGAATGTTCACGTTATTAAAATTACCTAAAGTAACAAAACGTTGGGGTGGTAAAACTAAAACCCATTTTGGTTTATTATTAACCGCGTTGAGCGCATTTATATATATTGAAAGAATTATCGAATATATGTTGGTGCCCAATGTTGTAGAATCCAAGTTTGTCATAATGGTAAGTATCATTATTATTGTTTGTACACAATTTGTAGCCTTTCAATTTATTATGCAATACAGTAGATTCTATATTTTTGAATTAAACACTGAAGATGATGACTAAATAATTTTATAAATTACTATTGGAGTATACTTATATAAAAAATCAACTTCAACGTATATCACCATATTATTTTACACTCAATGATGTGAAAGAATTTGAGTGGATTGATATTAATGGGATTTGATTTTTAGAATTAGAAAAGGAACGCTTGCTTTTGTTGTAATAAGTCTAATAGTTTTCAGTTGTCGGTTATTATTCTGAATATGATTTTATCAATATTATTATAATTGTATTACATATAGTTGTCGGTAAATTTTTATTTACGAAATGGTAAAAAAGTATATACTATTAATATCTTTTTTACTATAATTATAAATAGTTAAATAAATTGAAAGACAAAATAATGAGTAGGAGTTTTATGGTTATTATTTACAAATAATATAATACTAAAAAAGACTCGAAATTATTTGGAATTCCAGTTATCGTAACAATAGTTGCAGTTATTTTAGTTCCATTAGTGAATTTAGGTATGAAATGAGTAATATTAATTTGAAGAAGCATTAAGCGACGTAGAGGTGTTGTTTAGTGCTTTTTATTTAACGGAAATGAAACCAATATCTATTTTGAAAATATAGGGGTGATAACATGGCTTTCGAAGAAAAATTAAGTGAAATGTATAACGAGATTGCAAATAAGATTAGCAGCATGATACCAGTAGAGTGGGAAAAAGTATATGCAATTGCCTACGTAGATGATGAAGGTGGGGAAGTCATTTTTAATTATACTAAACCAGGTAGCGATGAATTGAATTATTATACATATATCCCTAGAGAGTATAATATCTCTGAAAAAGTATTTTATGATTTGTGGACGGATTTATATAGATTGTTTAAGAAGTTAAGAAATGCATTTAAAGAAGAAGGACTTGACCCATGGACATCATGTGAATTTGATTTTACAAGCGAAGGTAAATTATACGTATCTTTCGACTATATAGATTGGATTAAATTAGGTTTTGGCCCAT
>NZ_KV830987.1:0-3220 GCF_001836945.1 Staphylococcus sp. HMSC062H10
TCTGAGTCTGAATCGCTATCTGATGTATCTTCTTCGAAGTAACCGTTGTCTATTGTAAAATCATCATGATCTGTAATTGTTACATCTACTTCTCCACCATCAGCATCTTTATCATCTTCAGTTGTATTTGTACCTGTTTGTGTTAAGCCAGCAGGCTTTTCAAAAATCACTTTGTATTTACCGCTGTCTAAATTATCAAAACGATATTTACCATTTTCATCTGTTTTTGTAGTTCCAATTACTTCGCCTTTTTCATTTTGCAATGTAACTGTAACGTCTTTAATTCCTTTTTCAGTTGTATCTTGTTTACCATCTTTATTACTGTCATACCAAACATAATCACCTAAACTGTATTTTGGTGTTTTATAGAAACCACTGTCTAATGTCATATTATCTGCATCTTTAATAACACCTGTTGTTGTTAAACCATTAGAATCTTTATCTTCAGCTGTAGTATTTTTAACCGTTGGCGTGTAACCTGCTGGTGTTTCAAATTCTACTGTATAGTTGCCATTATCTAAATCTGTAAATTTGTATTTACCCGAGGCATCAGTAGTAGTTGTACCAATAACTTTTCCAGTACTATCTTTTAATGTAACCTTAACATCTTTGATACCAGGTTCATTAGCATCTTGGATACCATCTTTATTTGTATCTTCCCATACATAGTCACCAAGATTATATTTAGGTTCTTTATAAAAACCAGTGTCTAAAGACATATCATCTTTACCATTAATTTTAACAGTAATCGAACTACCATTTGAGTCTTTTTCACCATCAGTTGTTCCATTTTCTTTTGTTGGAAGATATCCAGCTGGCGTTTCGAATTTAACTGTATAAGTTTCTCCGTCTTTCAAACCACCGAATTCGTAATGACCATTAGCATCTGTTCTTACTGATTTTGTTGTACCGTCCGGGTAAGTTAATGTAACTAAAACGTTTGCCATTGGCTTTTCTTTCGAATCTGTACCTTGGACACCGTCTTTATCAACGTCTTCCCATACATAGTCACCAATTTTGTATAACTTTTCTTCAGGTTTAACAGTACCGTCACCACCACCAGTGTCATTTGAAGTTACGATGAAGTTTGAATATCCTGCATAATTATAATAACCATATTTATCAGTTGTTCTCATACTAGTACCTTGAGCAATATCTAGTTCGCCATCTGATGTAGGTGTATATTTACTAACAACTTTGATAATATAGGCTGAATTAATATCACCAAAATCCAATGTTGCTACATTATTACTAAATGATTTTTTATTATCAAATTGACTTGTTACATCTTCATATTGACTAAAATCATAGATTCTATTACTTTGAGGCAATTGTTGATTAGGGTTAACTTTATAAACCTTTATTTCTGTATTTTGGTCAATAATGGTGCTACCATTTCCTAGTTTAATATTTCCATAATCATCTACTTGACTACCAGCTATATCAACTTTAGTGTTAGTTGCTGTTTTTTTCAAAGGATTAACATAAATTTGTTGTTCAATAGTTTGCTTATCTTCATCTAATTTTGTAAAGATAGATTGAATGTTTGAATCACCATGGACCATTGGATCTTGATAATCAACAGTGACATTTTGATTTGTTTCTTTACCTGCTGTAGCAAATGTTAAATTCAAACTTGTCTCATTTGGAACTGTTTTTTTATCAATATACGAATATAGAGTTAAGCGTGATTTTATATCTTCATATTTATCTACATAGTCTGTAAATGTATATGTGATTTGCTTAGTTGCTTTATCAAAAGTTCCTTTAGCAATGACCTCTCCTGATGGATCAGTAATATCGATAGGATCATTTTTATCTGTTAAATCCGAAGGAATTACATTCTTATCATAATTAATTGTCATTGTATCTCCGGCTTTGACCTTATTATCAATTGTAAATTCTGAGTCATATTCAATTTCTTCGCCATCATGTGCAGAAACTACATTATCTTCGTCATCGCCAACTTTGATTGTTTGCTTCGTCACTTTAATTAAATCATTAACATTGTTTGAAGCAACTGCTGCTGGTTGTGCAACTGCAAAGCGCATTTTTGCGTTTACACGTTTTGGTGTAACACTTGTTGGAGCTATAGCAACTGGTTTAGTTGAACGATCTGTGTTGCTATCATTTCTAACTAATTCTTTTAATTTCTCAGGATTATTTTTAAGTTCTTCTTTTGACACATTTACTGATTCTTTTGGATTAGTTGCATCTGTAACTTGATTGTCTACTTTTGAAGGCGTTGCTTGCGGTTGTGAATTTTCAATTTTTGTAGATTCTTGAGGTGTAGTTGGTGTTGTTTGAATTTCACTTGTAGATGGTTTTGTAGTTACATCGTTATTTGTATTATTTGGTGCTTTCTTCTCTTCTAAAATAACAGATGTATCTTCTGTCGCAGTTTTATCAGTTGAAGGTTGAACATTTTCTTTTTCAATGTTTTGAGGCCTAGTTTCAGTTGAAGTTGTAGCATTATTTTGCTGTTGTTGAGTACTAGATGTAGTTGGTGCTTCTTTAGCTTCTTGTTGTGAATCAGTATTTGTTTCTTTCTTAATTGGATTTGTTAAATTATTTTCTGTTGTCGAATTATTTTCAGTTTCTGACACCACTTCTTTATTATCACTAGTCGTTGCATCATCTTGTTTTGCATTTTCTGTACTAGTGTTTTCAGCAGCTTTAGCTTCTTGGTTCCCTAGACCAAAAATCAATGTCGTACCTACTAAAATCGATGCAGTTCCTACAGTATACTTTCTAATCGAGAATTTGTTTAAGCGATTCGAAATCATACCCTTTTTTGTTATTGCCTTTTTGTTATCCCTGTTAATCATATAAATCTCCTTTAAAATATCAATATTTGCAAAAAACTAATATTTTTACATATAAAAATTTGTATTCCCATCGTAATACATTTTTAGATAAAGAACAATACTTTAAATAAATTTATTTATTTTCAACTGTTATTTTACACTTTGGTTTGAATAACTTAATTTTATTGATTTTTAATTATCTATTTACTTTTTATACTAATTGTTTTAAATGGTTTGATACTGTGTTTAATTACTTTTCTTATTCGTTCGCACTTTTAATGTAAAGATGAATTAAATTTATATTGATGTATGTTATATTTTTTAAAACATTGCACTATTTAATCTCAAACATAAGATACATTTCATAAATTTTGAAATAAAAAAACCAGGCCACAAGGACCTGGGTCATATTG